>NZ_SRID01000526.1 GCF_004684805.1 Streptomyces palmae
CGCCGGGGGTGGGCAGGCCGGCCGGGGCGGTGGCCCGCCGCTGGCGCAGCCGGTCGAAGAGGTCCTGGTAGTGGTCGGCGATCCGGGCCGGTGCGTAGCGCTCGGCGGAGGCACGGGCGGCGGCGCCCATGCTGAGCCGCAGCTCGTCGTCCTCGATCAGCTTGCACAGCCCGGCGGCGATGGCGTCCGCGTCGCCGACCGGTACCAGCAGGCCGTCCCGGCCGTGGGTGATGATCTCGCCGGGGCCGTGCGGGCAGTCGGTGGCGACCACCGGGACCCCGCAGTGCATGGCCTCCACGATGGTCATCCCGAAGGACTCCTCGCGGGAGGTGACCGCGGCGATCGACCCCTTGGCCCACTCGGTCTCGATCGGCGCGTGCGCGCCCATCATGGTGATCTTGTCGGCCAGGCCGAGATCGTCGATCTGCTTGCGCAGCGCCGCCTGTTGGGGGCCGCGGCCGTAGAGCCGAAGGGCCCAGTCGGGGTGGCGTGCGGCCACCGTGGCCCAGGCGCGGATCAGCAGGTCGTACCGCTTGACCGGGATCAGCCGGCCGGCGGCCACCACCAGCTTGGCTCTGCCGTCGGAGGGCTCCACGCCGGTGGGCGGCACCCCGTTGGGGATGGCGGTCAACAGGGCCGGAACGTCGGGGAGTTCGGCCCGGTGGGTGGCGGCGTCCGCCTCGGAGACCGAGGTGAACGCGTCCAGCCGGGCGATCGCGGTGTCGCAGGCGGTGCGGATCTCGGGCTTGTGGGTGCGGTACAGCCGGTGCTCCTGGCCGATGCGCAGATAGCGGTCCTGGCCGAACTCGGCGAGGCAGACCACCAGGCCCGGGCGGGTGGCGATGACCGCCTCCGCGTCGGTGGCGGCCAGGAACGCGGACAGCCGCTGGTCGGTCAGGGCGTTGAAGTTCTTGGTGCCGCCCGCCTCCGCCGCCGGCACGTGGGCCGAGGGCTGGGAGAGCAGGGGGTGGCCCTTGTCGCCGGACCGGACGCCGGACCGCAGATCGATGAGCGGGGTGATGCTCACCTTGGGGTGCAGCGGCAGGCTCGGCGTGTCCAGTGTGCGGGTGAGGGTGACGATCTCCACCTCGTGCCGGGCGGCGAGTGCGCCGGCCACGTTGAAGGTGGATCGGATGGTGCCCCCGATGCCGTAGGCGTTGTGCAGCAGGAACGAGATCTTCATGACGGGTACGCCAGCGCTTGGGTGCGTCCGGCGTGTCCTCCTCTCCGGCCTCGGGCCCCGTGTTGTCCGTTCGGGAGTCCCGAACGGTGGCGGCCGACGGCGGTGGCGACCGGCTCCGGGGACGGAGGTGGCCGGCATGCCGCCGGTGGGTTGCTCGAAGGTGACCTGACGGTGGTTAAGACCAGCGTGAACCACGAAGGTTGCGTATGCGTTTGGTGATATGGGATGGGCCACATCGGCGGTCGCCCGTGCAACCCTGGGCGGGCCGGAGATGTCCGTGCGAGGCCCGTCCGGCGGCCTGTGGCCAAGACGTGACACGGTTCGTACAACCTTTTGGGCGATATCGGATCGTCACCGTGATCGACGCCCGGTCGGACCCACGTGGCTGTTGTATGACCCGGAACGGGTAGACGCGCGTGCGTCTCCACGAATGCTCGAGGTAGGCGAGATAGTGAAGAAGTCTGTGTCCCGGGTCGTAGTGGCGGCGGCCTCGGTGGCGGTGCTGGGGCTGGCAACCGCGTGCGGGGGCTCCGGCGATGACACGGCGTCCGACAAGAAGGCCGGTGCGAAGGATGCCTCTCAGCAGTCCGCCCCGCTGAGCGAGGCCCAGCTGAAGAAGGCCGCGCTGACCAAGACGGAGGTCAAGGGCTACCAGATCGAGTCGGTCGGCGAGAAGGAACTGGGCGGGGGGCGCGGGGCCAAGGCCGACAAGGCGGACTGCCAGCCGATCGCGGAGATGTTCGGCACGGAGTTCACCCCCAAGCCGGCCGCCAGCGTCTTCAGCGGCTTCACCAACATCGGCGCCGGCGGCAAGGACCCCGACAAGGCCTTCGACGTCTCCGAACTCTCCCTCGGCACGCTGCGGATCTCCGCCTACTCCGAGGCGGACGCCAAGAAGACGGTGACCGACCTCAAGGCGGCGATCGGCGCCTGCACGGCTGGCTTGGGCATCACCGGCATAGATGAAGCGCTCAAGCTCAGCGGGGTGAAGCCGGAGGCGGCGCCCCAACTGGGCGACGACGCGGTCGCGTTCAGCGCCAAGATGTTGGACTCCGAGGAGCCCGGTATGGCGCGGTTCGACATGGTGCGCTCCGGCAGCCAGCTGACCGTGGTCATGAGCTTCCACGATGTGAGCAAGAAGCACCCCAAGGCCCCGGAGGCACTGCTGAAGGCCCAGGTCGCCAAGGTGGAGCGGGTCGCCGGCGGGAAGTGAGGCACCGGGCGGCCGGCCCGCCACCCGGGTGGGCCGCCCGAGGGCCGTCCGCCCCCGCGGGAGCGGACGCGCCCCGCTCCAAGGCGTACGTCCCCAAGCGGTGCTCCCGGGGTGCCGCGCTTGGCGGACGTGCGCCCGCGCGACGTACCTGCCGCCGGACGGCGGTCGTCCGCGCTGACGGGGCGTGGTCCGACGGGGCTCGGTCGCTGGATGGACCGGTGGCGAGTGGGGCATATCGGCTGGTCTCGTGGCGTGTTATGCGGTCGGCGTCGCTCATCGGGTGAGTGCCGGTATGCACCGGCACGGACGCGTGCGCAGAAGATCACCCACCTCATCGCCGACCGGCCGGAGAAACCGCGACCACACTCTCATGGCCGAGCCCGGGGCGGCGGTCAGCGACGCGCCGCGCCACGGGCCGACCCGCCCCGCGAGCAGGCGTGTCAGTGTCCGCCGGAGAGCTTGGGCATACGGGGGATGGCCGCCTTGGCCACGTTGACGGCCACCTGCCGCAGCTCCGCGTCCGGACGGTTGCCGATGGCGATCACGTCCAACTGGCCGCGCGCGGTGCACACATGGAGCACCGACAGCGGCGGTCCGGAGAGGCTCATGTAGTCCCAGAGCGCGTCCAGGCCGAGTCCGGGCACCGTCGCGGGGCCGCCCAGCACCTCGCGCCACTCGTCGCAGGGCGCCCTGAGCCCGCCCTTGGGCTTGGCGATGTAGGACACCGCCACCCCGGGCGGGTCGGACTTGTCCGCGGGGTCCCAGCCGCAGTTGTCGGCGTGCCGGGTGCCGTCCCAGGTGCGACCGCTGATCACCACCGGGTAGCCCAGCGCGTCGCGCAGCTCGTCCAGGGTGAGCAGGGCGCAGGCGTCCGGGTCGCCGCCCAGGGTGGTCGGCAGCGCCGTCGCGGAGGTCATCGGGGCCGGCTCGCGGCTCTGGCCGGCGTCCGTTCCCTCGCCGCCTCCCGTGCCGATCTCGATGGTGCACCCGGTGAGTGCGGTGATCAGCAGAATCGTTCCGGCCAAGCGGCGCACCGCGGCCCCTTTCTCTTCGGATTCCGGTCGCCGCGGACAACTCGCGGAAACCGGGCATGCTGTGGCGTACTGCGACGCCGATGACGTGCGCTGTGATGTGCGGCGGTGGCGTGGGGAGCGCACCGCGGCAGGTGGGATGGGTGAGCGGCGAGGGGCGTGATGGCCCGCGCCGTGGCGAGGGGTGGGATGTGCCGCGCGGTGGCGGCGGGGGTGTGCCGCGC
>NZ_SRID01000527.1 GCF_004684805.1 Streptomyces palmae
GCCGACCCCCCGTCAGAGACTCCCCGGACCGCCACATCGCCGGTACGGCCTACTCACCCTCGGACTCGCGCCGGCCCACGCCCGTCGTCCGGCACGGCCGACTCCGTCAGAGACTCCCCGGACCGCCCCTTACACCGACACGGTCGCCTCCGGCGGACCCACCCCGGCCCACCGCCACCGCCGACTACCCCTCAGTTCCGTCCTCCCGTACGCCTGTGCGTGTCCGCGGTGCCTTGGGGCGCGGTGGCCATACCGTGTAGGTGACCGCGACCAGCAGATGGATGCCGACGACCTGCAGCATCAGCATCTGGTTCGCGCGCAGGGCGTCCGCTCCCCCGCCCTCGCCCACCAGTGCCGTGCAGCCCTGGAGCACGGCCAGCGCGATCGCCCCGGCGACCAGCGTCATCCGCCACAGCCGCCACTCGTGCCGTATTCGGGCGGCGCCGTATCGGGGAGCCTTGGCCGGGCGCGGTCCGCCGGCCAGACGGTGCGCGGCGTGCCCGTCCGCCCAGCCGATCAGATACCGCCCGTACGCCACGGAGAAGCCCAGGTATATCGCGGCCAGCCCGTGCGCGGCGGAGGGCTCCGCGCCGCGCCGCAGATCGACCACGGTGGCGGCCAGCAGCACCAGGTCCACCACGGGAACCCCGGCCAGCAGCAGCGCTCCCGCCCGCGGCCTGCGCAGCAGGTAGCGCACCGTCAGGCCGGCGCCGAGAACGACCCAGAAGCCGATCTCGCAGGCGATGATCAGTCCGACGATCACAGAGTCCTCCTCTCCGACGTTCGACCGGCCTCGTTCGGGCCATCTCCAGACTCCCCCGATCCGGGCGGGTGCGCGTCGTCGCCGCTGATGAACCCGTACTGCATCCTTTGATGGACTCCCCCTCCGCCCGAACCCGCCTCGGGACGGATCACAGCGGCCCGGGCCCCGTGGTGGGATGGGAGCCATGCCCCCACTCCCTCCGCTCCCCGGCCGCCCGCGCCAGCAGGACCTCGGCATCGCCGGGGTCGGGCTGCTGGGCGGGCTGGTGCTGTGGGGTCTGGGCCTGCACGGGGCGACGGTGGCGCTGGGGATGCCGGCCTGGTGCTCACTGGTCTCGCTGGTCGTCCTGAGTGGTTGTGAGACGCTGCGCCGCACCGCCCCGGGCATCGGACTGGCGATCGGCACCGCCGCCTATGCGCTGGACGTCCTCGCCGGGTCGCTGATCTCCAACGTGGTGATGTTCACCGATCTGGTGTACACGGCGGTGCTGTACGGGCGGCCCGCCGCGGCCCGGCTGGTGCCGCGGGTCGCGGAGCTGCTGACCGTGCTGGCGACGGTGATTCCGCTCGCCGTGCTGCGACGCCCCGAGGCGCTGCTGACCGGGGTCATGGTGGGGGTGATCGCCGCCGGCCCGGCCTGGACCGGCATGGTGATCCGCAACCACAAGGAGGCGGCCGAGGCGGCCCGGTTGCGTGCCGAGCAGACCGCGCTGCTGGCCGAGATGGACCGCGTCCAGGCGGTGACCACCGAGCGCGCGCGAATGGCCCGCGAGCTGCACGACATGGTGGCGGGCCATCTCTCCGCGATAGCCATCCACTCCACCGCCGCACTGTCCCTGGCGGATCCGGCCGCCGACCGGGAGGCGCTGGGTGTCATACGAGAGAACAGCGTGCGGGGTCTGGCCGAGATGCGCCGGCTGATCGGGCTGCTGCGGGACGCGGGGGCGGATGCCGAACCGGCCGCCGCGCCCACCCTTGAGGGGCTGGCGGCTCTGCTGCGGCAGACCCGTGCCGCAGCCGCGGCGGAGTGCAGCGCCCGATCGGACGACCTGCCGGGCACGACCGGTCTGGAGTTCCGGCTGCGGGACCGGCGGCCGGCCGCGGCTGATCCGCTGCCCGCCCCGGTGGAGCTGGCCGCCTACCGCATCGTGCAGGAGGCGCTGACCAACGCGCTCAAGCACGCCGCGCCCGGCGAGGTGCTGGTGGAGCTGGACCGCGGCCCGCTGGTGCCGGGGCCGCGCGGTGCGGCGGGCGGGGCGCGGTCCGGTGAAGGGACGCCGCTGCGGGTCACCGTGGTCAGCCCGCTGGGGAGGGCGCCGGTGCCGCGGGCGCCCGGTTCGGGCGCCGGGCTGATCGGTATGCGAGAGCGGGTCTCGCTGCTGGGCGGGGAGTTCACGGCCGGCCCGGAGGACGGGAGTTGGCGGGTGCGGGCGGTGCTGCCGGTGACGGGAGGAGAGGGAGACCGATGACGATCCGGGTAGTGGTCGCCGAGGACCAGATGGCGGTCCGCGCAGGGCTGGTGCTGATCCTCCGGTCCGCGCGGGACATCGAGGTGGTGGGCGAGGCCTCGGACGGCGAGGAGGCGGTACGGCTCGCTCGCGAGCTGAGGCCGGACCTGGTGCTGATGGACGTCCAGATGCCGCGTCTGGACGGGGTGTCGGCCACCCGGCAGGTGGTCGCCGAGGGGCTGGCCGATGTTCTGGTGCTGACCACCTTCGATCTGGACGAGTACGTCTTCGGGGCGCTGCGGGCCGGCGCCGCGGGATTCCTGCTCAAGGACAGCGAGGCAGCCGAACTGGTCACGGCGGTCCGTACGGTGGCGCGCGGTGAGGGGCTGATCGCCCCCGCGGTGACCCGGCGGCTCATCGCCGAGTTCGCCAGTGCCGGCCCGGCGCCCGCCGTCAGGGCCCCGGACCCCGCCGTACTGGATCCGCTCACCCGGCGGGAGCGCGAGGTGCTGTGCTGCCTGGGGCAGGGGCTGTCCAACGTGGAGATCGGCGAGCGGCTCACGATGGCGGAGGCCACGGTGAAGACCCACGTCAGCAGGCTGCTGGGGAAGCTGGGACTGCGCAGCCGGGTGCAGGCCGCGGTGCTCGCCCAGGAGTTGGGCATCTGACGCGGTATCCGGTGCGCGGCCGGGCCGATCCCGCCGTAACTGGTCCAGACCTCTTGACCGATGGTCCAGACCTTTCTACGCTCCCCTCACCAACTGCGGTGAACACCCTCTTGCCTCCCAGTGCTCACCGGGCGACGCAGGTTCCCCCGTACCTTCACCCCCCTGTACGAGGAGCAACCGTGATACCAGACACCCCCCTACGCGGCCTGGCCGCGCATCGCAGGGCCATCGCGGCTCTGACCGCCCTCCTTCTCCCCCTGGCCGCCCTGCTGGGGCTGGCCGCCGCGGCACCCGCACACGCGGCCGAGTCCGCGACCGCCGGCTACACCAAGGCATCCGACTGGGGCACGGGCTTCGAGGGCCGCTGGACGGTGAAGAACACCGGCACCACCACCCTGAGCGGCTGGACCGTGGAGTGGGACTTCCCGGCCGGCACCTCCGTCACCTCCTCCTGGGACGCCCAGGTCTCCGGCTCCGGGAACCACTGGACCGCCAAGAACACGAGCTGGAACGGCTCGCTGGCCCCTGGCGCCTCCGTCACCTTCGGCTTCAACGGCACCGGCAGCGGCAGCCCCACCGGCTGCAAACTCAACGGCGGCTCCTGCGAGGGCGGCGGGACCAACCCCGGATGCGGACTGCACTCAACGAACGCCGTATGCCCGTCGGCGACAGCAGTACTCACGGCCGCCTGAAGCTCCACCGTCTGCCGCAGATTCGTGAACCAATACCCACCATCCATCACCG
>NZ_SRID01000528.1 GCF_004684805.1 Streptomyces palmae
CCCCCACAACAGATACGCCGGCGGTCCTGGTGCTCTCTCCCCCCTTGACACCAGGGCCGCCGGTCTACGCCCGCCCCGCGCCCCACTTCCAGGCAGTGGGGGGCCGGCCTACCGTCCACCCCGCGTCCCCTCGCAGGGAGTGGCGCGGCCGGCCCGGTCGAACCGGAGCTGTCGCAGCTGCCTCCTTGAGGGTGGGTGGTGGGCGGTGCGGGTCAGCTCCTGCGGTCGGCGGCCGCCCAGGAAGCGACCGCCATCACTCCCGCCACGGCGAACACCGAGGGCCAGGCACCCAGCTTCTTGGCCAGCGGATGCGATCCGGCGAAGGCGGCGACATACAGTCCGCTCAGCGCTGCCGCCGTACTCGTCCCGGCCTTCTCCTGCCAGCCGCGGGCGGCCACCGCCCCGGCCGCGGCCAGCGCCACGCCGCCCAGCGGTCGCTTCTTCGTCCAGCGGGCGACGCCGTACCCGCCGACGAGCCCGCCCGCGGCCACCACTCCTGCGGGAACCCCAGCCATCTGCACTACCTCCACCTGCGTACGGATCCACGGTCCTGGCTATTCGATCGCATCCAGCGCCGTATTTCTCCACGAGACGGTCACGAACTGCCCCTGTTCGCGCAACAGTGCTCGGTGCCCGAAACCATCCCCTCCCGGCGTCGTCCGGCTTCCCTCCCTCATACCGTGGCGAGATGACGCCGCCCTCGTACACCTACCGGCCGCTTGCCCGGACGGATCACAGTCGACTCGCCGCCCTGGACAGCTCCTTCACCACCGACACCCGGTACGTGGTGACCGCCACCCCGGCCGGTTTCACTGTCCGGCCCGTCCCGCTGGATCCACCGCTGACCAAGCACTTCCCGGACGAGGACGACGAACCGGCCGAGTACACGGTGGTCGCCCTGGAGGGTGACCGGGTCTGCGGTGCCATCGCCGTCGACTACGAGGCATGGAACCACCGCCTCGCCATCCGCGACATCGCCGTCGCACCCGCCCACCGGGGTCGCGGGATGGGCCGCGGGCTGATGGCCCAGGCGCTTGCCTACGGCCGGTCCCGCGGCGCCCGTACCGCCTGGCTGGAGGTCACCGACCTCAACGCCCCGGCCATTCGCGCCTACCAGCGCATGGGCTTCACCTTCTGCGGCCTGGACACCAGCCTCTATATCGGCACCGCCTCGGAGGGAGAGACGGCGCTGTTCATGAGCAAGGCCCTGGGGGACGGAGCCGAGGACGGGGACGGGGACGGCCAGAAGGCCTGAGGAGTCCCCGGCGGGGCCGGTCCCGTGGTCCCGGCCGGGCTCGGTCCCGTGGTCCCGGCTGGTAGGTCGTCCCCCGGCCGACTCCTGGACGATGCTCCCCGATCGGGCACGCGGGCCTGACCAGGGGGTCCGGTCTCGGTCAGACCAGGGCCTGACCGAGACCGGACCAGCGCCGGGCCGGAGAGGTCACCGGGCCCGCGGGCGTGCGGCCACCGGGCAGGTGGCCGCGAGTCCGCTCAGCGGAGTGCGCTGAGCCGCTGCCACTGCTCGTAGCTGGGGTTCCAGTCGCCGTAGCCGTTTCCGGTGGGGACGGTCTGCCGGGTGGAACCGGTGACCTCGACCAGGTCACCGCGCACGGCCCGCTCGTAGAACCACTTGCCATCGGCCTCGGACATGCCGACGCAGCCATGGCTCTGATTGGAGCGGCCGAAGTATCCGAGGCCCTCGTTCCACGGGGCGGCGTGGGCGTAGGTGCCGCTGGTGGTGAGGTGGACCGCCCAGGGGACGTCCTCGCTGTAGGGATCGGCTATGCCCACCGACTCATTGGTCATGTGGACCATGGGGGCCTTGTCGAGGACCACCATGGTGCCGTTCCAGGTCGGGTAGGAGGGGGAACCGCCGGATATGGGGATGGTGCGGATCTTGGTGCCGTCCTCGTAGACGGCCATGGTGTGCTTGACCAAGTCGACCTTGGAGACGCGGACCGTGCCCACGGTGAAGTTGCTGGTCACATCGCGACGCAGATAGCGGCCCTGACCGGTGTCCACCCCGCTGAGCCTGGCGTGCAGGGTGACCTTGGTGCCCTTGGCCCAGTAGGACTTCGGACGCCAGTCGACGCGCTCGGTGCCGGTGAGCGGGTCACGCACCCAGCCCCAGGAGCCTTCGGTGCGCGGGGAGGTGGTCACCGAGAGCCGGCGCTCCACGGCCGCCTTGTTCCGCACGGGGTGGTCGAAGGCGACGGAGACCGGCTGGCCGGCGCCGACCACCGCGTCGCGGGTGGGGGTGACGGTGACGCCGTTGAACGACCGGGCCGGGCGGACCTCGAGCTGGGCCTGGCGGTTGGTGCGCTCGCCGGCCGCGTTGGTCGCCGTGACCCGCACCGTGTAGTGGGCGCCCGGCGTCATGGTGCGGGCGGAGTGCCAGCTCTTTCTGCCCTTGGTCCAGGTGCCGGTGACCGGGACCGCACCGCTGCTGCCGGAGGTCATCTCCACCGAGGTGAGGGTGCCGCCCTCTACATCGACCTTGACGGTGCTGTCCGGAGCTATGGCCCCGGTGCCGCCGGTCGGGGTGACGGAGATCCGGGCCGGCCCGGCGTCGGCCGGGGACACCGAGGAGCCTGATGCGGGGCTGCCCGCGGAGGAGCAGCCGGCGAGGGCGGTCAGTGCCAGGGCCGATGCCACCAGCAGCGGGGTCTGACGTACGGGACGGGGGAATCGCACAGCGGGCCTCTTGAGTGGGTCGCGGGATGGTGGAGGTCGTGGGGTCGGGACGCGGGGGTCAGCAAGCCTTCCGCCCCGCTTCCGGATCGGGCTCGTACGGCGGGGGAGAGGAGGCCGCGGTGGGGTGGAGCCGCCACAGCGCCACCGATGTGCAGTACGTGGTCAGGTCGTCCGCGGATTCGGCGGAGAAGCCCTCCAGCTCCTTTGCCTGGAGGATGCCGAGCTTGCTGCCGGCGCGCATCAGGACCACCTGGATGCCGTGCGGCGCGTTGTCGGATGACCAGGCGAAGGTCTTCACCATGGGGTTGCCCGCCGAGCCGCTTCGCTCGTGTGCGGGAAAGCCGATCTGGTGCAGGCCGCACTCGGAGACGAGGGCCTTCTCCAGCGCGGTGAAGACCTGGGCGGCCTTCTGCTCCTGTGCATAGGCGTTGATGGTGTGCCGGGCCTGCTGACCCTCCTGCCGCCCGGAGTAGCTCCGGGAACGCTGTTCCACCGGGCGGGGTGTCCGCGCCGTGTCGAGGCCGGTCAGCCGGCACTTGCCGGGCAGGTCCAGGAGCGGGGCGGTGACGGTGTCGGTGGAACCGTCGGCCTTCCAGCGCGCGGACCGCTCGAAGGGCACCGCGCTGGCTGGCAGCAGAGCCGAGGCCGGGATGTCGTGGGCGGTCTTCGGCGCCGTCGGCGGAGCCGCGGGCAGGGTGCGGGGCGGGCCGTGGTCGGGCAGCAACTGCCAGGAGCCGAGGGTGAGTGCGGTCGCGGTGAACACCGCCGAGGCGGCGATGGACGCCCGCCTGCGCACCCGGCGCCGTTGGCCCCTGGTCCGTGCGGCCTCCGGGCCGGCCAGGCGTATCGAGGGCTCGGCGGCGCGTACCAGGTCGTGCAGCCGCTCTTCCAGGTCAACCATGGGTGGGCACCTCCTTGGGTGGGCG
>NZ_SRID01000529.1 GCF_004684805.1 Streptomyces palmae
GCCAGTTCCTGGGCGCCGGGCGCGTCGGGTCCTCGTCGGCCGGCCAGGACCAGGTGTTCGGCGCCTTCGCGGGCCAGCCAGCGGGCGAGGTGTCCGCCCCGACGGCGATCAGTGAGTCGAAGCCCAGTTCGCGGAAGGGCCGGTCGGGCAGGATCTCCTCGGTCCCGGACTGCCCCAGCGCGGCGGCGGCCTGGGTACGGACCACCTCCAGCAGCGCCTGCCGCTGCTCGCTCTCGGACAGCACCGCCAGCCGCTGGACCAGTGCGGAACCCGCACCGGCACGGTCCGGGCCGGCGGTCGTCTCCGCGGTCAGCCGGGCCACCTCGGGAATGCCGTCGAGCAGCGGACGGGGTCGGGCCGCGGCGAAGCCCTCCGCGAATCGGGCCCAGTCCATGTCGGCCACCGTGAGGCTGGTCTCGCCCCGGCCCAGCGCCGCGCCGAGGGCGGCGACCGCCCGCTCCGGCGGCATCGGGCGCAGCCCGTTGCGCCGCAACCGCTCCCCGGTGTCGCCACCGGACATCCCACCGCCGCCCCACATGCCCCAGGACACCGAGAGGGCGGGCAGTCCGCGGGCTCGCCGGTGCTCGGCGAGCCCGTCGAGGAAGGCGTTGGCCGCCCCGTACGCACCGAGCCCACCGCTTCCCCAGATCGCGGAGGCGGAGGAGAAGAGGACGAACGCGTCCAGCTCGCGCCCCTCCAGCAGGGCGTCCAGGTGGGCGGCGCCGCGGGCCTTCGCGGCGAGGACTCGCGCCAGTTCGGCGGTGCTGGTGTCGGTGAGGGCTTGGGAGGTGGTGATTCCGGCGGTGTGGAAGACGGAGCGGATCGGGGTGTCCTGGGCGTCCAGGTGTTCCACCAGGCGGGCCAGTGCGGTGCGGTCGGCGGTGTCGCAGGCGGCCAGGGTCACCTGGACTCCCAGGGCGCGGAGTTCGTCGGCCAGTTCCTGGGCGCCGGGCGCGTCGGGTCCTCGTCGGCCGGCCAGGACCAGGTGTTCGGCGCCTTCGCGGGCCAGCCAGCGGGCGAGGTGTCCGCCCAGCGCGCCGGTGCCACCGGTGATCAGTACGGTGCCGCGCGGGCGCCAGCCGGCATCCCGGCCGGCGGCGGGGGCCGGAGCCGGGGCGAGCCGGCGGACCGACACCCCGGTGGAACGAATGGCGAACTGGTCCTCGGCATCGATCCCGGCGACCACGGCGACCAGCCGCTCCGTGGCACGCTGGTCCGGGTGCGGGGGGAGGTCGATCAGGCCGCCCCAGCGGTCGGGATGTTCCAGTCCGGCGGTCAGGCCCAGGCCCCATACCTGGGTTTGGGTGGGGTGGGTGAGGTGGTCGGATCGACCGGTGGACACCGCGCCTTGGGTGGCCAGCCACAGCGGTGCGGTGATGTCCGCGTCGACCAGTGCGCTGACCAGGGCCAGGGTGCCGGCCAGTCCGCGGGGGACGTCGGGGACGCGGGTGTCGGGGCGTTCGTCCAGGGCCAGCAGGGACAGCACTCCGATGGGGGTGGTGTCGGCGCAGGCGGCGCGGAGTTGTTCGGCCAGGTGGGCGCGTTGCGGGTCGTCGCACTCCACGGTGATGACCTCGGCCCCGCTGCCGCGCAAGGCCGTGGCGGCCGCCTCGACCCAGAGGTGACCGGCCGGCTCTCCGGGGGCCAGCAGCAGCCAACGCCCCGACAGACCGGAGACGGAAGGCGCCTCGACGGGCTGCCAGATGACCCGGTGGCGCCAGGCGTCGATCTCCGCCTGCGCCATCCGCCGCTGCCGCCAGTCGGCGAGCCTGGGCAGCACTGCGGTCAGCGGTGCGTCGTCCTCGACGTCCAGGGCCTGGGTGACCGCTGTCAGGTCGGCGCGTTCGATGGCGGACCAGAAGGCCTCTTCGGTGCTGTAGGGCTGCTGGTCGGTCGTCGGGGCGGTGGGGGCGGGGTCGATCCAGTAGCGGCGGCCTTGGAAGGGGTAGGTGGGCAGGTCCACTCGCCTGCCGCCGGGGTAGGACTCGCTCCAGTCCACCGGCACTCCGGCCGCGAAGGCCTCCGCGAGCGAGGCGGTCAGCCGGTCCGGGCCGCCCTCGTCACGTCGGAGGGTGCCCACCACCAGCGCGTCGGTGGCGACCGCGTCCACCATCTCCCGCACCCCGAAGGTGAGCACGGGGTGTGGGCTGACCTCGATGAAGGCCCGGTGCCCGGATGCCACCAGTTCGGTGATCACCTGCTGGAACTCCACCGTCTGGCGCAGGTTCCGGTACCAGTACTCCGCGTCCAACTCCGGCCCCGACACCTGCTCTCCGGTGACCGTGGACAGCAGCGGCACCGTAGCCGCCCGCGGGCGGATCGGCTCCAACGCCGCCAGCAACTCCTCGCGCACCCGCTCCACATGACCGGAGTGGGACGCGTAGTCCACCGGCACCCACCAGGTGCTCAGCTCCTCCGCGGCACACGACTCGAACAGCTCCGTCAACGCATCGCGGTCTCCGGCGACCACCACCGATGCCGGCCCGTTCACCGACGCCACCGAGATCCGGCCCTCCCAGCGGGTCAGCCGCTCGCGGACCTGGTCCACCGGGAGGGCCAGCAGGATCATTCCCCCGCTGCCCGACAGCCCGGTCAGCGCCCGGCCACGCAGGGCCACCGCGAGGGCCCCGTCTTCCCGGGTCAGTGCGCCGGCGACGCAGGCCGCGGCGATCTCACCCTGACTGTGGCCCACCACGGCGGCCGGGCGTACTCCCCGGGACCGCCATACCGCCGCCAGCGACATCATCATCGCCCACAGCGCCGGCTGCACCACATCCACCCGCTCCAGCACCTCCGGGCCGGCCAGACCCCGGACGACATCCACCACCGGCCAGTCGACATACGGCTCCAACGCCTCGGCGCAAGCCAGCAGTTCGGTACGGAACACCGGTGAGGCATCCCACAGCCGCGCTCCCATCCCCAGCCACTGCGAACCCTGCCCGGGAAAGACGAACACCGGCCTGCGCACACCAGCGACAGTGCGCCCGGCCACCACCCCGTCGACCGACTCCCCGGCGGCCAGCGCGGCCAACCCCTCCAGCAACGCCTCGCGATCATCACCGAAAGCAACAGCCCGGTGATCGAACAGCGCCCGGGAGGCCACCAGCGAATGCCCGACATCCACCAGCGCCACCTCGGGACGCGCCAGCACATGCGCCCGCAACCGAGCAGCCTGGGCACGCAGCGCCGCCTCACCCCTGGCGGACAACACCCACGGCACCACACCGCCAGACGGCACCACCTCCGACGAAACCGCCGGTGCCTGCTCTGCCGGTGCTTGTTCCAGGATGGTGTGGGCGTTGGTGCCGCTGACACCGAAGGAGGAGACCGCGGCCCGCCGCGGCCGGCCGGTGGCGGGCCAGGGCCTGGCCTCGGTCAACAGCCTCACAGCCCCCGAGGACCAGTCGATATGCGGCGAAGGCCGGTCCACATGCAAGGTCGCCGGAAGCTGCCCGTGGTGCAACGCCAACACGGTCTTGATCACACCGGCGATCCCCGCAGCGGCCTGGGTATGACCGATGTTCGACTTCAACGACCCCAACCACAACGGCCGATCCCCATCCCGCCCCCGACCATAGGCC
>NZ_SRID01000052.1 GCF_004684805.1 Streptomyces palmae
CGGCTTCTCCGGCAGGCGATCGATCACCCGGAAGCGGTACAGCAGCGGGCACTGCATGAAGTCGGCGGCGCGTGACGGAGACAGCGAGGCCGGCCGGCCCGCGGCCCTACCTGCCGCGTTTCCGGGGAGGGGTGCCGCCGAACTCCGGGCACTGCTCCCGGTGGTCGCACCAGCCGCACAGCTTGGTGCGCCGCGGCCGCCAGTCACCGCTGTCCGTGGCCAGCCTGATGGCCTCCCACAGGGCGTGCAGCTTGCGCTCCACCCCGAGCAGGTCCGCCTCGTCCGGGTCGTAGGTCAGCACATCGCCGCTGCCCAGATAGACCAGCTGGAGCCGGCGCGGCACCGTGCCGCGCAGCCGCCACAGCACCAGCGCGTAGAACCTCATCTGGAACAGCGCCTCGGAGGCGTACTGCGGGGCCGGCGCCTTGCCCGTCTTGTAGTCGACGATCCGCACGTCCCCCGTCGGAGCGACGTCCACCCGGTCGATGTAGCCGCGCAGGGTCAGCCCCGACGCCAGCTCCGTCTCCACGAAGAGCTCCCGCTCGGCGGGCTCCAGCCGCGTCGGGTCCTCCAGCGTGAACCAGCGCTCCACCAGGCGCTCCGCGTCCGACAGCCATGCGGCCAGCCGCTCCGCGTCCTGCCCCCCGTCCTCCCCGGCGAACAGCTCGGCCAGCTCCGGCCGGGCCGCCAGCAGCCGCTGCCACTCGCCCGGCACCAGCGACCGGGCCCGGGCCGGGGTGCGCTCCACCGCCGGGGCGTCGAAGAGCCGCTCCAGCACCGCGTGCACCACCGTGCCGCGGGTCGCCGCGGCGCTCGGCTTCTCCGGCAGGCGATCGATCACCCGGAAGCGGTACAGCAGCGGGCACTGCATGAAGTCGGCGGCGCGTGACGGAGACAGCGAGGCCGGCCGGCCCGCGGCCCTACCTGCCGCGTTTCCGGGGGCGGAGGGCTCTTCGGCCTTCCCGGTGACGGTTCCCATGGCCCAGACCCTACGGGCCACCACTGACAGAAGACGCATACCATCGACGCAGAGGCCCGCGCACTGCATGATCGTGGGACCTTAGCAGAAGGTGCGAGAGACGCATCCGACGAGAGGACACCGTGGACAACAGCGGGCAGCGCCAGTCCGGCAGTGGGGGAGCCGACCGCGCGGGCGGGCCCGACGGTGACAAGCCGCAGCGGCCCCCGGAGGTAGGCGGAGGCTTCCTGATGGGACGGCCGTTCGGCGTTCCCGTCTACGTCGCACCCAGCTGGTTCATCGTGGCCGCGCTGATCACCTGGGTCTTCGGTGACCAGCTGGACCGGGTGCTGCCGGAGCTGGGCGCCGCGCGCTACCTGGTGGCCCTCTTCTTCGCCGTCGCCTTCTACGCCTCGGTGCTGGTGCACGAGCTGGCGCACACGGTCGCCGCGCTCCGCTACCGGCTCCCGGTGCGCCGGATCCAGCTGCAGTTCTTCGGCGGGGTCTCGGAGATCGAGAAGGAGACCGAGACACCCGGCCGCGAGTTCGTCCTCGCCTTCGTCGGCCCGCTGCTCTCCCTGGTGCTGGCCGGCCTGTTCTACCTGGGGATGCAGCTGGTCGAGCCCGGCACCGTCCCCGGTGTGCTGCTGGCCGGCCTGATGATCTCCAACCTCATCGTGGCCGCCTTCAACCTGCTCCCGGGCCTGCCGCTGGACGGCGGCCGGATGCTGCGCGCGGTGGTCTGGAAGATCAGCGGCAAGCCGATGACGGGTACCGTCGCCGCCGCCTGGACGGGCCGGGCGCTGGCCGTCGCGGTGCTGATCGGGCTGCCGCTGATCAGCCAGGCCGGCGGATTCAGCGAGGACGCCGAGGGCTTCGGGAGCTTCCAGTCGCTCACCGACGCCCTGCTCGCCGCCATCCTGGCCGCGATCATCTGGACCGGCGCCGGAAACAGCCTGCGGATGGCCCGGCTGCGCGAGCGCCTGCCCGAGCTGCGGGCCCGTACGCTCACCCGGCGGGCCGTCCCGGTCGCGTCCGACACCCCGCTCTCGGAGGCCCTGCGCCGCGCCAACGAGGCGGGGGCCCGGGCACTGGTGGTGGTGGACGGGCACGGCGCGCCCACCGCGGTGGTCCGCGAGGCCGCGATCGTCGGCGTCCCCGAGCACCGCCGCCCCTGGGTCGCGGTCAGCGGTCTCGCCCAGGAGCTCAGGGAGGGGATGCGGGTCTCCGCCGAGCTGGCCGGCGAGGACCTGCTGGACACCCTCCGGGCCACCCCGGCCACGGAGTACCTGGTGGTCGAGGAGACCGGCGAGATCTTCGGTGTGCTGTCCACCGCGGACGTGGAGCGCGCCTTCGTCGCGGCCATGGCCCGCCCGTCCTCCTGATCCGGCTCTCTCCGGGACAGCCCCGGGCCCCCTCCACGCCGTCCGCCGGCGCGCGGGCGAAGGGGGCTCGGCCGCCGGAGGGGCGGCGGCGCCTCCCGCGTGAGCTGGGGGAACGCGCGAGCCGTGCGGAACGGGCGGCGGACCGCCGGCGGTCGCTCCCGGCTCCCTCCGGGCGGGGTCCGGGGGAGAACCGAGCCCGCGAAAAGTGCGGGTAGTCTGTTCACATGTCCGAACCGACCGGTGCCGCCCGCCGTCGCGGGCCCTTCCAGGTCGGGGACCAGGTCCAGCTCACCGACCCCAAGGGACGCCACTACACCTTCACGCTCGAAGCCGGGAAGAACTTCCACACCCACAAGGGTTCCTTCCCGCATGACGAGCTGATCGGCGCCCCCGAGGGAACTGTCGTGCGTACCACGGGGAACGTCGCGTACCTCGCGCTGCGTCCCCTGCTCCCCGACTATGTCCTGTCCATGCCGCGCGGCGCTGCCGTGGTCTACCCCAAGGACGCGGGGCAGATCCTGGCCTTCGCCGACATCTTCCCCGGCGCCCGGGTGGTCGAGGCGGGGGTGGGTTCCGGCTCGCTCAGCAGCTTCCTGCTGCGGGCCATCGGCGACCAGGGCATGCTGCACTCCTACGAGCGCCGGGCCGACTTCGCCGAGATCGCCCAGGCGAACGTGGAGCGCTACTTCGGCGGCCCGCACCCCGCCTGGCAGCTCACCATCGGCGACCTCCAGGACAACCTCAGCGACACCGACGTGGACCGGGTGATCCTGGACATGCTGGCGCCCTGGGAGTGCCTGGAGGCCGTCTCCAAGGCGCTGGTGCCCGGCGGCATCCTCTGCTGCTACGTGGCGACCACCACCCAGCTGGCCCGCACCGTGGAGTCGATCCGCGAGATCGGCTGCTTCGCCGAGCCGCAGCCGTGGGAGTCGATGATCCGCAACTGGCACGTGGAGGGCCTCGCGGTCCGCCCGGACCACCGCATGATCGGCCACACCGGCTTCCTGGTCACCGCCCGCCGCCTCGCGGACGGGGTGGAGCCGCCGATGCGCCGCCGCCGCCCCGCCAAGGGCGCGTACGGCGAGGACTACACCGGCTGGGGCGGCAAGGACGCCCAGGCGGGCGGGTCCGGCGAGGCCGCCGGCGGCGCCCCGGGGCGTGACTGACCCCTGTCCGAACCGGTCGCCGAGCGGCCGGTCCAACACCGCGGCGCAGCCATCGACTTCCCCGGAAGCCGATGGCTGCGCCGCTTCGGTCATCCGGTGCCGGAAACACGCACCCGGTGGTTCCGGCCCCCTGTGACGTGTGGCACGATGCAGACCACCCCCAGCCGCAGCTCTCACAGGAGTCATTCCGCGTGCAGTCCCCGGCAGGCGCTGAGTCCCCTTCGGCACCCTTTTCGCCCTCTCCGGATTTCCCGCACAGCCATCCCCGGCCCGTGCACTGGGTCGCCACCGCGGCAGCCATCGCCGCCGTGATGGCCGGGGCCTCTCTCCTCCAGCCCTCGGACGCCAAGGCCTCGGCCTCCCGCCCGCCGGCCACCCGGTCCGTACCGGCGCCCGACCCGGCGCGGGCGGACTACCCGGTCGAGTGCGGTCCCGCCCGTGTGGACGTGGTGGAGCGGGCCTCCGGCGACCTGGACGGGGACGGCAGGCCCGAGACGGTGGCGGTGGTGCGCTGCCATTCCGAGACCGGTACCCCGCCCAGCGGGGTCTACGTCCTGGCGCCGGCCGCCCGGGCGGGCGCCAGGCCCACGGTGGTGGCCACCTTCGTGGACCCCAAGGAGCGCATGAGCGTGACCGGGTTCGCACTGCGCGGCACCACGGTCTCCGCCACGCTGCTCGGCTACTCCTCGCCCGAGGTCCCGCACTGCTGCCCGGACCTCCAGCGCAAGGTCAACTGGCGTTGGCGGGACGGCAAGTTCGTGCTGACCGCGCTGCCCGCCCCGGGGAGTGTGTGACCGGTCACTCCGCGTCCGGGCCGTAGACCTCGACCCGGTCCGAGACCCGGCGCACATGGATGCAGTCGCCCGGGCACTCCTTCGCGGAGTCCACCACCTCGGCCAGCAGCGGCAGCGGCACCGGGGTGGTGGCACCCTTGTCCTGGAGCAGCTCGTCGTCGGCGCTCTTCACGTACGCGAGCCCGTCGATGTCCAGCTCGAAGACCTCCGGGGCGTACTGGGCGCAGATCCCGTCCCCGGTGCACAGGTCCTGGTCGATCCACACCTCGAGTGCGGCATCGTCGGTACTGGACGCGAGGTCGTCCCTCTGCACGGTCATATGGAGGTCTGCCGATCCTGGAGGTGGTGGTGCGGTGCCGGCCAAAGGAAGCCAGCCTTGGCGGTTTTGGCCACCCTGACGATACAACCGGTCGCTTTCCGATGTTGATGGGTGGGTATCCACCAGGCGTGGGGACGTACGCAAGGGTGAAGATCGGACACACTCCGTTCGGGTTTGTGATCTAGGGGTTTCAACCCGCACCCGCCCAGGTAGGGTCAGGAAGCGTCCAGCTCCCCTTGGAGGAGGTGAGGACCGTGGCAGCCCACGACGACGACATCAACCGCGGCATCCGGCCGGGGCGGGGGTCCGAGGACCCAGCAGGCCAGGTTGCCTATCTCGAGCAGGAAATCGCCGTCCTGCGACGTAAGCTCGCCGACTCTCCGCGGCACACGAGGGTTCTCGAAGAGCGGATCGTCGAATTGCAGACCAATCTGGCCGGCGTGTCCGCGCAGAACGAGCGCCTGGCCAACACCCTCCGTGAGGCCCGGGACCAGATCGTGGCCCTCAAGGAGGAGGTCGACCGGCTCGCGCAGCCACCGGCCGGCTTCGGGGTGTTCGTGCAGGCGAACGAGGACGGCACGGCGGACATCTTCACCGGAGGCCGGAAGCTCCGGGTGAACGTGAGCCCCAGTGTCGAGCTGGAGGACCTCCGGCGCGGCCAGGAGGTCATGCTCAACGAGGCGCTCAACGTGGTCGAGGCCATGGAGTTCGAGCGCGCCGGGGACATCGTCACCCTCAAGGAGATCCTGGAGGACGGCGAGCGCGCCCTGGTGATCGGGCACACCGACGAGGAGCGGGTGGTGCGGCTGGCCGAGCCGCTGCTGGACACCACCATCCGCTCGGGCGACGCCCTGCTGCTGGAACCCCGCTCCGGCTACGTCTACGAGGTGGTACCGAAGAGCGAGGTCGAGGAGCTGGTCCTCGAAGAGGTGCCGGACATCGACTACACCAAGATCGGCGGCCTGGGAAACCAGATCGAGCTGATCCGGGACGCGGTCGAGCTGCCCTACCTCTACCCCGACCTCTTCAAGGAGCACGAACTGCGGCCGCCCAAGGGCGTGCTGCTGTACGGCCCGCCCGGCTGCGGCAAGACGCTCATCGCCAAGGCCGTGGCCAACTCCCTTGCCAAGAAGGTCGCCGAGGTGACCGGTCAGCCGGCCGGCAAGAGCTTCTTCCTCAATATCAAGGGCCCCGAGCTGCTCAACAAGTACGTCGGCGAGACCGAGCGGCACATCCGGCTGGTCTTCCAGCGGGCCCGGGAGAAGGCCAGCGAGGGCACCCCGGTCATCGTCTTCTTCGACGAGATGGACTCCCTCTTCCGCACCCGCGGCTCCGGGGTCAGCTCGGACGTGGAGAACACCATCGTCCCCCAGCTGCTCTCCGAGATCGACGGTGTGGAGGGGCTGGAGAACGTCATCGTGATCGGCGCCTCCAACCGCGAGGACATGATCGACCCGGCGATCCTGCGGCCCGGCCGCCTCGATGTGAAGATCAAGATCGAGCGCCCGGACGCGGAGGCCGCCAAGGACATCTTCTCGAAGTACCTGACCGAGACCCTGCCCATCCACACGGACGACCTGGCCGAGCACGGCGGGTCGCCGAAGGCCGCGGTGGCGGGCATGATCCAGTCGGTGGTCGAGCAGATGTACGCCGAGTCCGAGGAGAACCGCTTCCTGGAGGTCACCTACGCCAATGGTGACAAGGAAGTCCTCTACTTCAAGGACTTCAACTCCGGCGCCATGATCCAGAACATCGTGGACCGGGCCAAGAAGATGGCGATCAAGGCCTTCCTCGACCACGAGCAGAAGGGTCTGCGGGTCGCCCATCTGCTCGCCGCCTGCGTGGACGAGTTCAAGGAGAACGAGGACCTGCCGAACACCACCAACCCGGACGACTGGGCCCGGATCTCCGGAAAGAAGGGCGAGCGGATCGTCTTCATCCGCACCCTGGTCACCGGAAAACAGGGCGCGGACACCGGACGCTCCATCGACACGGTGGCCAACACCGGTCAGTACCTGTAACACCGCGCTCCGGCTGCGGATGTCCTGCGGGTCCCCCCGCCACCGGCGAGGGGAGGGGCATGCGCGGCCGGATGCGTGTTTCCGCCGGAATCCACGGCCGACCGGACCGAGGCGATGACTGACATGATCTCCCACCCGCGGCACGGCCGCTCTAGGCTCTTCGGTACCGCCGCGACGCGCCAGGAGGGATCGGGGACGACCGCAGTCGGACCGGAGGCGCAGCGGGACTTGAGCGCCGGCCCCGGTGGGGGCCGCCGCCAGGCAAGGAGGGCCGCATGACCGTACGGCGCGTGATGGGCATCGAGACGGAGTACGGGATCTCCGTCCCCGGTCACCCGAACGCCAATGCCATGCTCACCTCATCCCAGGTCGTCAACGCCTATGCGGCGGCGATGCACCGGGCGCGCCGCGCCCGCTGGGACTTCGAGGAGGAGAACCCGCTGCGGGACGCCCGCGGCTTCGATCTCGCACGCGAGTCGGCCGACGCCAGCCAGCTGACCGACGAGGACATCGGCCTGGCCAATGTCATCCTGACCAACGGCGCCCGCCTCTATGTGGACCACGCGCACCCCGAGTACTCCGCCCCCGAGGTGACCAACCCGCGGGACGCGGTGCTCTGGGACAAGGCGGGGGAGCGGATCATGGCCGAGGCCGCGCGGCGCGCCGCGGAGCTGCCCGGCGCCCAGCCCATCCACCTCTACAAGAACAACACCGACAACAAGGGCGCCTCCTACGGCACCCACGAGAACTACCTGATGAAGCGGGAGACCCCGTTCTCGGACATCGTGCGGCACCTGACGCCGTTCTTCGTCTCCCGGCAGGTGGTCGCCGGGGCCGGCCGGGTCGGCATCGGCCAGGATGGCCACGCCCACGGTTTCCAGATCAGCCAGCGCGCGGACTACTTCGAGGTGGAGGTGGGCCTGGAGACGACCCTCAAGCGCCCCATCATCAACACCCGCGACGAGCCCCACGCGGACGCCGAGAAGTACCGCAGGCTGCATGTGATCATCGGCGACGCCAACCTCTCGGAGATCTCCACCTACCTCAAGCTGGGCACCACCGCCCTGGTGCTGTCGATGATCGAGGACGGCTTCATCGCCGTGGACCTCGCCGTCGACCAGCCGGTGCGCACCCTGCACCAGGTCTCGCACGACCCCGGTCTGCGGCAGCTGATCACGCTGCGCAGCGGGCGCACCCTGACCGCGGTGCAGCTCCAGATGGAGTACTTCGAGCTGGCCCGCAAGTACGTGGAGGAGCGCTTCGGGGCGGACGCGGACGAGCAGACCCGCGATGTGCTCACCCGCTGGGAGGACGTGCTGGGGAGGCTGGAAAGCGACCCGATGAGCCTGTCCGGCGAGCTGGACTGGGTGGCCAAGCTGCACCTGATGGAGGGCTACCGGCGCCGCGACGACCTGGACTGGGACGCCGCCCGGCTGCACTTGGTGGATCTGCAGTACGCCGATGTGCGCCCGGAGAAGGGGCTGTACAACCGGCTGGTGGCCCGCGGCAGCATCCAGCGGCTGCTGACCGAGGAGAGCGTGCAGCGGGCCCGTACCCAGCCTCCGGAGGACACCCGGGCCTACTTCCGGGGCCGCTGTCTGGAACAGTACGCGGACGATGTGGCCGCCGCCTCCTGGGACTCGGTGATCTTCGACCTGCCGGGCCGTGACTCGCTGCAGCGGGTCCCCACCCTGGAGCCGCTGCGGGGCACCCGCAACCATGTCAAGGAGCTGCTGGACCGCTGCCGGACCGCGGAGGACCTGGTTCGGTTGCTTTCGGGGGGCTGAAACGACCTTCGGCCGGGAATCATCGAGGTGGCCCCAGCGCGTTGAAGCGAGTGCGGGGCCGAAGTCGGACCCGGCTTGTAGGGTCTGATCAGGACCGACCCATTCAGGCTGGGCGAACCGAGCGGGGTGAGGTAGATGGCGACCAAGGACACCGGCGGCGGACAGCAGAAGGCGACGCGGAGCACGGAGGAGGTCGAGGAGCAGGCGCAGGACGCGCAGGCCGCGGCGGACCTCAAGGAGCGGCAGGAGAAGCTGTCGGACGACGTGGACTCCGTACTGGACGAGATCGACGACGTCCTGGAGGAGAACGCCGAGGACTTCGTGCGCTCCTTCGTGCAGAAGGGCGGCGAGTAGGGCGATCCGGGCATCCGTTCCGGTGCCGGGAACCACGGTCCCGGCACCGGAGCGGATGAGCCCGCCGTCCCCGGGTATGGTCCGTGCAGTGACAAGATCGGCCCGACGCCGCGGACGGCGGGCGGCCACCTACCTGGAAGGAATGGTGTGGAAGCCAACACGCGCAGCCCAGGGCGCCTGCCGACGGCCTTCCTGACACCCGGTTCGTCCTCGTTCCTGGACTTCCTCGGGCAGCAGGCCCCGGAGCTGCTGCCGGGCAGCCGTGCGCTGCCCGCGGTCAAGGGTGCGGTGGAGGCCCCGCACGGCACCACGATCATCGCGATGGCCTTTCCCGGCGGTGTGGTGCTCGCCGGTGACCGGCGCGCCACCATGGGCAACCTCATCGCCCAGCGGGACATGGAGAAGGTCTTCCCGGCCGACGAGTACTCCGCGGTGGGGATCGCCGGCACCGCCGGCTTCGCGGTGGAGCTGGCCAGACTCTTCCGGCTGGAGCTGGAGCACTTCGAGAAGGTGGAGGGCGTCCCGCTCTCCCTGGAGGGCAAGGCGAACCGGCTCTCCACCATGATCCGCGGCAATCTCGGCATGGCCATGCAGGGCCTGGCCGTGGTGCCGCTCTTCGCCGGCTGGGACGTGGACCGGGCGCAGGGCCGGATCTTCTCCTACGACGTGACCGGCGGTCGCACCGAGGAGCGGGGCTTCGCGGCCACCGGCTCCGGCTCGGTCTTCGCGCGTGGCGCGCTGAAGAAGCTCTACCGCGAGGACCTCACCGAGCGGGAGGCGGCCACCGTGGCGGTCCAGGCCCTCCACGACGCGGCCGACGACGACTCGGCGACCGGCGGCCCGGACCTGGCCCGCCGGATCTACCCCCTGGTCACCGTGATCGGCGACGAGGGCGTCAGACGGCTCAGCGAGGCCGAGGTGTCCGAGATCGCGCGCGCGATCCACGAGCAGCGGCTGCGGCGGCCGGACGGTCCGCGCGCCGCGCTGCTCTGAGGCGGCAGGGGGGTCGATCAGGATGCATTCGCCAATGACATTGACAGAAGGGACGGATAGCCGGTGACGACGCCGTTCTATGTATCGCCTCAGCAGGCCATGGCCGACCGCGCCGAGTACGCCCGCAAGGGCATCGCGCGCGGGCGCAGCGTGGTGGTGCTGCAGTATGCCGACGGCATCGTGTTCGTCGCCGAGAACCCGTCCCGTGCCCTGCACAAGGTCAGCGAGATCTACGACCGGATCGCCTTCGCGGCGGTCGGCAAGTACAACGAGTTCGAGAACCTGCGCATCGGCGGGGTGCGCTACGCGGACCTGCGGGGCTACACCTACGACCGGGACGATGTCACGGCCCGCGGCCTGGCCAACGTCTACGCGCAGACGCTGGGCACCATCTTCTCCAGCGCCGCGGAGAAGCCGTACGAGGTGGAGCTGATCGTCGCCGAGGTCGGGGCCGGCCCGGAGGACGACCAGATCTACCGGCTGCCGCACGACGGCTCCATCGTCGACGAGCACGGCTCGGTCGCGGTCGGTGGCAACGCCGACCAGATCAGCAACTACCTGGGCCAGCGCCACCGCGAGGGGATGACCCTGGCCGAGGCGCTGAAGCTGGCGGTGGAGTCGCTGACCAGGGACACCAACGGCGGGGAGCGCAGTCTGACCGCCGAGCAGCTGGAGGTCGCGGTGCTGGACCGCAACCGCCCCCAGCAGCGCAAGTTCAAGCGGATACTGGGACGCCAGCTCTCCCGGCTGCTCGAGCCCGAGACGGCACCGGAGGAGACCGAGCCGGCCGAGACCGCCGAATCCGGCGAGACCGCCGAGACCGCGGAGTCCACCGAGCCGCAGGCGGAGCCCGGGGAGGAGTGACCGCCCCCAGGCCCTGAGTACCGCACGCCGCCCCGGCGGGAGCCTTCCCGCCGGGGCGGCGTCCTGCCTCTGCGCGGGTCAGCGGCCAGGGGCCGCCGTGGAGCCGCGGACGAGCAGCTCCACCGGGAGCTCGGCGCCGTCCGCGGGCCGACCTTCCAGCAGGTCCAGCAGCGCCGTCATCCCTCGCGCCCCCACCTCCTCGGCGGGCAGCCGCACCGTGGTCAGCTCCGGCTCCAGGGCCGAGGCGAGCGCCAGATCGTCGAACCCGGTCACCGACACGTCCTCCGGCACCCGCAGCCCCAGCCGCCGCGCCGCCTTGCAGGCACCGGCCGCCAGGATGTCGTCGTCGCAGACCAGCGCGGTGGGCCTGCGGTCGGCGGCGGACAGGGCCCGCTCCGCCACCTGCCGAGCCGCGTCCACGCTGAGGGCGGTCGGCGCGGTCCGCACCCGGGCCCCGGATACGGCGCCGAACGCCCGGGCCAGGGCGCGGGCGCGCTCCCGGAAGGTCCAGGAGTCCACGTCGGCCGCCAGATGGGTGACCTCGCGGTGCCCCAGCGCCAGCAGGTGCTCGGCGACCTGCCGCATCCCGCCGGCGATGTCCAGGTTGACGGTCGCGGTGGTCGCGGTGTCGGCCGGGTCGCTGTCCAGCATCACCAGCGGCAGCCCGCCGCCGCGTACCGCGGCCAGTGCCTCGGCCGCCATGGAGGAGGCGATCACGCCGTCCAGCGAGGCGCGGGCCGAGTCGAAGGGGTCCCGGGCCGGGCCGATGCCCTCCGGGGAGGGGTAGAGCACCACCCCGAAGCCATGGTCGGCGGCCACCTGGGCGGCTCCGGTGTAGACGCGGGCGAAGTACTCCGTGGTGAGCGCGGGCACCACCAGCAGCGCGGTCCTGGTGCGGCCGAGCCGCAGGCTGCGGGCCGCCAGATTGGGCCGGTAGCCCAGCTCGCGCGCCGCGCCGCGCACCGCCTCGGCGGTGCGCTCCGAGACCCGGCCGCGCCACTTGTCGCCGAGCACCAGGGAGACCGTGGCCTGCGAGACGCCGACCCGCCGGGCCACGTCCCGGCTGGTGGTCCGGGCGGTCCCGGGCGGGCCACCAGCCGGGACGTGGCCCGAGGCCGTCGGAGCCCGCCGTGCGGCCCGGGCGCCCGCCCTGCGGACCGCGGGCGCACCCTCCGGGTCTTCGCCCACGGCGGCCGAACCACCCTCTCCAGCGCCCGCCACCATCGTCACCATCCGTCCGCGTCGGCCGACCGCGGGAGATCGAAGTGGACCGCGGTGCGCTGTCATGATACGTATAACCACTGAAGTTATACGTAAAACTTCCGGTAATCGCCGGGGGAGAGGGGCGGACCATGGCCGCTGGCTACGGAGATCTGCTGCGCACCCGGCACGCGGCGCGGCTGCTGACGGGCACCCTTCTGGGCCGGCTGCCGAACGCCATCGCCTCCCTGTCGGTGGTGCTCTTCGCCCGGGCCGAGGGTGGCAGTTACGCCCTGGCCGGGGCGCTGTCCGCGGTGTACGGCGTGGGCAACGCCATCGGCCAGCCCGCGCTGGGGCGGGCGGTGGACCGGCTGGGGCAGCCGCGGGTGATGCTCCCCGCGGCGGTGGTCTCCGCGCTCGCCATGGCGGTCTTCGCGCTGGTCGGCCTCCACCCGCTGCCGGTCGCCTACGCCGCGATGCTGGTCGCCGGCCTGTTCACGCCACCCCTGGAGGGCGGGCTGCGGGCGCTGTGGCCGAGCGTGCTCAAGCGGGAGGACCAGGTGCACGCCGCCTACGCGCTGGACGCGGTGGCCCAGGAGGTGATGTTCGCCGTCGGGCCGCTGATGGTGACCCTGCTGGTCGCCGTCTGGTCGGAGGCCGCGGCACTGCTCGTGATCAATCTGATCGGTGTGGTCGGGGCGCTGTCCGTGGTGGTCTCCCCGCCGTCCCGGCAGTGGCGCTCCGAACCGCGCGAGGCGCACTGGCTGGGCGCCCTGCGCTCCCCGGGCATGCTGGTGCTGATCTCCTCCTTCCTGTTCATCGGTATCGCCCTGGGCTCCATCGCGGTGGCCGCCGTGGCGTACGCGGACGAGCACGGCGGCGGCATGGTCTCCAGCTACCTGCTCTCCGCCCTCGGCGTGGGCGCGCTGATCGGTGGCGTGGTCTACGGCGCGCGGCAGTGGCCCGGCAGCCCAGAGGGACGGCTGCGGCTGCTGACCGCCGCGCTGGCCGTCGGCTACCTACCGCTGGTGCTGCTGCCCGGGGTGGCCGGGATGACCGCCCTGGCGCTGCTCGCCGGGGTGTTCCTGGCGCCCACTCTCGCCTGCGCCTTCGTGGTCGTCGACCGGCACGCGCCGCGCGGCACGGTCACCGAGGCGTTCTCCTGGCTGGTGACCACCTTCGTGGTGGGCAGCGCGATCGGTACCGGGATCGCCGGACCGATCATCGAGGGCACCGCGCTGGTGGCCGGATTCACCGTGCCCGGAGCGGCCGGCGCCGTCGCGCTGCTCGTCCTGGTGGCCGCCGGCCGCTTCCTGCGGCCGGTGCCGGCGCCGGCTTCCGTTCCGGTGGCGGGCGCCGAGCCGCGGGGCGGTACCCGTGACACCACGGCGGAAAATGATCGAAACGGTGCTGTCGAACCCGGTTTCAGAACAGGCCGTCAGGCGTAATGTTCAGTCATGGACCGCCGCATTTTCGGGCTGGAGAACGAGTACGGCGTCACATGCACGTTCAGGGGACAGCGCCGACTGTCTCCTGACGAAGTGGCGCGGTACCTCTTCCGCCGTGTCGTTTCCTGGGGCCGCAGCAGCAATGTCTTCCTGCGCAACGGCGCTCGCCTCTATCTGGATGTGGGTTCGCACCCGGAATACGCAACTCCCGAGTGCGACAACGTGACCGAGCTGGTCACCCACGACAAGGCGGGTGAGCGCATCCTTGAGGGACTCCTCGTCGACGCCGAAAAACGCCTGCACGAGGAAGGGATCGCGGGCGACGTCTACCTCTTCAAGAACAACACCGACTCCGCCGGCAACTCCTACGGCTGCCACGAGAACTACCTGGTGGCCCGGCACGGGGAGTTCTCCCGGCTGGCGGACATCCTCATCCCGTTCCTGGTGACCCGGCAGCTGGTCTGCGGCGCGGGCAAGGTGCTGCAGACCCCGCGTGGCGCCGTGTACTGCGTCAGCCAGCGCGCCGAGCACATCTGGGAGGGCGTCAGCTCCGCGACCACCCGCTCCCGGCCCATCATCAACACCCGGGACGAGCCGCACGCGGACGCGGAGCGCTACCGCCGGCTGCACGTCATCGTCGGCGACTCCAACATGTCCGAGACCACCATGCTGCTCAAGGTCGGCGCCACAGACCTGGTGCTGCGCATGATCGAGGCCGGCACCGTGATGCGCGACCTCACCCTGGAGAACCCGATCCGGGCCATCCGCGAGGTCAGCCACGACATCACCGGGCAGCGCAAGGTGCGGCTGGCCAGCGGGCGCGAGGCATCCGCGCTCGAGGTCCAGCAGGAGTACTACGAAAAGGCCGTGGATTTCTGCGAGCGCCGCGGAATCCGCAGCGGCACCGTGGAGCGCGTCCTGGAACTGTGGGGGCGCGCGCTGGAAGCCGTCCGCACCCAGAACCTCGATCTCATCGACACCGAGATCGACTGGGTCATGAAATACCGGATCATCGAGCGCTACCGCGCCAAGAACAACATCACGATGTCGCATCCGAGGATCGCTCAGATAGACCTCGCATACCACGACATCCACCGCCGTCGCGGGCTGTATTACCTCCTGGAGAAGCGCGGCCAAGCGGCACGCATCTGCAACGACTTGAAGATCTTCGAAGGCAAGTCGGTGCCGCCGCAGACCACCCGGGCCCGACTGCGCGGTGATTTCATCCGCCGCGCCCAGGAGCAGCGCCGCGACTTCACCGTCGACTGGGTGCATCTGAAGCTCAATGACCAGGCGCAGCGCACCGTGCTCTGCAAGGACCCGTTCCGTTCGGTGGACGACCGGGTGGAGAAGCTCATCGCCGGGATGTGAGCCCCCGGCACCCCCGCCGAGGGAAGATCGGCGACGCGGGCCCCGTACGTTCCTCGTCCGGGGCCCGTGGCACGTCGTAGAGTGGCGCGCAATTGCCCCCGCAGGATCTACCGAACGAGGATCTCCGTGCGCCGACGCTCCGTACTACTCGCCGTGCCCGCCGGTCTGCTCGCGCTCGCGGGCTGCAATGACGACTCCGGCTCCGAGAAGGGCCAGAAGGTCCGCGCCTCCGAGCCCGGCGAAACGGCGTCGTCCGCCCCACCCGCGCCCACCGGCAAGGTGGTGAGCGGCCCGCTGCCCGAGATCACCAGCGGCGCGAAGTTCGGCCAGAAGCCGACCGTCGCCAAGGGCCCCGGCCAGCCGTCCCGCGACCTCGCCGTCAGGGTGCACTCCACCGGCGACGGCCCCACCGTGGGCAAGGGCGACTACCTGCGGGTGAACTACTCGGGGCAGATCTGGAAGACCGCCCGGGTGTTCGACAGCTCCTGGAAGAAGGGGAGCCCCGCCCTCTTCCCGATCGGCATCGGCCAGGTCATCCCCGGCTGGGACCAGGCGCTGGTCGGCAAGAAGGTCGGCAGCCGGGTCGAGATGGCCATCCCGCCGGCCCTGGGCTACGGCGAGCAGGGCGCCCCGCAGGTCGGCATCAAGGGCGACGACACCCTGGTGTTCGTGGTGGACATCCTGGACACCTTCACCGCCACCAGCTCGGCCAAGGGCGCCACGGTCGCCCAGGACGACAAGGACCTGCCCAAGGTCGGCACCAACACCGACGGCAAGGCCCCCGAGATCACCATCCCCAAGACCGACGCGCCGAAGAAGCTGGTGGCCGAGTACGTCATCGAGGGCGACGGGCCGAAGGTCAAGGCCACCGACAGCGTCCTGGTGCAGTACAAGGGCGTGCTGTGGGACGGCGGCAAGGAGTTCGACTCCACCTACAAGCGCAAGCAGCCCACCCAGTTCTCGCTCCAGCAGGTCGTCAAGGGCTGGTCGCAGGGGTTGACCGGCAAGAAGGCCGGCAGCCGCGTCATGATCGTCATCCCGCCGGAGCTGGGCTACGGCAACCAGGAGCAGCAGGGCATCCCCGCCAACTCCACCCTGGTCTTCAGCGTGGACATCCTCGCCGTTCTGTAAGACTGTGCGGGCTGCACAACCGTGACAAGGAGCAATTTTCGTGAGCATCGACAAGCCCGAGGTCGACTTCCCGGGTGGCGAGCCGCCGGCTGACCTTGAGATCAAGGACATCTGGGAGGGCGAGGGCGCGGTGGCCAAGGCCGGGGACACGGTCTCCGTGCACTACGTCGGCGTCGCCTTCAGCACCGGCGAGGAGTTCGACTCCAGCTGGAACCGCGGCACCCCGCTGCGCTTCAAGCTCGGTGTCGGCCAGGTCATCCCGGGCTGGGACAAGGGCGTGCAGGGCATGAAGGTCGGTGGCCGCCGCCAGCTGACCATCCCGGCCCACCTGGCCTACGGCGACCGGGGCGCCGGCGACAAGATCGCGCCGGGCGAGACCCTGATCTTCGTCTGCGACCTGACGGCGGTCTGAGCCGTCGCTCGCACAGCCACCGAGGGCCCCTGCCGTGGACGGCGGGGGCCCTCGGCTTTCACCTGGCGTCCCCGTAGCGGTACGGTCACCGTCGAGGAAGCACAAGCAGAGAGGGCGAGAGGCGCGTCGATGGCGATTGCCAAGGCCGAGCGGCTGATGAACCTGGCACTGTGCCTGCTCGGAACACGGCGTCCGCTCACCAAGCGGGAGCTGCGGGCCTCGATCGAGGCCTACCTGGAGGCGGGAGGCGCGGCCGGTGCGTCGGCCGAGACCTCCGCCGCCCGGGACGAGGCGTTCAACCGGATGTTCGAGCGCGACAAGGACGACCTGCGCGAGCTCGGCCTGGTCATCGAGACCGTGGAGGGCATCGACGGGGAGATCGGCTACCTCGCCCGCCGGGACAGCAACCGGCTGCCGCCCATCACCTTCGACGCCGAGGAGGCCGCCGCCCTCGGCCTCGCCGCCAAGGTCTGGCAGCAGGCCCGGCTGGCCGGCGCGGCCAGCGGCGCCCTGCAGAAGCTGCGCGCCGCCGGGATGCCGCTGGCCGAGGAGGTGTACGCCGCCGAGCCGCCCAGCGCCCTGGAACCGCGGATCCCCGCCCACGAGGCCGCCTTCGAACCGCTGATGCTGGCCTGCCGGGACCGCCGCCCGGTCGTCTTCGACTACCGCAAGGCGAGCGCCGCCCAGCCCGAGCGCCGGCAGGTCGAACCCTGGATCCTGGAGTGCTGGCGCGGCCACTGGTACCTGGCCGGCTGGGACCGCGACCGCCAGGCGGAGCGCGTCTTCCGGCTCTCCCGGATCACCGGCAAGGTGCGCTCCCGGGCCGGCGCCTTCACCACCGAGGTCCCCGACCACGTCACGGTCCGCGAGACCGTGGAGAGCTGGGCGGGGGAGACCGCCACCGGCACCGCCCGGATCCGGCTGCGCGCCGGGCACGGCTACCCGCTGCGCGCCCGGGCCCTCACCATCCACCGGCTGGGCGAGGGCGACGAGGGCTGGGACGAGCTGGAGATCCCCTACGGGCACGGGCTGGACGCCTCGCTGGTGGAGCTGGGCCGGGATGTGCTCGTACTGGAACCCGCCGAACTGCGGGCCGACGTCATCGACCGGCTGCGTGCCGTCGCCAAGGGCTGAGAGGGACGAACCGACTTCCATGGCCGGCAATGCCATTGACCAGACCCGCCGGATGCTCTCGCTGGTGACCTATCTGCGGGAGCGCCCCGGCGCCCGCGTCAGCGATGTCGCCCGGGCCTTCGGCATCACCGAGGACGAGCTGATCGCCGACCTGGACGTGCTGCCGATGTGCGGCACCAGCTTCCGGGGCGGCGACCTGCTGGACATCGACACCGACGGCGAGCACATCTGGTGGCACAACCCCGACGCCACCGGCAACAGCGCGGGCGAACCGCTGCGGCTGGCCGCCGACGAGGCCACCGCGCTGCTGGTCGCCGCCCGCGCCGTGGCCACGCTGCCGGGGCTGCGCGAGGGCGACCGGGACGCCCTGCTGCGCGCCACCGCCAAGCTGGAGGCGGCGGCCGGCGAGGCGGCCGGCGCCAGCGCCCGGCTCGCGGTGAGCTTCGAGTCCGAGGGCGGGGTCTTCGCGGACGTCGACCGGGCCATCGCGGAGCGGCGCCGGATCTGGATCCGCTACTACTCGCCGGCCCGCGACGAGCTGACCGAGCGCGAGATCGACCCGATCCGGCTGTTCGCCGTCGGCCACACCTATGTGGAGGCCTGGTGCCGGCTGACGGAGGCGCGGCGGACCTTCCGGCTGGACCGGGTCGCGGAGATCCGGCTGCTGGACGCGCCCTCCGACCCGCCGCCGATAGAGCTGCGCGACCTTGCCGACCTGTCCGCCGGGCTGGTGCAGACCGGCGCGGAGGACCCGGAGGTGGTCATCGAGGTGGGCCCCGGCGGCCGCTGGGTCGCCGAGTACTACCCGCACGACCGCGCCGAGGAGCTGCCGGACGGCGGGCTGCGGATCACGCTGCGCACCCCCGACCCGGGGTCACTGCGCCGGCTGGCGCTGCGGCTCGGCCCGGACGGGCGGATCGTCTCGCCCGCCGATCTGGCGGACACCGCGCGGGACGCCGCGCGGCAGGCACTCGCGGCCTATGGTGAGTGAAGGGACGCATACCGTGACCGCTGGGCCCCCCGACCCCGCCCGTACCGAGGCCGTGATCTTCAAGGCCGGCTGTCCGGAGTGCCGCGGCCGGTTCGAGCTCGCCGCGGACGCGCTGCGGCTGGCGATCGGCGCCACCCACCGCACCACCTTCTACTCCTTCACCTGCCCGCGCTGCCAGGCCGCGGTCCGCAAGCCGGCGGGGGAGCGGATAGTCGAGCTGCTCACCGGGGGCGGCGTCAGCACCCTGCGGCTGCACTCCACCGTCCGAGGCGGTTCCGCCGCGCGGGCCTGATCCGGCCACGGCCCGGCGGTGCGGCCTGCGGCCCGGCGTACGGTCCGTTCCGGTGCAGTCCAATCCGGCGCACGGTCGGGCGCGGCACACGGTCCCGCCCGCGCTTCCTATACGGTCCACCGCCCGGTTCCGGCCGGGCGGGCCGGCGGCCGAGCGGCGGCCCGGGCCCCGGTAGGCTCACCCGCATGTTCTGGCCGATGCTCGCTGTCGCTCTCGCCTTCTGCGGAATCGCCGTGCTGGGGGTGCTCGCCGTCCGGGTGTTCGTCCAGGTGCGGCGGCTGTCCCGGCAGATCGGGGAGAGCTCGCGGCGGATCACCCGAGCCGTGGAGGACCTGGAGCGCGCCGCGACCCCGCTCGCCTCCCACCTCGACACGGCGATCCGCGGGGACTGAGCCTTCGGCCGCCCCGTCCGACCCTGGCGCGGGGTGGCGGCCGGGGACGCGCTCTTAGGAATGCCCGCGGCGGGGGGTAGGCTGCTGGGCGCGACACTGGCGGCGGTTCGCAGGCCGCAACCGGGCGTATGCACGGGGATTGCCTCGCGTTTACCCCCAGACGTTACGATCGCTGACAGCACTAGTACGCCAGTCCGATCCAAACGGCAGGCAGTAGGTACGCCGCCCCGGCGAGAAGGTAGTAGCACATGAACCTGAGGCCCACCGAGATCGTCCTGATCCTCGTCGTCATCCTGCTGCTCTTCGGTGCCAAGAAGCTCCCCGACATGGCCCGGTCCCTGGGCAAGTCGGCCCGCATCCTCAAGAGCGAGGCCAAGGCGATGAAGCGGGAGGACGAGGCGGCCGGCGCCGGCGCGCCGCCCGCCCAGCCGTCGGGCTCGCAGGAGGCGCCGCGGACCATCCAGGCCGCTCCCGGCGACGTGACCAGCTCGCGTCCGGTCAACGAGCCGAACCGCACCACGCAGAGCTGACGCCGGACCGCAGAGCCGCCGTACCGGCGTCGGACTGACCGGCTACGGCAATTCGCACGAGACGAGGACGTGGGTTGCTCAAGTCTGCCTCCAAGCAGAAGAACCCCGAGGGGCGGATGCCGCTCGCGGAACATCTGCGTGAGCTGCGCAACCGGCTGCTGAAGTCGGTGATCGCGGTCATCGTGGTCACGATCTTCGGACTGATCTACTACAAGCAGATCGCCGAGTTCATCACCGACCCGGTGCTCAACGCCGTCGGCTGCCCCGAGGGCAGGACGGTGAACCTGGACGGCTCGTCCTGCGCCCGTGTCACCGCCAACGGACTGCTCGCCCCCTTCACGATCATGCTGAAGGTGGCGCTGGCCACAGGCGTCGTCGTCTCCAGCCCCGTCTGGCTCTACCAGCTCTGGGCCTTCCTGGCGCCCGGACTCCACGGCCACGAGAAGAAGTACGCGCTGAGCTTCGTGGCGGCCGGCGTCCCGCTCTTCCTGGGCGGCGCCTACCTGGCGTACGCGATCCTGCCGACCTCCGCGGGCGCGCTCGTCGGCCTGACCCCCAACGGCTGGGAGAACCAGTTCCCCGCGGACGAGTTCCTGGACATCGTCACCCGCCTGGTGATCGTCTTCGGTCTCTCCTTCGAGCTACCGCTGCTGCTGGTGCTGCTCAATCTCGGCGGTGTGCTCACGGGTAAGCGAATGCTCGGCTGGTGGCGGTTCATGGTGGTGGGCATCACCATCTTCGCCGCCGTCGCCACCCCCACCGGCGACCCGCTGACCATGTCGATCCTGGCCGCGCCGATCATCGTGCTCTACTTCGGCGCCACCATCGTCGCCCTGTTCAACGACCGTCGGAAGCAGCGCCGCAACCCCGACGCCGGGCTGAGCGACGACGAGGCCTCCGACCTCGACCTCACCCCGCTGCCCGTCGAGGAGGCCGAGCCGCTCACCCGCGACGACACCGATCCGCACCGGCGCAGCGGCTACGACGACATCACCTGAGTCGAACCCCGGCGCGCCGCGGGGCGGGCCGGGGCCGACCGTGCCCACCCGGCCGACCACCGGGTAGGGTCCCTCCAGACGCCTCCTCCAGACCGTGCCGGGAGGGCGCCGACAGGGGGGACGGAATGACCAGCGACATCACTCTCTTCGTCAATCCCGCGGCAGGCCGCAGACGCGCGCCGCAGGCCGCCCAGCCCGCGGCGCGAGCGCTGCGGGAGGCCGGCTTCACCGTGCGCACCGTGGTCGGCGTCGACGCCCAGGACGCGCTGCACCGGGCCCGCCAGGCCGTGGCGGGCGGGACCGGCGCCCTGATAGCGGTCGGCGGGGACGGCATCACCTCGCTCGCCCTCCAGGCGGTGGCCGGGACGGGCACCCCGCTGGGCGTGGTCGGCGTGGGCACCGGGAACGACTTCGCCCGGGCGATGGGCCTGCCGGTGCGGGATCCCGCCGGCGCGGCCCGCCGGATCGCCGAGTCGCTGAAGGGGGACGGCGGGCGCGAGATCGATCTGGGCCGGGCCGGTGACACCTGGTTCGGCACCGTGCTGGCCGCCGGGTTCGACTCCCGGGTCAACGACCGCGGCAACCGCATGCGGTGGCCCGGCGGGCGGTTCCGCTACGACCTCGCCATCGTCGCCGAGCTGGCCGCCTTCCGCCCGACCCCGTTCCGTATCCGCCTGGACGACGGGCCCGAGCAGGAGATCGAGGCCACCCTGGTCGCGGTGGGCAACACCAGCTCCTACGGCGGCGGGATGCGGATCTGCGCCGACGCCAGGCCCGACGACGGGCTCTTCGACGTCACCGTGGTCGGCCCGTGCAGCCGCACCACCCTGCTCAAGGTCTTCCCGCGGGTCTACCGGGGCACCCATCTGACCCATCCCGCGGTCACCGTGCACCGGGTGGCGCGGATCGAGCTGGCCGCCGAGGGCATCACGGGCTACGCGGACGGCGAGCTGATCGGCCCGCTGCCGCTCACGGTGCGCACCGTGCCGCGCGCGGTGCGTGTACTGGGCGCCTGACCTCGGGTTTCCGGCCCCGGAGGGCGGAAGCCGCCGCAATTAAAGATCGTGCGTTGTCAGAGGCGGCCGGTAGGCTCGTAGACACGATGACCGACGAGTTGACTCCCGCCGAGCGCTATGCCGCGGCCCGCCGCCGGGCCGCCGAGGAGGCCACCGCGCTGGCCCCCTTCCGAGCGATGTACGACTTCGAGCTGGACCCGTTCCAGATCGAGGCGTGCCAGGCCCTCGAAGCCGGCAAGGGCGTGCTGGTGGCCGCGCCCACCGGTTCCGGAAAGACGATCGTGGGCGAGTTCGCCGTCCACCTGGCCCTCACCCAGGGCCGCAAGTGCTTCTACACCACCCCCATCAAGGCGCTGTCCAACCAGAAGTACACCGACCTGGTCAAGCGCCACGGCGTCGGCCGGGTGGGGCTGCTCACCGGCGACAACAGCATCAACGCCGACGCGCCGGTGGTCGTGATGACCACCGAGGTGCTGCGGAACATGCTCTACGCGGGCTCGCAGGCGCTGCTGGGCCTCGGCTATGTGGTGATGGACGAGGTCCACTACCTCTCCGACCGGTTCCGCGGCGCCGTCTGGGAGGAGGTCATCATCCACCTCCCGGAGTCGGTGACCCTGGTGTCGCTGTCCGCGACCGTGTCCAACGCCGAGGAGTTCGGCGACTGGCTGGACACCGTGCGCGGCGACACCGAGGTGATCGTCGCCGAGCACCGGCCGGTCCCGCTGTGGCAGCACGTGCTCGCCGGGCGCCGGATGTACGACCTCTTCGAGGAGAAGAGCCAGCGGGACGGCGGCCAGGGCACCGGGCGCCGGGAGGTCAACCCCGATCTGGTGCGGCTGGCCCGGATGGAGAACAGCCGGCCCACCTTCGGCCGCGACAAGCGCCGCGGCCGCAACGGCGTGCGGGAGGCCGACCGGGAGCGGGAGCGCCGTCAGCGCAGCCGGATCTGGACACCGAGCAGGCCCGAGGTGATAGACCGGCTGGACGCCGAGGGGCTGCTGCCCGCCATCACCTTCATCTTCAGCCGGGCGGGCTGCGAGGCCGCCGTGCAGCAGTGCCTCCACGCGGGCCTGCGGCTCAACGACGACACGGCGCGCGCCAGGGTACGGGCCATCGTCGAGGAGCGCACCGCCGCCATTCCCGACGAGGACCTGCACGTCCTGGGCTACTTCGAGTGGCTGGAGGGGTTGGAGCGGGGCATCGCCGCACACCACGCCGGCATGCTGCCCACCTTCAAGGAGGTGGTGGAGGAGCTGTTCGTCCAGGGCCTGGTCAAGGCCGTGTTCGCCACCGAGACCCTGGCACTGGGCATCAACATGCCCGCCCGCTCGGTGGTCCTGGAGAAGCTCGTCAAGTGGAACGGCGAACAGCACGCCGACATCACCCCCGGCGAGTACACCCAGCTCACCGGTCGGGCCGGCCGCCGCGGCATCGACGTCGAAGGCCATGCGGTGGTGCTGTGGCAGCGCGCCATGGACCCCACCGCGCTGGCCGGTCTGGCCGGCACCCGCACCTATCCGCTGCGCTCCTCCTTCAAGCCCAGCTACAACATGGCGGTCAACCTGGTCGGGCAGTTCGGGCGGCACCGCTCGCGGGAGCTGCTGGAGACCTCCTTCGCCCAGTTCCAGGCCGACAAGGCCGTGGTGGGCATCTCCCGGCAGGTGCAGCGCAACGAGGAGGGCCTCCAGGGCTACCGCGCCTCGATGACCTGCCACCTGGGCGACTTCGACGAGTACGCCCGGCTGCGCCGGGAACTGAAGGACCGGGAGACCGAGCTGGCCAAGCAGGGCGTGGCCCAGCGCCGGGCCGCCGCCGCGAGCTCCCTGGAGCGGCTCAAGCCGGGCGATGTCATCCATGTGCCCACCGGCAAGTACGCCGGTCTTGCGCTGGTGTTGGACCCGGGGCTGCCGGCCGGACGCACCAACGGCCACCGCTACGAGTACCAGGACGGCCCGCGTCCCCTGGTGCTCACCGCGGAGCGGCAGGTCAAGCGGCTCGCTCAGATCGACTTCCCGATACCGGTGGAGCCGCTGGAGCGGATGCGCATCCCCCGGTCGTTCAACCCGCGCAGCCCGCAGTCCCGCCGCGATCTGGCCTCGGCGCTGCGCACCAAGGCGGGGCACCTGGATGTGCGCCGGCACCGCAGGGACCGTGCGGCAGCCGCCGACGACACCCAGATCGCCCGGCTGCGAGCCGAGCTGCGCGCGCACCCCTGCCACGGCTGCGACGAGCGGGAGGACCATGCGCGCTGGGCCGAGCGCTACCACCGGCTCAAGCGCGACACCCGGCAGCTGGAGCGGCGTATCGAGGGCCGTACCAACACCATCGCTCGCACCTTCGACAGGATCTGCGCACTGCTGTCCGAGCTCGGCTATCTGCGCGGCGACGAGGTCACCGAGGACGGCAAGCGGCTGGCCCGGCTCTACGGCGAGCTGGACCTGCTGGCCAGCGAGTGCCTGCGGGACGGCGTCTGGGAGGGACTGAAGCCCGCCGAGCTGGCGGCCTGCGCCTCGGCTCTGGTGTACGAGGCGCGGCAGGCGGACGACGCGGTGGCTCCCAAGGTCCCCTCCGGAGCCGTCCACGAGGCTCTGGGCGAGATGATCCGCATCTGGGGCCGGCTGGACGCGCTGGAGGAGAACCACAAGATCCATCAGGCCGAGGGCGTGGGCCAGCGCGAACCGGATCTGGGCTTCGCCTGGGCGGCCTACCGCTGGGCCTCCGGGCATGGTCTGGACGACGTGCTGCGGGAGGTCGACATGCCCGCCGGCGACTTCGTCCGCTGGTGCAAGCAGCTGATCGACGTCCTTGGGCAGATCGCCCAGGCCGCTCCGGAGGGCGGCACGGTGGGGCGGAACGCCCGCCGGGCGATGGACGGGCTGCTGCGCGGTGTGGTGGCGTACTCCTCGGTGAGCTGACCGCACGCCCGACGACGGGGCGGGCCCGGTGTTCTGGGCCCGCCCCGCCGCCGTACCGTCCCGCGGTCGTGCCACCTCGCGGCCGGCCCACCCCGTGGGGACACCCGTCTCCCGGGGCGGGCCGGCCGCTCAGTCACCCACCGCTCACCCTTCGAGCGTGGTGAGCAGCCGCTGGAGCGAGCCGCCGAGCCCCCAGCGCTCTCCCAGCTCCCGCACCGCTTGCGGATCCCGCGGCACCCGCGGCAGCGCCGGGTCGAAGTCGGGCAGCGCCAGGTCCGAGGCGACCCGCACCACCGCGGGCGCCACGGCCAGATAGGGCCGCGCCTCGTCCAGCCGCCTGCGCTGCGCCGGCGTCAGCCCCGACCGGGAGTCGTCCACCGCCGCCATGATCCCCGCCAGGTCCCCGTACGCGGCCAGCAGCTTGGCGGCCGTCTTCTCGCCGATGCCGGGCACGCCCGGCAGTCCGTCGCTCGGGTCGCCGCGCAGCAGCGCCAGATCGGCGTAGCCCGGGCCGTCCACCCCGTACTTCTCCCGCAGCACCGCCTCGTCCACCGGCTGCAGGGTGCCCACGCCCTTCACCGGGTAGAGCACCCGGACCCCGCGCGCGTCGTCCACCAGCTGGTACAGATCGCGGTCACCGGTGACGATGTCCACCGGCCCGGCCGCGCGTCCGGCCAGGGTGCCGATCACGTCGTCCGCCTCATAGCCGGCCGCGCCCACCCGGGCGATGCCGACCGCGTCCAGCACCGCGTCGATCACCGGCACCTGCGGGGAGAGGGTGTCGGGCACCTCCTCGATGTCCGGGGTGCCCGACGGCTCCTCCTCGGCCACCCGGTGCGCCTTGTAGGAGGGGATGAGTTCGACCCGCCACTGCGGCCGCCAGTCGAAGTCCATGCAGGCCACCAGATCGTCCGGCTGGTGGTCCTGCACCAGCCGCGCGATGAAGTCGAGCAGCCCGCGCACCGCGTTGACCGGGGTGCCGTCCGGGGCCCGGACCGAGTCCGGCACCCCGTAGTAGGCCCGGAAGTAGAGGGAGGCGGTATCGAGCAGCATCAGGCGTCGCGTCACGCCTCGATCATGCCGTACGGCACCGACAGCGACCGGCCGTGCGGTGGGTGAAACGTGAACCGGGTCACTGATGGGTTTGCGCCGGCAGGGTGCGGGCAGGCGCGCAGCCGGAGCGGAGGGACCCTTCGGACATGTGTCCTGCCCAGGGCTCGCGGACGGATTCCGCACCGCTCCACGGCCTGGTCGCGGGGGTGCCAGGTCGTTTTTGGTACGACCCGAGAGGTGCATGTGTCCAGGCTGCGAGCCGAGAACCTGTTCAAGGTGTTCGGTAGACGACCCGAAGAGGCGGTGGGCCGGCTGAAGGCCGGCGCCGACCGCGACGAACTGCGCGCGGAAGGCACGACCGCGGCCGTGATCGACGCCTCGTTCAGCGTCGGCACCGGTCAGATCTTCGTGGTCATGGGGCTCTCCGGATCCGGAAAGTCGACCCTGCTGCGGATGCTCAACGGGCTGCTGGAGCCCACCGCCGGGCAGGTGCTCTTCGACGGCGAGGACCTGACCGCCCTGAGCCCGGCACGACTGCGCGAGGTGCGCTCCAAGAAGATCAGCATGGTCTTCCAGCACTTCGCGCTCTTCCCGCACCGCAGCGTCCTGGAGAACGCCGCCTACGGCCTGGAGGTGCAGGGCGTTCCGCGCCCCCAGCGGGAGCAGCGGGCCGCCGAGGCGCTCGACCTGGTCGGTCTGGCCGGCTGGGAGAAGTCCTGGCCGGACGAGCTCTCCGGCGGTATGCAGCAGCGGGTCGGCCTGGCCCGCGCCCTGGCCACCGACGCCGACCTGCTCCTGATGGACGAGTCCTTCAGCGCCCTGGACCCGCTGATCCGCCGCGACATGCAGGATCAGCTGCTGGAACTCCAGAAGACCCTGCAGAAGACCATCGTCTTCATCACCCACGACCTCAACGAGGCCATGCGGCTCGGTGACCGGATCGCCGTGATGCGGGACGGCCGGATCGTGCAGACCGGCACCGCCGAGGACATCCTGGTCACCCCCGCCAACGACTACGTGGCCTCCTTCACCCGGGACGTGGACCGCACCCGGGTGCTGACCGCCGGCGCGGTCATGGCCGACCCGTCCACCGCCCTGGGCAGCCGCGCCGAGGACGGCACGGTGCTCACCGGCGAGGACCAGGTGCTGGCCGCCGCCCCGGCCACCGTCACCGCCGACACCCCGATCGCCGAGCTGTTCGTCCCCTGCTCGCGCAGCTCCGCCGCGGTCGCGGTGACCGACGACGAGGACAACCTGATCGGCGTGGTCCCCGGCAACCGGCTGCTGGCGCTGCTCGGCGAACCCGAACCCGAACAACCCGCACCCGCGGCCGAACCCGCGCCGGAGGACGGCCCACCAC
>NZ_SRID01000530.1 GCF_004684805.1 Streptomyces palmae
TGAGGGCGGTGGGCTAGAGGAGAGTGCCGGAGGCGAAGTGGAGGGCCAGTTGGGGGGCTCCGGACAGGGCGAGGCCCAGGACGGCGGTCAGGCCGACCGTGACGGTCAGGCCGGCCGGGGTGCGGGTGTCCAGGGGGGCGCTCACCGGGAGGCCGGCGGGAGCGGGCTCGCGGGGGCGGAAGAGCAGGGCCGTCCACTGGAGGTAGTAGTAGAGGGCGATCACCACGTTCACCGCCATCACCACGGCCAGCCAGCCGAGGCCGGCGTCCACCACCGCGGAGAACACGGTGACCTTGGCGAACAGCCCGATGATGCCCGGCGGCAGGCCGGCCAGGCAGAGCAGGAAGAAGCCCATGGCGAGCGCGGCGAGGGGGCGCTCGGCGTACAGGCCGCGGTAGTCGCCGAGCCGGTTGTCCGGGCGGGAGCGGGCGACCAGGGCGGCGACCGCGAAGGCGCCGAAGTTCACCACCGCGTACATCAGCGCGTACGCCACGGTCGCGCCGATGGCGTGCCGGGCGTCCGCGCCGGAGTCGGCGTAGCCGGCGGCGGCCACCGGGACCAGCAGGTAGCCGGCCTGGCCGACGGAGGACCAGGCCAGCAGCCGTACGGCGCTGAAGCGGCGGTCCGGGCGCTGGCGCAGGGCCGCCACGTTGCCACCGGTCATGGTGAGGGCGGCGAGTACCGCGGCGAACGGGGCCCACACCTGGTGGTACGAGGGGAAGGCGAGCACGGTGACCAGGATGATCCCGGTGAAGCCGACGGCCTTGCCGATCACCGAGAGATAGGCGGCCACCGGCAGCGGCGCACCCACATAGGTGTCGGGGACCCAGAAGTGGAAGGGCACCGCGGCGGTCTTGAAGGCGAAGCCGACCAGGGTCAGCACCGCCCCGGTCCGCACCAGCGTCTCCAGTCGCGGGTCGACGTGGGTCAGCGCGTCGGCGACGGTGCTCAGGTGCATGCTGCCGGTGCCCGCGTAGACGAAGCTGACGCCGAGCAGGGTGACCGCGGTGGCGGTGACCGAGGAGAGGAAGAACTTCAGCGCGGCCTCGGCGGAGAGCCGGTCGCCGCGTTCCATGCCGACCAGGGCGAAGGTCGGCAGGGAGGCCACCTCCAGGGCCACCACCAGGGTGGCCAGGTCGCGGGAGGCGGGCAGCAGGGCGGCGCCGGCGACGGCGGACAGCAGCAGGAACCAGAACTCGCCGGCCGGCATCCGCTGCCGCGCCACCGCCTCCTGGGAGAGCAGTGCGGTCAGCAGCGCCCCGCCCAGCACCAGCAGCTGGATGGCGAGGGTGAAGTCGTCGGCCACATAGCTGCAGGCCCCGGAGCCGGTGGTGAGGCAGAAGGTGCTGCGCTCGCCGTCGAGGAGGGGCAGGAGGGAGAGCGCGGCCAGGGCGAGGCCGGCGACCGCGATCCAGCCGAGCACCGGCTTGCGCCGCTCGGGCAGGAACAGGTCGGCGACGAGCACGGCCAGACCGGCCACGGCGGCGATGGTGGGCGGGGCGATGGCGAGCCAGTCGACGGACTGGACCATGCTCTGGGCGAGGGGGGTCGCGGCGGGCAGGGCCATCAGTTGCCTCCTGCGAGGAGCTGCCGCACGGCCGGGTTGCTGAGGCCGAGGAGGACCGCGGGCCAGAGTCCGGCGAGGACGGTGAGGGCGACGAGCGGGGTCCAGGCGGCGAACTCGTGGCCGCGGACGTCGGCGAGTACGGGCTGCTCGCCGGCCGTACCGGCATCGGGGCGCTCCCCCATGCACACCCGGCGCACCACGACCAGCAGGTAGGCGGCGGTGAGCAGGGTGCCGAAGGCGGCGATCGCCAGATAGGTGAGGAAGGCGGGGCGGCTGAGGCCGGGCGCCGGGTCGAAGGAGCCGAACATGGCCAGCATCTCGCCCCAGAAGCCGGCCAGGCCGGGCAGGCCGAGCGAGGCGACGGCGGCGAAGGCGAGCAGTCCGCCGAGCCGGGGGGCGCGGCCGTAGAGCGCCGCGCCGGTAGCGCCCGCCAGCTGGTCCAGGTCGGTGCTTCCGCACCGTTCCTTGACCGCGCCGACCAGGAAGAACAGCAGGCCGGTGATGAGGCCGTGGGCGATGTTGGCGAAGAGCGCGCCGTTCACTCCGGTCGGGGTGAGGGTGGCGATGCCCAGCAGGACGAAGCCCATGTGGCCGACCGAGGAGTAGGCGATCAGCCGTTTGAGGTCGCCGCCCGCGCCGGTGCGGGCCAGCGAGAGGCAGGCCAGCGACCCGTAGATGATCCCGGTGACCGCGAAGGCGGCCAGGTAGGGGGCGAAGGTGTGGGCACCCTCGGGGGCGATGGGCAGCACGATGCGGACGAAGCCGTAGGTGCCCATCTTCAGCAGGACGCCGGCCAGCAGCACCGAGCCGACGGTCGGGGCGGCGGTGTGGGCGTCCGGCAGCCAGCTGTGCAGCGGCCACATCGGCGTCTTGACGGCGAGTCCGATGCCGATCGCCAGGACGGCGACGAGCTGGGTGGTGTGGCTGAGCCCCGACCCGTTGTCAGAGGCGAGTGCCACCATGTCGAAGGTGCCGCCCTTGATCCCGATCAGCAGGAGGCCCAGCAGCATCACGACGGAACCGAGCAGCGTGTAGAGGATGAAGCGCCAGGCGGAGCGCTCCCGGTCCGCGCCTCCCCATCGGTTGATGAGGAAGTACATCGGGATCAGCACCATCTCGAACGCCAGGAAGAACAGCACCAGGTCGAGCACCGCGAAGCTGGCCAGCGTGCCGGACTCCAGGACCAGCAGCAGCGCGGTGAACGCCTTGGGGGAGCCGCCGGTGGGGGGTGAGAAGTAGCTGTAGAGGGCGCAGAGGAAGGTGAGCAGTGCGGTCAGCACCAGCAGCGGCAGCGATACGCCGTCCACCCCGAGGTGGATCCGGATGTCCAGCGCCGGAATCCAGCTGAGGTCGGTCTGCGCCTGCATCCGGCCGGGTGTGCCGCGGTCGAAGCCGGCGGCCAGGGCGATGGCGGCGGCCAGCACCGCGCCGGTGACGGTGACGCCGTGCCGCAGTACCGCCTGGTCGGGGTTCTTGCCGCGCAGACCGGGCGGGGCGGGCAGCAGGGCGGCGACGGAGCCGACCAGGGGCAGCACGACGACGGCCGCGAGGAGGAGCTGCAGGGCGGTGTGGTTCAACGGTCAGGCTCCGGCTGCGACGAGGACGGCGGCGACGGCCAGGACGAGGGTGCCCGCGAGCAGTGCGCTGAGGTAGGTCTGCACATTGCCGGTCTGGGCGCGGCGGACGGCCGCGCCGAGCAGGCGCGGGGTGGCGCCCGCGCCGCGTACGTAGGTGTCGATGACCGCGCTGTCCAGGAAGGAGACCAGCCGGGCGGCGGCGCGCACCGGGCGGACGAACACCGCGCTGTACACGGCGTCCAGGTGGAATCCCGCGGCGGCGTGGCGGTGCAGCGGGCCGAGCAGCAGCTTGCCCGGGTCGGCCGGATCGTGGGCGGCCGCGATGTCGCCGTAGATCTCCTTGTGGTGGGCGATGGCCTCGGCCTCGGAGGCGGCCGGCTCCGCGTGGGGGGCCGCGACGGGGGCGGTGCCCGGGTGCTGTCTCGGATA
>NZ_SRID01000531.1 GCF_004684805.1 Streptomyces palmae
CGAAGGAAGCGTCCGTTCCTTGAGAACTCAACAGCGTGCCAAAAGTCAACGCCAGATTAGTTGATACCCCGTCTCCGGGCCTGATGGTCTGGGACGAGGTTCCTTTGAAGAAAAAACACAGCGAGGACGCTGTGAACGAGCAGGATTATTCCTCCTGCTTGTTCCGCTCAACGCGAGTGTTGACCTCGATTACGAGGAAGCATTCACGGAGAGTTTGATCCTGGCTCAGGACGAACGCTGGCGGCGTGCTTAACACATGCAAGTCGAACGATGAACCCGCTTCGGTGGGGGATTAGTGGCGAACGGGTGAGTAACACGTGGGCAATCTGCCCTGCACTCTGGGACAAGCCCTGGAAACGGGGTCTAATACCGGATACGACCACTTGAGGCATCTCATGGTGGTGGAAAGCTCCGGCGGTGCAGGATGAGCCCGCGGCCTATCAGCTTGTTGGTGGGGTGATGGCCTACCAAGGCGACGACGGGTAGCCGGCCTGAGAGGGCGACCGGCCACACTGGGACTGAGACACGGCCCAGACTCCTACGGGAGGCAGCAGTGGGGAATATTGCACAATGGGCGAAAGCCTGATGCAGCGACGCCGCGTGAGGGATGACGGCCTTCGGGTTGTAAACCTCTTTCAGCAGGGAAGAAGCGAGAGTGACGGTACCTGCAGAAGAAGCGCCGGCTAACTACGTGCCAGCAGCCGCGGTAATACGTAGGGCGCGAGCGTTGTCCGGAATTATTGGGCGTAAAGAGCTCGTAGGCGGCTTGTCGCGTCGGATGTGAAAGCCCGGGGCTTAACCCCGGGTCTGCATTCGATACGGGCAGGCTAGAGTTCGGTAGGGGAGATCGGAATTCCTGGTGTAGCGGTGAAATGCGCAGATATCAGGAGGAACACCGGTGGCGAAGGCGGATCTCTGGGCCGATACTGACGCTGAGGAGCGAAAGCGTGGGGAGCGAACAGGATTAGATACCCTGGTAGTCCACGCCGTAAACGTTGGGAACTAGGTGTGGGCGACATTCCACGTTGTCCGTGCCGCAGCTAACGCATTAAGTTCCCCGCCTGGGGAGTACGGCCGCAAGGCTAAAACTCAAAGGAATTGACGGGGGCCCGCACAAGCGGCGGAGCATGTGGCTTAATTCGACGCAACGCGAAGAACCTTACCAAGGCTTGACATACACCGGAAAGCATTAGAGATAGTGCCCCCCTTGTGGTCGGTGTACAGGTGGTGCATGGCTGTCGTCAGCTCGTGTCGTGAGATGTTGGGTTAAGTCCCGCAACGAGCGCAACCCTTGTTCTGTGTTGCCAGCATGCCTTTCGGGGTGATGGGGACTCACAGGAGACTGCCGGGGTCAACTCGGAGGAAGGTGGGGACGACGTCAAGTCATCATGCCCCTTATGTCTTGGGCTGCACACGTGCTACAATGGCCGGTACAATGAGCTGCGATACCGTGAGGTGGAGCGAATCTCAAAAAGCCGGTCTCAGTTCGGATTGGGGTCTGCAACTCGACCCCATGAAGTCGGAGTCGCTAGTAATCGCAGATCAGCATTGCTGCGGTGAATACGTTCCCGGGCCTTGTACACACCGCCCGTCACGTCACGAAAGTCGGTAACACCCGAAGCCGGTGGCCCAACCCCTTGTGGGAGGGAGTCGTCGAAGGTGGGACTGGCGATTGGGACGAAGTCGTAACAAGGTAGCCGTACCGGAAGGTGCGGCTGGATCACCTCCTTTCTAAGGAGCGCATAGCCGACTGCGAGCGAATGTCTCGCACGGTTTGCTCATGGGTGGAACGTTGACTATTCGGTGAGCCAAGGATTCTTCCTGTTAGTACTGCTTCGGCGTGGAACACAGTGAAGAGGATGAGTCTGGCCGGGCACGCTGTTGGGTCCTGAGGGAATGTTTTTCCTTCAGTTTGACCGGTCTCGGTGTACTTCACGCGTCATGTGTGGGGGTGACGGGGAACGGGTCGTTGTTTGAGAACTGCACAGTGGACGCGAGCATCTGTGGCCAAGTTTTTAAGGGCGCACGGTGGATGCCTTGGCACCAGGAACCGATGAAGGACGTGGGAGGCCGCGATAGGCCCCGGGGAGCTGTCAACCGAGCTTTGATCCGGGGGTGTCCGAATGGGGAAACCCGGCAGTCGTCATGGGCTGTCACCCGCTGCTGAACACATAGGCAGTGTGGAGGGAACGCGGGGAAGTGAAACATCTCAGTACCCGCAGGAAGAGAAAACAACCGTGATTCCGGGAGTAGTGGCGAGCGAAACTGGATGAGGCTAAACCGTATGTGTGTGATACCCGGCAGGGGTTGCGCATGCGGGGTTGTGGGAGTGTGCTTGATCAGTCTGCCGGCTGGTCGGAGAGTCAGAAACCGTATGGATAGGCGAAGGGCATGCGAAAGGCCCGGCGTAGAGGGTAAGACCCCCGTAGCTGAAATCTGTGCGGCTCTCTTGCGTATTTCCCAAGTAGCACGGGGCCCGAGAAATCCCGTGTGAATCTGGCGGGACCACCCGCTAAGCCTAAATATTCCCTGGTGACCGATAGCGGATAGTACCGTGAGGGAATGGTGAAAAGTACCGCGGGAGCGGAGTGAAATAGTACCTGAAACCGTGTGCCTACAAGCCGTGGGAGCGTCGGATGCAGCTTGCTGCATCTCGTGACTGCGTGCCTTTTGAAGAATGAGCCTGCGAGTTTGCGGTGCGTTGCGAGGTTAACCCGTGTGGGGAAGCCGTAGCGAAAGCGAGTCCGAATAGGGCGATGGAGTAGCGCGCTCAAGACCCGAAGCGGAGTGATCTAGCCATGGGCAGGTTGAAGCGGAGGTAAGACTTCGTGGAGGACCGAACCCACCAGGGTTGAAAACCTGGGGGATGACCTGTGGTTAGGGGTGAAAGGCCAATCAAACTCCGTGATAGCTGGTTCTCCCCGAAATGCATTTAGGTGCAGCGTCGTGTGTTTCTTGCCGGAGGTAGAGCACTGGATAGGCGATGGGCCCTACCGGGTTACTGACCTTAGCCAAACTCCGAATGCCGGTAAGTGAGAGCGCGGCAGTGAGACTGTGGGGGATAAGCTCCATGGTCGAGAGGGAAACAGCCCAGAGCATCGACTAAGGCCCCTAAGCGTACGCTAAGTGGGAAAGGATGTGGAGTCGCAGAGACAACCAGGAGGTTGGCTTAGAAGCAGCCACCCTTGAAAGAGTGCGTAATAGCTCACTGGTCAAGTGATTCCGCGCCGACAATGTAGCGGGGCTCAAGCGTACCGCCGAAGTCGTGTCATTGCAGTACATACCCCCAACGGGGACTGTGATGGGTAGGGGAGCGTCGTGTGCCGGGTGAAGCAGCGCCGGAAGGTAGTTGTGGACGGTTCACGAGTGAGAATGCAGGCATGAGTAGCGATTCACACGTGAGAAACGTGTGCGCCGATTGACTAAGGGTTCCTGGGTCAAGCTGATCTGCCCAGGGTAAGTCGGGACCTAAGGCGAGGCCGACAGGCGTAGTCGATGGACAACCGGTTGATATTCCGGTACCCGCTTTGAAGCGCCAAACATTGAATCAGGCGATGCTAAGTCCGTGAA
>NZ_SRID01000532.1 GCF_004684805.1 Streptomyces palmae
CCGCCGGGCCGGGCGGGGCCGCGGTCTCCCCGGGGGGAGCGCCAGGTCGAGCCGGTCCACGGCGCGTACCGCCCCGTGGCTTCCACGCGTGTGCTCGACGCCGGCCCCGGGCCGGCCAGGGTGTGCGGTCGCGGTCATGGCCACAGTCTCGCCGCCGGACCCGCCGCGTCGGCAGTGTCGAGCGTCCTCCGCCTGGCATGACAGATGTCATGGCCGCCGGTATGACGCCGGAGCACACCGCGGCCCCCGCACCCGGATCGTCCGGGCGCGGGGGCCGCTGCGGTGTGTGCCGCCGGTCAGCTGGGGTTGAGCGGGATCTCCACGGTGCGCTTGGCGGGATCCTTCTCCAGTATCACCGAGCGCAGGGCGACCACCACGTCCTCCGGGGTGATCGGCGTCTTGCTGCCGTTGCCGCGCTGGATCAGGACGCCGTCGAAGGTGTTGCCGTACAGCTCCTTCACCTTCTGCAGGTCGTAGCTCTCCTGGAGCTTGCCGCCGTCCACCACCTTCATGGACAGGATCTGCGGCAGCGAGAAGGCGGGGCCGAACTGGATGCCCTTGCCGCCCGCGTTCACGGTGACCCGGCCGGACATCGCGGGCTCGGCGAACTCCCGCATCGCCCGGTCCACCTCGTCCCGGCCGACCTTGGGCTGCTTGGTGACCACCGGCAGGGTCACCGGCTTGTCCTCGCCGGTCTCGGCGCGCGTCCGGTACGCCTCGGAGACCGCGGCGACCGCCTTGGCGACGTCCAGGCCCTTGCCCGGCTTGCCGTACACCGGCTTCACCTTGTTCGGGGCGAACTCGATGGTGCCCTCGCGGGCCGAGCCGGACTCGCCGGCCAGCCGCTCCAGGGCGTCCGAGAGCTTCTCCTCGTCCACCGTCACCGGGTCACCGGCCGTACGGGTCCCGCCGAAGAGCGAGCCGATGACGTTGACCGGGTTGTAGTCGCGGCCGGAGACATCCCGCACGGTGCCCTCGGTGTCCAGCGACAGGCCCGCCACGGACGGCTTCAGCTCGTGCTGCTCACCGTCCACGGTGACCTTGATCGGGGCCTGGGCGCGCTTGCCGAGGCTGGCGTCGAGCTTGCGGACCGCCTCCTCCTTGGATGTGCCGCCGATGTCCACCCCGAGCACGGTGGTGCCGTTGGGCACGTCGGAGTGGTTCATCACCAGGCCCGCCGCGTACGCGACGCCGACCAGGCCCACCACCCCGGCCACCAGCAGGGTCAGCTTGCTGCGGCCCTTCTTCTTCGCCGCCTTGGCCGCCGGTGCGGCGGCCGGTGCCGCGGCCGGAGCGGCGGGCGAGCCGGGCGGGCTGGGCGGGCCGGGCGGCCTGTTGACGCTCTGGTTCAGCGCGCGCAGCGCGGACGTGTCGTCCTCGAAGGTCGGGAACGGCGCCTCCGCCTGCTTGCCGCCGCTCTTCTGCTTCGCCTTGGCCTTGGGCTTGCCCTGGCCGCGGTTCTGGCCGGCGGGCTGCTGCGGCTTCTTCTTCCCGGCCGGCGGCACCGCGGGGATGCCGCTGACCAGGGTGTCGCCGGAGACCTGTCCGGCGGGCACGCCGCCGGGCGCCGGGTCCTCGTCGCGGAACAGGTCCGGTCCCACCCGGCGACCGCCGTCACGGGGCGTCTCGCCACCCGGGCCGCCGAACGGACCGGGGGCAGCCGCGTCGGCCGCGCCCGGCCCACCGACGAGCGGCGAACCGTGCGGCGGGGTGGCCGGGTGCGCGTCGGGCCCACCCGGCAGGCCACCGAGACCGGGCCCCTGCTGCGGGCCGGGCCCGCCACCGAAGCCGGACTGGTCACCGAAGCCGGACTGGTCGCCGAAGCCGGACTGGTCGCCGAAGGGGGACTGGTCGCCGTACGCGGACTGGTCCCCGAAGCCCGACTGGTCGCCGTACGCGGACTGGTCCCCGAAGCCGGAGGAGCCGCCGGGACCGGACTGGTCCCCGAAGCCGGACTGATTGCCGAAGCCCGACTGGTCGCCGAACGCGGACTGGTCCCCGAAGCCCGACTGGTCGCCGTAGGGAGGCTGCTGCGCGGGGTAGCCGGCCTGGCCGCCGAAGCCGGGGTCGGCGGCACCCGGCTGGTCGCCGTAGGCGGGCCCGTCACCGAGGCCGGCGGGCGCACCGCCCAGCGGTCCCACCGAGCCGGGCACCGGCATCTCACCGGTGCCGGTGGTGGTCCCGCCCGGGAAGCCGCCCAGCGGGTGCCGGCCGGTGGTGGCGGACGGATCCTCGGCGTGCAGTTCCGGGGTGATCGCGGTGCGGCCGGTGGACGCGGGGTCGCCGTCGCTGAAGTACGGCAGGTCGGACCGGAGATCCGGCGCGGGGAACTGCTGGGTGGTCTCCGGCGCGCCCAGCGGCGGGGCCGGGAACTGCTGGGTGCTGTCCGGCCGCTCCGGTGCGGAGCCGCCCGGGGTGCCGGCCTCGGCGGACGCGGCCGGGGTGGCGCGGGTCTGCTTGCGCGGCGCGAACCAGTCGCTGGTCGCCTTCTCCGTCTCCCGGGGCTCGGGCTCGGCGGCGGGTGCGCTCTGCCCGGCCGGGGCCGCGCTGCCGGCGCCGGGCGCCGCGTCGGGGCGTGCCGAGCCGTCCGTACCCGAGTCGTCGCCGGACCCTGCGCCCGCACCGTCCTCACCGACCGGAGTGCGCATCACCACCGGCGGGATCGGACGCGAGCCGGGGATGTTGATCCGGATGCGCGTGGTCAGCGTGGTCTCGGTCTTCGGCTCCTCCGGCCTGGCAGCGGACCGGGTCTCCGCCTCCTCGGCACCGTCCAACGGGGCCTGCTGCGTCGGGTTCAGCGACGGGTACTGGCGGGATCCGTACGGCGGGGTGCCCGACGGGTAGGCGGCACCGCCGCTACCCCGGGGCCCGGAGGACGAACTGTCAGATTCACGGCTCAATGCAGGTTCTCCCAGTTAGCTCCGCCGCCCGTCTCTTTCGCGCGATGGGGTTCCCCATGCCGGAGGCGCGGGGAGGCTCGGCGGCGCGCACCACCATACTGGGCACCGGGGGCGCCCACGCGGCGGTGGTCGCCTCGCCGGAGCGACGCAATCCCCGTGCAGCACCCCCTGCCTCGGGGACGTTACACCGAAACCGTTACGTCACTTACCAAGTCGGGCGGAAGAGCGGCCCGGTTGCGACAGCTTCGGCATCGTGGCACACATCACACCGGCCACCATGCCGCCCAGCAGAAAGACATACGAGCCCACTCCGACGCTGAACACGAAGTCCCCTTCGGGCCGGGTGGCGGTGAGGTAGAGCACCACGGCGGTCCAGCCGGCGGCGGGAGCACCGCCCCCCAACCGGGTGTCCATCACCCGAACTCCGCCGTAGCAGAGCGCCATCTGGCCCAGCAGCGCCAGCAGCAACCCGCCCGGGAACCAGGCGGCTTGCACCAGCGCGCCGGCGACCCCGGTCAGCACCCCGAGGACCAGCAGCAGCAGATAGGCCGCGACACGCAGGGCCGCCACACCGCCGCTCGCCGGCGGCCGCGGCGCCTGGCTCGACCCACCGGGCCGCGCGCCGCCACCGGCCCCCGATCCCCCGGTACGCC
>NZ_SRID01000533.1 GCF_004684805.1 Streptomyces palmae
CGACTCCCCCGTCCGGCCCGCCGCCCCCGCGCCCGGCGGGCACCTCGGGCCGCGCTCCCGCTCCGGCCCGGCAGGCGGACCTGGTACGGGGGATCGATCTGGCGCTGAGCGGGCTCGGCTCCTTGGGCGCCGCCGAGCCGCCGACCGCTGCCCTCGCCCGGCTCGCCCCCGGCGAGGAGGTGGACCTCGCCGACGGGGCCTGCCTCGCACCGGACGGCGAGGTCGTGTGGACCGAGGTCGTCCACGGCTGCCTGAGCGTGACCACCGCCGCGGGAACCGTGTCGTACGGGACCGGCGCGTGGGCGGTCCTCACCGGAGGGGGCCGGGCCCGCGGAGAGCCGCACGCGCGACTGCGGGTCCGCCGGACCGCCGACCTGGCCGCCGGCGGACTGCTGCGCACGGCCCTGCCCCGCGCCATGAGCGGGGTGCTCCGGTCGGTCGACCGGCTCGTCGCCCGGCGGGAGGAGCGCGAGAGCGCCAGGATCGTCCGTGCCGAGGAAGACCGGCGGGCGGCCGAGCGGGAGGCCGAGCGGGCCCTGCGGAGCGTCCTTGGCCCAACGGGCGCCCCCGGGCCCGTTCCAGGGGCACCGCAGGACCCGGATCCCCTCACGGCGGTGTGCGCGGCGGTCGCCGGAGCACTCGGCATCACCCTCGCCGCCGGCGGCGCGGACCCCGCCGCCGGCAGTGGCCCGCGGACCGACCCGGTCGAACACCTCGCCCGGCGCTCCGGCTTCCGCACCCGGACCGTGACGCTGTCCGGGCCGTGGTGGCGGGCGGCCACGGGCCCTCTGGTGGGGTACCGGGCCGACAGCGGCGCGCCGGTCGCCCTGCTGCGGCACCGCGGCCGGTACCGGATCTGGGACCCGGCCACCGGGCGGCGCACCACGGTGACCCGCGCCTCGGCGAACTCCCTGCGGCGGTCGGCGGTGATGTTCTACCGGCCGCTGCCCGAAGGGCCGGTGGGGATGGCCGGACTGCTCCGCCACGGGCTGCGGGGCACCGGCGCGGACCTGTGCCGGATCGCGCTGGCCGGACTGCTCACCGTGGCGCTGGGCGCGCTGGTCCCGCTCGCCACGGGGACCGTGCTCGCCGCGTACGTGCCCTCGGGCCAGCGGGGAATGATCGTGCAGCTCTGCGCGATCCTGCTGGCCGCGAGTGTGGTCTCGGGCGGGTTCGCCGTCGTGGAGAACACCGCCCTGCTGCGTCTGGAGGGCCGCTTCGAGGCGACCGTCCAGGCCGCCGTCTGGGACCGGCTGCTCAGACTGCCGGTCAGGTTCTTCTCCGGGTACTCGTCCGGGGACCTGGCGCAGACCGCCCTCGGCGTGGGAGCCGCGCGCGCCATGCTCAGCGGGCTGACCACGGCCGTGCTCCACTCGGGCACCGTGCTCCTGGTCAATCTGGCGACCCTGTTCTGGCTCGACCCCGCGCCGGCCGCCCTGGCCCTGGCCGTGCTCGCCGCCTGCGCGGTGGGCCACACCTGGGCGGGGGTGCGGCAGGTCCGCTGGCAGCACCGGCTCCTCGGCATGACCAACGCGCTCGCCAACCTGGTCTTCCAGATCCTCAAGGGGCTGCCGAAGATCCGGGTCGCGGGGGCCGAGAGCCGGGTGTTCGCCCGCTGGGCGGAGGCCTTCGCCCGGCAGCAGGCCGTCCAGCGGCGCATCGGCCGCTGCCAGAACGCCGTCGCCGTACTCGGCGGCGCGCTGCCCGCGCTGGCCGCCCTGGGCCTCTTCCTGCTGGTCTCCGGCCCCGCCCGGCACCGCCTGCCGGACGCCGAGTTCCTGTCGTTCAACGCGGCGTTGGCCGTGGCCTGCGCCGCCGCCGTCCAGCTGGCCTCCGCCCTGACCTCGGCCCTCGGCGCCATCCCGCTGCTCACCCGGATCAGGCCGATCCTGGCGCACCCGCCGGAAGCGGCGGAGGACAGCACCCAGCCCGGCGAACTGACCGGCGACATCGAGGTGGACCGGCTCAGCTTCGGCTACACCCCGCACGCGCCGGTCCTGGAGGACATCAGCTTCCGGGTCCGCCCCGGGGAGTTCCTCGCCGTCGTCGGCTCCAGCGGGTGCGGGAAGACCACCCTGCTGCGGCTGCTGCTGGGCTTCGAACGGCCGTGGTCCGGCGCGGTGCGCTACGACGGGCAGGACCTCGCCTCGCTGGACGGCACCGCGGTCCGCCGGCAGTGCGCCGTGGTACTGCAGGACGCCGGCCTGCTGAGCGGAACCATCCTCGAAGCGATCACCGGCGGCCACGAGTACACCCTGGACGAGGCGTGGGCGGCGGCCGATCTCGCGGGGGTGGCCGAGGACATCAGGTCGATGCCCATGGGCATGCAGACCCTGCTCGGCGACACCGGCACCCTCTCCGGCGGGCAGCGCCAGCGCCTGGTGATCGCCCACGCCCTGATCCGCGACCCCCGGATCCTCTTCTTCGACGAGGCCACCAGCGCGCTGGACAACGCCGCACAGCGCCTGATCGCCGAGAACACCCGCAGGCTCAACGCCACCCGCGTCGTCATCGCCCACCGGCTCTCCACGGTCATGGACGCCGACAAGGTCCTGGTGCTGGCGGCGGGGCGCGTCGCCGAGTCGGGGCCGCCGCGGGAACTGCTGGCCCGGCCCGACTCCCGGTTCGCCCGGCTGGTACGGCGCCAGGCGCTGTGAGCCGCGGCTCGCCCGTCACCCGCGGCGCGGTCCGCCGGCACGGTCGCGTGCGACCCCGCGCAGGATGCCGTGGCTCCTGGCCTCCTTCGCGGCGTCGATGCCGATCAGGCGGTTGTGCTGCATGTGCAGCAGGCCGTCGACCGCGCTCGCGCCGATGCCGTCGCTCAGCCGCCCGTCCCGCAGCACGGTACGCCCGTAGGCGCGGGGGGCCGGGGACGCGCTCCACAGCTCCTGGAGCACCGGTGAACCGGTCAGCGCCGTGAAGGTGCCGAGGCAGCGGCCGGGGGTGATCCAGGTGCGCGCGAGGTCGCGGTGGCGGCGGTAGAAGCGGCGCGGGGCCTCCTCGTTGGGGAAGTAGCCGTCCACCCAGTGCCACCACTCCCAGTCGCCCAGGGCGTCGAGCAGGATGCCGTAGTGCACGGCGGCCAGGATCTCGTCCGGAAGCCGGATCGCGCCCCGGGCCCGCGTTCGGATCAGGGCGATGGCCGAGGCGCTGTCCAGCGTGAAGAGGTCCTCGGCCGCGGCCATGGCGGCTCCCTCGCCGTACCGCTGCGCCTCGGGGGTGTAGGGGTGCAGGGAGTAGTCGCCGGCGAGCCCCGCCTCACGGAGCGCCGTGAGGCAGCCGTGCAGCTCCGGGAGGACCCGGCCCGGCACGGTCCCGGGAGCGCCGTGCAGCCGCAACCGGATGTGCGGGTCGGGGTCCCGGTACCGGACGAAGAAGCGCCGGTCGGTGCGGTCCTCCACCGAGGCCAGGAACGCCGCGAGCGGGCCCGTGAGGATCTCGTCGTGGGCCTCGGGCACCGCGCGGATCCTCGCGTAGAGCCATTCGCCGCCGGGGTGGTGGGGGCGCGGGGCGCGAGCCGAGGGCAGGCGCACCACCGG
>NZ_SRID01000534.1 GCF_004684805.1 Streptomyces palmae
AGCCCCCACCCGAAGCGGACGGCCCCGCCCCGGCCGTGGCACATGACCTCACCGAGAGGTGAATCCTTTCCGGACCTCCCCGCCTCTTGTCGGTGTACCGGCCGAACGGGCCGACAGAACCGGGAGGAAACACTCATGATGATCACTGGACTCGTGGTGATCGGAGCCCTGCTCGTGGGCGCGTGCAGCTGGCACCTGATGCGGCGCTCCAAGGGCCGAAGCTGACCCGCGCCCGCACCCGGAACGCCCTCGGCAGACGAGTAGCCCATGAACCCACGCTTCTCCTGGCCCGACGAGCGGCTGATCAAGGCCGCTCAGGACGGCGACGTCACCTCACTCACCACCGTCGTCATGAAATCGCAGCCCCACGTCCGCAAGTTCGCCCTGTCGCTGTGCGCCTCGCCGCAGGACGCGGAGGACGCGGCGCAGGAGGCGCTGATCATCCTCTACCGGAAGATCGGCACCCTGCGGGCCACCGGCGCGCTCGCCTCCTGGATGTTCCGGATCGTGCGCAACGAATGCCTCCGGCAGGTACGGCTGCTCGTGCCGCGGGGCGACCAGGCGCCGGCCGAACCGGAGACGTCCGCGGAACCGTCCGCCGAGGAGGCGGTGCTGCGCAGGCTGGAGGTGGAGCGGATCGCCGCCGCGGTCTGCGCCCTCCCCCGCGACCAGCGGCAGGTCCTGATCATGCGGGACCTGCAGGGCCTGCCCGGCAAGACCGTCGCCCATGCGCTCGGCCTGAGCAGCGCCGCGATGAAGTCGCGGCTGCACCGAGCACGCACGACACTGCGCCACTCGCTCACAGCGACCGATCAGGCCACCGGCCGACCAGTCGAAGGAGACTCATGACCGTGAACACCGCGACGCCCGCGGAGGCGGCCAAGGCCCGGCCCACCGCACAGACCGCGGCGCCCGAGGCGAACTTCGCCAGCAGCTCCGTCCCGCGCCACCTGGCACGCGGCGCCATCGGCTTCGGGCTGATCATCGGCTCGATCGCCCTGGTCCCCGTCGCCGGCCCGGCCGCCCTGCTGGCGGCCCCGCTGTCCCTGATCGCCTTCCGCGGCTGCCCCACCTGCTGGATGGTCGGCCTGGCCCAGACCATCTCCCGCGGCCGCCTGGAGCGCCGGTGCACCGACGGCGTCTGCACCCTCACCAGGGCGCACCGCTCGTGACCGCGATGGGCACCGGCGGTCCGGACGGCGCCCCGATAGGCTCGGGGGTGGGGAGCACTGATCTCTAAGGAGTCCTGTCCATGCCCAATCGCAAGCCCGTCGAGTCCTGGCTCACCGACATGGACGGGGTGCTGATGCACGAAGGCATCCCGGTGCCGGGGGCGGACACCTTCATCAAGCGGCTCCGGGAGTCCGGAAGGCCCTTCCTGGTCCTCACCAACAACTCGATCTACACCGCCCGGGACCTGCACGCCCGGTTGAGCCGCATCGGCCTGGACGTCCCCGCGGACCACATCTGGACCTCCGCCCTGGCGACCGCGAAGTTCCTGGACGACCAGCACCCCGGCGGCTCGGCCTATGTGATCGGGGAGGCCGGGCTGACCACCGCGCTGCACGACGTCGGCTACATCCTCACGGACACCGAGCCGGACTTCGTGATCCTCGGTGAGACCCGGACCTACTCCTTCGAGGCCATGACCAAGGCGGTCCGGCTGATCAACAACGGGGCCCGGTTCATCGCCACCAACCCCGACGAGACGGGCCCCTCCGCCGAGGGCGCCCTGCCCGCCACCGGGTCCGTCGCGGCGCTGATCACCGCGGCGACCGGCAAGAAGCCGTACTTCATCGGCAAGCCCAACCCGCTGATGATGCGCACCGCGCTCAACACCATCGGAGCGCACTCGGAGACCAGCGCGATGATCGGCGACCGCATGGACACCGACATCCTGGCCGGTCTCGAGGCCGGGATGGAGACCTTCCTGGTGCTCACCGGGCTGACGAACGAGGCGGACATCGACACGTTCCCGTACCGCCCCACCCACATCAAGGGATCCGTCGCGGAGCTGGTGGACCTCGTCTGACCGGCGGGGTCACCGGCGGGACGCGCCGGTGACCCGGAAGACCGCGGGCGTGCCGTGGCCGCGCGAGGCGCGGGGGGGAATGCGCGGCCACGTAACGGCATGATCGGCGCATGTGCTCGGGGCGTACTCGCGCGACGGTCTACGGGAGTCGGGCCCTTCACGCACGCGCCCCGTCCACCCCGGTGGCCATCGGGCCCGCCTATCCTCAACAGGCCTTATGCGCCCCGGCGTTGGCAAGGGCCAAGAAGGGACGGGCCAGTGTCCTCCCAGCCTCGTGACCTCACCCCGCACCGCTCGCCACGCGACCTGTTCGGCGCGGAGACGTGCCACCCGGGCCCGGTCCGTAGACTGCCCGCGTGGCATTCATGAGCACCCCGCACTGCTGCTTCCACTGATCGGAAGAGACGCAGGGCGATGCCGGACGGCATCGCCCCACTCGGTGTGCCCGCCGTAGGAACCGCGTCTTCGGCGCGACCCGTCCCCATCCGGGACGGTGACGTTCCCGACCCGACCCGTTCCCGATCCGGAACAGTGGCGTTCCCAGCACGACCCGTCCCCTTCCAGGACGGCGAGGTCGCCGGCGCGCGGGCAGGCCGAGGCCCCTTCCCTCAGCTTCCCTTCCAGCCCTGCCAGCCCTGCCAGGAGTGCCCTGTGCCCGCGTTGCCTCCCCCTGCCCTTGTACGCTTCCTCGACCCGCTGCGCTGCCCTGTCTGCCGCAGCTCCCCGCTGCGCCCTGACCGCGGCGCGCTGCGCTGCTCGGCGGGGCACACCTTCGACATCGCCCGGCACGGCTACGCCGGCCTGCTGACCGGCACCCGCGCCACCAGCGGCGATGACGCGGCCATGGCCCAGGCCCGGGACCGGTTCCTGAACACCGGCGGGTACGCGCCCATCCGCCGGGCCGTGGCCCACCTGGCGGCCGGCGCCACGGCGGATCGGGGCACGGTCGTGGACGTCGGCTGCGGCACCGGCTACTACCTGGCCGGGGCGCTCGACGCGCTGCCCGGCGCCCGCGGTCTGGGCCTGGACACCTCGGCTCACGCGCTGCGCCGGGCCGCCCGGGCCCATGACCGCGCCGCCGCGGCGACCTGGGACGTCTTCCGGCCCTTCCCGCTGGCCGACGCGGTGGCCGATGTCGTGCTGGACGTGTTCGCCCCGCGCAATCCGGCCGAGTTCCACCGCGTGCTGCGCCCCGGCGGCCGGCTGGTCGTGGTGCGTCCCACCGAGCGGCACCTGGCCGAGCTGCGCGGCCGGATACCGGCGATGGTCGCCGTCGACCCGGCCAAGGAGCGGCGTCTGCACCGGGCCCTCGACCCCTTCTTCGAGGCCGTCACGACCGAGGAGCTGGCGTACCCCCTGGTACTGGCCGGATCCGAGGCCCTGGACCTGGTGGGGATGACACCCAGCGCCCGCCATGTGCGGCCGGTGCGCATGGCCGATGACGGCCTGCTGCCCGGCCGGGTCACCGTCTCCGTACTGGCCACCGCCTACCGGCCCCGCAGCAG
>NZ_SRID01000535.1 GCF_004684805.1 Streptomyces palmae
GGGTGGGTGGTGCGGCGCAGATGTGCGGGGTGCCGACGGTGGCCGCGGGCTTCCCGCCGATGAGCACGGTGGGGACTCCGGGCGGGCCGATGGTGCCGGGGTGCCCGGTCGGGTCGCCTACGCGTGCGGCTGGTGCTGGCATGTCTTGTCGCCCCCTGTCGCGAAGTGGTTCAGTTGATCCGCACCATGGGCGCGTTGACGGACACGGTCTGGCCGCCCTTGACCTCTACGGCGCCGCGGGCCTGCAGTTTGACGCTGTTGCCGGTGAGTTCGAGTGCCCCGTTGCCGGCGTCCACGGACACCCCGCTGCCGGCCTTGATGGAGACCTTCTGCTTGGCGTCGATCTCCACCGTGCCGTCGCTGTGCACCACGATGGTGGTGCCCTTGCGGTCCAGGTTGATCTTCAGCTTTCCCTCGCCGGTGGACAGCCGGACGCCCTGCGGCCCGTTCGAGGTGTCCAGCACCTCCAGCCGGCCGTTCTTGGAGCCGAAGGCCCGTTTGGTGACCGCGCCGCTGGTGGAGTCGACGGTGTCGCCCTCCCCCTTGCCGCGCTGGCCGGGCTTGTCCTTGCCGTTGTAGAGGGCGGCCAGGACGTAGGGGCGGTCCAGGTAGCCCTGGTCGAACCCGACCAGCACCTCCTCGCCGACCTCGGGGATGAACGCCTCGTCGCCGCCGAGCCCGTTGGGCTGCGCGGTGCGCACCCAGTCGCTGGCGTACTCGTCGGACAGCCAGGGGAAGCTCACCTTGACCCGGCCGAGTTGCTCCGGGTCCTTGGTGTCGGTGACGGTCCCGTTGACGATGCCGTTGAGCCCGTCCTTGGCGGGCTGGGCGTCGGATCCGCCGCCGGTCAGCCCGTACAGGGTGCGCTCCTGCTGCCCGGAGACGCTGATCCAGGTCTCGTAGCCGTGCCGGGAGTCGAACACGTGCCGGGAGGAGGTGACGGTGTACCGGCCCTCGAAGGGCGCTCCCACTCCGGCGAGGGTGACCGCGCCACCGGCCCGGACCTCCGGGTTCCCCCGGATCACCGCCTCCAGTTCGGCGAAGGAGCCGGCGATGCGCTCGGCCAGTGCCTTGGCCGCCTGGTCCACCTCCGCCTGGGTCCCGTAGGCGGCGTCGCTCACCACGAACTCGGCCTTGCCGAACGGCTGGGAGACCTGGGCGGGGGTGACGCCCAGCTCCAGGGTGTCGGTCTTGTCCGCGGGGGCCCGGCCGACCAGCGGTCGCTTGGTCCGTACGTCCCAGCCGCGCACTTCGACGGTGTTCACCTGCTCGGCCGCGGACACCCCGGCCCGGCAGCGCAGCAGGTTGTCGCCCATCTCCAGCACCAGCGGGCTCTTGTCGGCGCGGGTGGAGGTGTCCGGCGCGCCGCCCGCCTTGGTGGGCTTGACGACGTTCAGCTGCCCGTCCCGCACATAGATCTGGGCCCCGGCCTCCTGGACCAGATTGCGCAGGAACTCCCAGTCGGTGACGTTGGGCTGGGCCACATGCTCCAGTACGGGCCCGGTGACCTCGAGCTTTCCCGGGCGCAGCCCGGCCCGCTGGGCGACCCGGGTGCAGATGTCGGAGAGGGTCATGTTCTGGTAGCTGGCGACCCGCCGGCCCCGGAAGAGCCGGTAGGACTCGTCGAGGCCGCGGATCACCGTGAAGGTGCCGGTGTCGTCGATCTCGATCTCCAGGGCGGTCACATTGCCGGTGAGCAGCGGCTGGGAGGAGCCCTCGCCCGCCCGGGCCTGCAGCCGCACCTCGGTACCGACCTTGACCCCCGCCTTCTCCAGCAAGACCCGGCTGGGGTCGCGGAAGCGCAGCACGAACAGGTCGGGGAGGGCGCGGCTGTCGTCCACGTACGCCTCGACCATGGTGTTGGCCAGGGCGGGCGGCAGCGGGCTGCCACCGAACTCCACCACCAGCGATTTGGCGACGCTCTGCTGGACCATGGCTCACCTCACCGGCCCAGGGCGCGCTCGCCGCGCCGGTCGGGGCCGCCTTCAAGGCCGTTGCCAGAGCCGTTGCCGGAGCCGCTGTCAGGGCCGGCCTGCAGCCGTTCGAGCTCGTCCAGCGCGGGCAGCAGCAGCTCGCGGCCGTCGGCCAGCCGCATGGGGTCGTCGATGCCGTTGGCCTCCGCGATCACCCGCCAGGCCGCGGCACTGCCGTACTCCCGCCAGGCCAGGTGCGGCAGGGTGTCACCGGCCTGCACCCGGTGCACCCGGCGGGCGTGCAGCGCGCCGGAGGTGGGGTTCTGACTGGGGGTCTCGCCGCTGATCTCCTCCATCGTCACCTGGCACACCGCGCGGATCGGCACCCCGGAGGTGGTGAACAGGGTGTACTTCGCCTGCACCTGGCTGACATAGCCGGGGAAGCCGGTGAGCCCGCCCCAGTGGAACACCACCCAGGGCGGCGAGGACCGCTTCTGCTGCCGGGTCTCGTTGGTCGGCACACAGCAGGCGAACAGCTGTTCCACCGACTTCACCACGCTGGTGTCCTGGGTGTCGCTGGCGTCGAAGAACATCTCCACGGTGAGCTTGCTGGGCTGCGGCCCCTGGTACTCCGGCGGGCCCGCGCTCCTGGCCCCCTTGGCGTTGTTGCGCTTCCACGCCGCGGCCTTGGTGAGGCTCAGCTCCTTGGGGTTGAACTGGAAGTCGACCCGGCCGCAGGGCCCACCGGGGGTGAGGCTGCCGCCGGGCGGGGGGGTACGCAACTCCAGATAGGCGTGCTCCAGCTTGGGACGGGCCCCACCGCCGCCCGCCGCGCCACCGCTGCCTGCGGCGCTGAACGCCACGGGTGAACTCATGCGCCCCCGCCCCTCCGCCATCCGCCCGCGCCGGCGCGGCCACCGCTCGTACGGCTCACTTCCCTCAGCCCTCCATCACATAGCCGTGGTGGGCGATCTCGATCGTCTCGATGGCCACCTTGGGTGATTCGGGGTTGAACGTCGGCCCGGTCCAGCGGACCGGAACCACCTCCAGCAGCCCCCACTGGGCGACCTTCTCGCCGTCCCCGGTGCGCGCCTCGATATGCGCCGTCTTGCGGGTGAAGCCGGTGGTCATGCTGGCGAACCACTTGGCCACCTTCTCGGTCTCCTTGGTCAGCGGCCGGGACAGCTTCACATTGGGGTACTTCAGCCGGGTGGGCAGCTGCCACAGATGGATGTTGTTGCCGCCCTCCTCGCGCTGCTCCAGCACCACCTCGCAGCCCAGCCCCTCGCAGGTGTTGAAGGAGCCCAGTTCGATGCCGTCGATGGTGACCACGAAGCAGACACTGACCGCAGGGTCCTCGGTTGCGGGCACGCCCTGTCCCCTCTCTCCGTTCGCTCACTCACTCTGGTCAGTGCCTGGTGCGGATCAGATGGCCGGCCCGCTCGCGCTCCAGCCTCAACTCGGCCTTGAGCAACCTGCTGAGCGGCCCGAACAGGGCCCGTACCAGCTCGTCGGTGACGGCCGGGGTGCCGCCCTTGCCGCCCTCGGGCGGATGCGCGCCCGCGGCCTGCCCCGGT
>NZ_SRID01000536.1 GCF_004684805.1 Streptomyces palmae
CACCCCGACACCCCCGGCCGGCGACACGGCGAGCCCACCGGCCGCCCCGCGAACCCCTGTGCCCTGGGTGCTCTCCGCCCGCGACGCGTCCGCGCTGCGCGCCCAGGCCGACCGCCTGCACACCCAGCTGACCGCGCACCCCGAACCGGCCACCGCGGACATCGGCCGCGCGCTCGCCACCACCCGGACGCGCTTCGACCAGCGCGCCGTACTGCTCACCACCGACCGGTCCGAGGCCCTCGCCGGGCTGCGCGCTTTGGCCGACGGCGACCCCCACAGCCCCGACCTGGTGCTGGGCACCGCCCGCCCCGGGCACCGGGTGGTGTTCGTCTTCCCCGGCCAGGGCTCCCAGTGGCGGGGCATGGCGCTCGAACTGCTCGAGACCTGCCCGGTGTTCCGCGAGCACCTGCACCGCTGCGCGGAGATCCTGGCCCGGCACGTCGACTGGTCCCTGCTCGACGTACTGCGCACCGCCCCGGGCGCACCCGAGCTGGAGCGCACCGATGTGGTGCAGCCCGCCCTGGTAGCGGTGATGCTCTCGATCGCCGAGGTGTGGCGTGGGTACGGCGTGCGACCGGACGCGGTGGTGGGCACCTGCCTGGGCGAGATCGCCGCCGCCCAGGTGGCCGGCGCCCTCTCCCTGGAGGACGCGCTCGCCGTGGTCGCCCGGTGGAGCACGGAGCAGGCCCGGCTGTACGGCCACGGCGACCTCGCCTCGATCGTGCTGCCCCGGGCGGAGCTGGCCCCGCTGCTGTCCCGCTGGGGAGGCCGGCTGAGCATCGCGGGTGCCAACGGCCCGCGCTGGACCCTGGTCGCGGGTGAGAGCGCCGCGGTCGACGAACTCCTCACCGACCTCGCCGCGCGGGGCGTCCGGGCCCGCAAGACCAGCAACGGAGTGCCCACCCACTCGCCGCGCATGGACGCGATCCGCGACGGCCTGCTGACCCGCCTGGCCCCCTTCGGCGGGCGTACCGGGACGGTGCCGTTCTACTCGTCCGTCACCGGCGACCTCCTGGACACCGCCGCCCTGGACGCCGCGTACTGGGCCCGCAACGTCAGCTCCGAGATCCGCTTCGCCGAGGCGGTCGGCACCCTGCTGGCGCACGGGCACACCGCCTTCGTCGAGATGAGCCCGCACCCGCTGCTGACCGCGGGGATCCAGGACACCGCCGACAGCCTGGACGCCGGTGACCGCACCGTCGTGGTGGGCTCGCTCCGCCGCGATCAGGGCGGCCTGGACCGCCTGCTCACCTCGGCCGCCCAACTCCACGTCCACGGCGTGCCGGTGGACTGGACGCCGGCCTTCCCCGGCCCGGCCGGCCCCCGCGTGGACCTGCCCACCTACCCCTTCCGCGCTGCCGCCGCCCGACCGGCGGCCCAGGCCGACACGGCGGCCGGCCCCCACGCGCTGCCCCTGGCGCGCCGGATCGCCGACGCGCCCGTGCCCGAGCAGGAACGGATCCTGCGCGAGCTGATACGCGCCCAGGTGGTCTTCCTCCTCGGTCGATCCGCCACCGGCGGCTTCGCCGCCGACCGGCCCTTCCGGGAGCTCGGCTTCGACTCGGTGACCGGCGTGGAGCTGCGCAACCGCCTGGGCGAAGCCACCGGCCTCACCCTCCCCGTCACGCTGGTCTTCGACCACCCCACGCCCTCCGCGCTGGTGGCCCGGCTGCGGGCGACCCTGCTGGGCGTCGACCCGGCCGGGGAACGCACCGCGGGCCCGGCCCGGGACGAGGACCCGGCCACCGACCGCGACCCGATCGCCATCGTCGCCATCGGCTGCCGGTTCCCGGGCGGTGTGCGCTCTCCCGAGGACCTGTGGCAGCTGGTCGCCGACGGCCGGGACGCCATCGGCGACTTCCCGACCGACCGGGGCTGGGACACCGACCGCCTCTACCACCCCGAGCCCGGCACACCCGGCCGCACCTACGTCCGCCACGGCGGCTTCCTCACCGACGCCGACCGCTTCGACGCCGACTTCTTCGGCATCTCGCCCCGCGAGGCGCTGGCCATGGACCCCCAGCAGCGGGTACTGCTGGAGACCGCCTGGGAGGCCTTCGAACGGGCCGGCATCGACCCCGGTACCCTCCGCGGCAGCCGCACCGGGGTGTTCGTCGGCGCCATGGCGCAGGACTACGGCTCGCCGATGGACCAGCCGGCCCCCGGCGCGGACGGCCACGTACTGACCGGCAGCACCGTCAGCGTGCTCTCCGGCCGACTGTCCTATGTGTACGGCCTGGAGGGCCCGGCGGTCACCGTGGACACCGCCTGCTCCTCCTCGCTCACCGCACTCCACCTCGCCTGCCAGTCGCTGCGCCGCGGCGAGAGCTCGCTGGCCCTGGCCGGCGGCGTGGCGGTGATGGCCTCACCCGGCATGTTCGTGGAGTTCGCCCGGCAGCGGGGCCTGGCGGCGGACGGCCGCTGCAAGGCGTTCTCGGCCGCCGCCGACGGCACCGCCTGGGGCGAAGGGGCCGGCCTCCTGCTCCTGGAGCGGCTCTCCGACGCCCGACGCAACGGCCACCGGGTGCTGGCGGTGATCCGCGGCTCGGCCCTCAACCAGGACGGCGCCTCCAACGGCCTGTCCGCCCCCAACGGCCCGTCCCAGCAGCGCCTCATCGACCAGACCTTGGCTGCCGCGGGGTTGGTGAGTGCGGATGTGGACGCGGTGGAGGCGCACGGTACGGGGACGAAGCTGGGCGATCCGATCGAGGCGCAGGCGCTGCTCGCCACCTATGGCCAGGACCGGGACCAGGACCGTCCGCTGTGGCTGGGGTCCTTGAAGTCCAACATCGGGCACACCCAGGCCGCCGCCGGTGTGGCGGGCGTCATCAAGATGGTGATGGCGATGCGGCACGGGGTGCTGCCGCGCACCCTGCACGTGGACGCGCCCTCCCCGCATGTGGACTGGTCCTCGGGATCGGTGGAGTTGCTGACCGAGGCGCGGGCGTGGCCCGAGGCAGGTCGTCCGCGGCGGGCCGCGGTCTCCTCCTTCGGGATCAGCGGCACCAACGCGCATGTGATCGTGGAGCAGGCGCCGGCGGTGGAGGCTGCGCCGGTCGTCGAGGCCGATGGTGTGGGTGTGGTGCCGTGGGTGGTGTCGGGCCGCGGTGGTGCGGCGTTGCGGGCGCAGGCGGGGCGGTTGCTGGCGGCGGTGGAGGGGCGTCCCGAGTGGGGGATCGCCGAGGTGGGTCGTTCGCTGGCGGTCTCGCGCGCTCAGCTGGAGCAGCGTGCGGTGGTGGTCGGTGGTGACCGCGCGGAGTTGCTGGCGGGGTTGCGGGCGTTGGCCGCGGGCGAGACCGCGGGAGCGCCGCAGGTGGTCCTGGGGCGGAACGGTGCCGCGGGGCGCCCGGTGTTCGTCTTCCCCGGGCAGGGGTCGCAGTGGGCGGGGATGGCGGTGGAGTTGCTGGACTCCAGCGCGGTCTTCGGTGAGGCGATGGGGGAGTGCGAGCGGGCGTTGGCGCCGTTCGTGGAGT
>NZ_SRID01000537.1 GCF_004684805.1 Streptomyces palmae
CCACCCCCCAGAGAACCCAGAGAACCCGGCACCCACGTGGCAGCCGGCCTAGGCGCCCCCGACGTCATCGTCGTTCCCCCGCTCGACGCCGACGAGATCGCCGAGTTGCTGGTGCGGCACGGCCTCCCGTACCGGCTCGCCGGCCGCATCCACCAGGCCAGCGGCGGCAACCCCCGCCTCGCCCTCACCGTCGGCCGCTCCCTGAAGATCACCCGGCGGTCCGTGCACTACGCCGACGGCCTGCCGCTGACCGGCCAGTCCCGCCTGGCCGCGCGCCGCATGCTGGACCGGGTCGCCGCCCCCGTGCGCGAGGCCCTGCTCCTGGCCGCGCTGGCCCACCAGCCGACCGCCGCCCTGCTGCGGCGGGCCGGCCGCCCCGCGGCCGACGCCGAGCTGGCCGACGCCGAGCAGGCGGGCCTGATCAGCCTGGGCGAGGACGGCGCGGTGGCCTTCACCGCCGGGGTACTGCGCTCCACCCTGGTCGCCGAGGCCGACCAGGCCACCCGTGCCGCCGGGCACGCCGCGCTCGCCGAGGCCGTGTACGACCCGGTGCACGCGGTACGCCACCGCGCCCTGGCCGGGGACGCCGTGGACGAAGCGCTGGCCACTGCCCTCACCGAAGCCGCCGCCACCGCACGGTCCCGCGGCAACCGCGCCCTCGCCGCCGAACTGGGCCTGCTGGCCGCCGACCGCACACCCGCCGACCGGCCCGGACCCCAGCTGGCCCGGCTGGTCACCGCCGCCCAGGACGCCGGCCGCGCATGCCGTGCCGACCTGGCCCGGCGTGCCGCGAACGCGATCATGACCCGCGACGCCGCCCCCGCCGACCGGGTACGCGCCCGACTGGCCGTCTTCGACACGGCCGGGCAGGACCTGGCCGACCTCGACGAGGACTACGCGCACGCGCTCCAGGACGCGGAGGGGGACATCCGGCTCCAGGCCGCCGTTCAGCTCCGGCTCACCTGGAAGTACCTGCTCTCGGAAGGCAACCCCGGCCGGTCGCGGGAGGCTGCGATCGCCGCCGCCGCGCTCGCCAGGCGGGCAGGCGACGCCTCCACCGAGGCCGAGGCACTGGCCGTACGGGCCCGGGTGGAGCGTTCCCTCGGTATCGAGGAGGCGGAGCGCCGGCTGGCCGAGGCGCGGGCCCTGGAGGTGGCCCAGGGGCCGGCCGGAGCCCTCAACCCGGCCCAGATCCTCACCATCCGGCACGCGCTCTTCGACGACCGGCTGGCCGAGGCCCAGGCCCAGCTGATCGCGCTGCTGCCGGTGGTGGAGCGCCGGGGCACCGCCGAGGACGTCATCGAGGTCTGCGCCACCCTGGCCGAGGTCCAGGCCCGGCTGGGCCAGTGCACCTCGGCCCTCGGGCACGCCCGCCGCTCCCTGGAACTCACCCTGGAGGCCGGGCTGTCCCCGGGCCCCGCCTGGTACGCGTCCGCCGTCGCGGAGGCCGTGGGCGGCAGCTTCGCCCGTGCCGAGAGCTACGCCCGCCGGGGCGTCCAGGCGTCCGAGGAGGAGCACGACCAGATCTTCCTGGCCCGGAACCGCTACGTCCTGGGCCGGGTGCAACTGATCACCGGAAACGTGGCCGCCGCGGTACGCACCCTGCGCTCGGTGCAGGACCTGGAGACGGCCCAGCAGGTGGTGGACCCGTCCATCGTGCGGTGGCACGAGGAACTCGCCCTGGCACTGGTGGCCACCGACGAGCCCGCCCGGGCCGCCGAACTGATCGCCGCCACCAGGCCCACCGCGGAACGGCTCGGCCGGGACACCGTGCTGCTGGGCCTGGACCGGGCGCACGCCATGTGCCTGGCCGCCCAGGGCGAGCCGGAGACCGCGGTCGGCCTGCTCCGCGACCTCGCCCGCCGCTATGCCGAGCGCGACCTGCTGCCGGAGCAGGGCCGCACCCTGGTCGACGTGGCACGTCTGGAACGCCGCCGCAGGCGGCGAGCGCCGGCCCAGGCCGCGCTCCAGGCCGCCGCCGAGGTGTTCACCCGGCTGGGCGCCAAGCCCTGGCTGGCCCTGACCGCCGAACCGGTCGCCGCCCCGCGCCCGGACCGGACCACGGCCTCGCGCGGCACCGCCACCCCTCTCACCGAGGCCGAACTCCGCCTGGCCCACCTGGTCTGCCAGGGCGCCAGCAACCAGGAGGCGGCAGCCAAGATGTTCCTGAGCGTGAAGACCGTCGAGGCCCGACTCACCCGCATCTACCAGAAGCTGGACGTCCGCTCCCGCGCCCAACTCGCCGCCGCCCTACGGCACTCCTGACCACCTTGCCGTGCGAGCCCGGAGCACCCAGGGCCCAAGGCCGCCGTGCTGTACGCCCCCAAACCACCCGGCCACCCAGAGCCCAAAGCGGTCGCACGAGCCCCGAGCGACCCGACAGTGAACGGCAAGGGCACCCGCCGCGGCCGTGCCCGGCGAGTGCCCTCGTCATGTCCCCGCGCGATCCGCGAGGTGGAACGCTCAGCGGTAGTTCACGAACTGGATGGCGAAGTCCAGGTCCTTGCCCTTGAGCAGCGCGATGACCGCCTGGAGGTCGTCCCGGCTCTTGGAGGAGACCCGCAGCTCCTCGCCCTGCACCTGCGCCTTGACGCCCTTCGGGCCCTCATCACGGATGATCTTGGCGACCTTCTTCGCGTTCTCCTGCGAGATCCCCTCCTGCAGCGAGGCGAAGATCTTGTACTCCTTGCCGGAGGCCTGCGGCTCGCCCGCGTCCAGGGCCTTCAGCGAGATCCCCCGCTTGACCAGCTTGGACTCGAAGACGTCGAGGATCGCCTTGACCCGCTCCTCGGAGTTGGCGCGCATCTCGATCTTCTCACCCGACCAGGCGATCGAGGCGCCGACGTTCTTGAAGTCGTAGCGCTGGGAGATCTCCCGGCCCGCCTGGTTGAGGGCGTTGTCGACCTCCTGCCGCTCGACCTTCGAGACGATGTCGAAACTGGAGTCGGCCATATTGAGTTGGCTCCTCGTACATAGATTCGGTCAGGGATGCGGCCCCGAGCGCCCAGCGGTAGCGGGGGTGGGGGCCGTACCGGCCAGCCTAGTCACCCGGACCATGATCAAGCCGCGATCAACCCGGTGGCGAACCACCCCCGGTCATCGGGTATGGTTTACGTCGTTGCCAGGGAGTTCCCGACGCGAGAACGGAAATCCCGGCTTCAATCCCAGGCGGTGTGCCCGAGTGGCCAATGGGAGCGGACTGTAAATCCGTCGGCTTAGCCTACCCAGGTTCGAATCCTGGCGCCGCCACACTGGGAACAACAGCCTCTGAGCTGCGGAAACGCAACTCAGAGGCTGTTTTCGTCTGGTGATCCACCAAGACGGCGCCCCACGCCGGACGGCGACCTACTTCCGCCAAGGCCGCCCCCTCACCCCGCCGAGAGGCACCCAGCCGGGAGGCACCGCGTACTCCGCCGAGAGGCACCGCGCCCCCGCCGGGAGGCACCCCCTCACCC
>NZ_SRID01000538.1 GCF_004684805.1 Streptomyces palmae
CCCCCCACACCCCAGGAAATCGCCACGCTGCGCGCCCTCCCCCGGGGCCGCGGTAGCAACCTCAACGCCGCCATCGTCGCCCTGGTTGACAAAGGTGTGGAGCAAAAGGCCATCGGCAAAGCCCTGGGCCTGAGCCCTGGTGCGATCAGCAGCCGCGTGAAGCTCTACCGGCAGAAGACCGCCGCGCACGGCGACCCCGTCCTTAAGGACGGGGAGTAGGCCGTGACGGACATCCACGACGCGATCGAGCGCGCCGACCAGGAGGCGTTCACCAAGGACCCTCCCAGGCCCCTCAAGGGCCAGGTCGGCTTCCTGCGCAAGTACCTCAGTGCCCAGGAGATCGGCGAGGAAGCCGGAGTCACGGCCGACTCCGTCAACCGCTACCGGCGCGGCACCTGCACACCCGCCCGGACGTCGCCGCGAAGATCGAGGCGATGGCTGGCAGCCACTGGTGCGCAAGCGCCGGCAGAAGAAGGCCGCCACCACCGGCGGCATCACGGTGGAGACCCGGGCCCGGTTCGGCTACACCGCGCCGGTCGGCACGACCGACGACGGACGGTTCCGGCGACTCACCGTGCACCTCCTCCCGGAGTACGTGCAGCGCCTCTTCGACGCCCGCGACCCGGGGGCCAGCGACCAGCAGATGCGCGGAATCATCGCCGAAGGGTTTAAAGAAGTGTATTTCCAGGACGGCGGCGGGCGCGCTATGGGACTGTCGGACGCGGAAATCAACGACATCGACTATTTGGACCTGGACTACTAGCCAGGAGAGCCGCGCTCCGGTCCCGACCGACGGTCCCGCCACCGAAGTGCTGCGCGACGTCATCGTCCAGCGCAGCATTTGCGTGGGCCAGGCGCCGCACGGGTGCTGCTCGTGCAGCAGACCTCCCCGGCCTCGATGCAGCGAGCCCTGCTGCTCCGGGGTAGCAGCAGCGTCGTGGGCCGGCACGGCTGCTGCATGGATCGGCCATGGCCCCCACGGCAGCTGCTTGGTTCGGGCGGAGCAGAACGAACGGGTTCCCCCAGTACACCGCCCCCGGGCACCAGAACGGCGTCCCACCCGAGGGTGCGACGCCGTTCTCGGTGAGGCCCGCTGGTGGTCAGCGGACTCGCTTGAGGCGGGGTGTCTTGTTGATGGGCGTGACGTTGCCCTTGGCCTTGGCTTCGGCCTTGCGGGCCTTCTCGTCCAGGTGGAGCTGGAAGCGACGCTCGTACTCGTCCTCGAAGTCGCCGGCGTCCAGGCGCATGTCCCGGGGAAGCGCCTTGACGGCTCGCTGCTGTTCGCGGGGGTCGTTGAAGGCAGCGATCATCGGGTGGAGCTGGAAGCGGCCGCGGCGGACCACGGTGACGAGCCGGGCGGCGACCAGGTGCGGCATGGCACGGCTGATCATGCCGCGCTCCATCGCGAGGCCGGCCGCGAGTTCGTCGTGCGTGGCGACGACCAGGCCACCGGGCTCCTGCTCGGTCATCATGTGCAGCAGCAGCGTGTAGGCGGTGGGAGGAAGCCGTGGCACGTACGCGAGCCCGTTGAAGCTGCCCCACAGCACGTTGCGGCGCGGAACCCATTCCTCGGCAACGGACGTCATGACGTGGCCTTCCCTTCCCCATCCGACTCCTTGCGCACTTCCAGTTTCGCGCCGGGAGCGGCCATCGCCCGGAACGCTTCGGGCGCGTCCGGGTCCTCCATGATCTCGCGCAGCAGGTCCAGCTGCTCCACCCTGTCGCCCATACCCGCCTTGGAGCGCTTCTTCTCGCCCTTCTGTGGCTCCCTGAGCCCTCCTCTGAGCGACGCGGCCGGGTTGAGCTGGTACAGGCCCCGCTGGACCCTTCGCAGCGCGCCGTCGGTCTCCAGGACGTTGAAGACGCGGCTGATGTGAGGGCGGCTGTACCCGAGGGCCTTGGCCACGTCCTCGTGCTTGGCCTCGATCAGCCCGCCGGGCTTCTGCGAGCCCATCAGGTGGAACAGCACCACGAGCACGAACCGGTCACTGTCGTAGCGGACGGCAGCCCAACGCATGAACTCCAGGCTGTCCATGGAGAACGCCTCGCCGATGAACCCCGTACTGGACCCGACCGGGAAGACCTGGGCGGCATGGCCGGCGGGCAGCTCGATCGTGGAGCTGGAGGACCGGTTGTAGGCGGTGGGCGGCGGCTTCGGGCGCCGCCGCCGACGGGACGGGGCGCCGGGCAGCTTCGGCGCTGCGCTGCCGTCCAGGGGCCCTGAGCTCATGGGGTCGCTGCCTCCTTGATCGTCGTGGTGTCAGAACCATAGCGAAGAACCGTGGCAGTAATGCCACCAAAACGCGGCAGCGCCGACACGAAACCCCCCTGTACGTCAGCTCTGGACTGACCTCCGCTTCCGGATCTGGCCCGAACCCCCCACTGACGCACCGTGCGCCGTTTCGTGGCAGTAGTGCCACGAAACGATGTTGCTCGGTCAGGACTGGCTGACGTCGCGACCGAGATATGTCAGCCCTGGGCTGACATATCTTTCCGAACTCGTCCCCCTGACCTGCGAAAACGTACGCTTCTTGCTTCTAGAGCGTGCGCGCGCGTGATACCGGTTCTCCCTGCCGTGATCAAGCACCGCCACGCCGTGGGATACGTCCAGCGACAGCATCAGAACGAGCCGGCCGGACCCCCTCGTGGCTCGCACGCCTTCGCGTGCGGCTCCCCGGCCGCACGCGGGTCGTGGACGCCACCAGCGGCTCTGAGTCTCGGGTGGTACCGGCCGTGATGCTCAAAAGCGCGGAGGCGTGGTCGGTGTCGGCGGGCGGTTCCGCCGCCCGGCCCTGGGGGCCGTTCGGCTCCAGTACCTCCGCACCTCGAATTTCAGCATTCCCATCTCGGGCTGCCGTTCTGTGGCTAAGCCGCTCAAGGCCGCGCAATCATGAATTCAGCCGTGAGTTTTTGGCCCGTGCCAGGGATGGTGCGGCTAGGGCCCAAACACTACACAGTCTCATCGCGTGATGCATCGTGTTGGTCTCGCGTTGTACGCGCGCATGATACCCTGCCCTATTCTGCCCCGCACTGACGGACTAGCGTACATACTGACGAGGAATCGATGAATATGTGAGGGGCGGTTTCGGGCGCATGGGAGAGATTCGGGTGGAGCGCAGCGGAGCCTGTCACTGCGGTGGGGGTCGGCACTCCGTCAGGCCGATGACCCGTCACTCTCGTTGTGTAGGGGTAGGGCTGGGATTCCCAAACCCTACACAGGCCCGCGCGTGATGCACCTCCCCTTGCTGCCAGCCTAGACACCCGCGCTTGCGCGGGTGTCCTCAATTCGCGCTTGCGCGAATTGACACGCGTTTAGGAATTCCGCTCGCGGAATTCAATTCCCGCGCTTGCGCGGGAATTTGGCGGAGCGTCAGCGGAGCCTTTCACCTGTCTCTTATACACAACTGACGCTGCCGACGATCGCATAA
>NZ_SRID01000539.1 GCF_004684805.1 Streptomyces palmae
GTCAGGGGCCGTGTGGCGGCCTGGGTGTTCCTCGTCGGCCATGGGTGTGTGCCGGCCGGGGGGCATGGGCTGGTGGGGCTGGGGCGCGGTCATGCCGATGCGCGCGGGCTCATGCCCTGAGTCGTGCTGGGTGAGGTGGCCCAGGGTGTGCATGGTGACGATGCCGAGCACCAGCGCGGTGAGCAGCAGTATCCGTCCCGCCCAGACCAATCCGGTCTGCCCGTGCCGCACCGCTCACCTCCCCATGGGTCGAGTCGGGGCTCACGATACCCCGAGCGGGTATGTGCCCGTCGGCTCGGGGCGAGAGGGGGCGGGGAAGGACCCGCGAACGGCTCAGTGGGTGGGGTGTGCGCTGGGTGGCCGGGTTGCCTGGGCCTCCGGGCTTGGGTCCTGGACCGTATATTTACGGCGCGAGTGCCCCGAAACGCTGGAAACTCGGTGATAGCGCCACAAATACACGTCATCGTCCAGGACCCAACCCCTGCGGCCCCGGCGTACGTTCAGGGCCCGCCTCCTGTGGTCGGTGGCGTGTGTCCGGGACCCGGTCCCTGTGGTCGGTGGCGTGCGTTCAGGGCCCGACCTCTACGGCCCCGGCGGGCCCGACCCCTGGACCCGGGCGTGCGGGTCCAGGGGCCTACGCCTGCGGCCCTGGTGTGGGGCCCGGATTCCTCTGGGCGCCTGCGGCGGTCACTTCTCGCGGGTGTCGATCATCGCGGCCAGGTCGGAGAGGACCGGGTGGTTCATGAGTTCCCGGGCGGTGAACAGCCGGTCCAGTTTGACGATCATCCGGACCGCGGACAGGGAGTTGCCGCCGCTTTCGAAGAAGTGGAGGTCGCGGCCGATGCGTTCCACGGGTATCCGCAGCGTCTCGGCCCAGGCGGCGGCCAGCCGGCGTTCGGTGGCGGTGGCCGGCGGCTGGTGCTCGGTCTCCGAGACGGCGGACTCGGCGGCCAGCCGGGTCAGGGCCTTCTTGTCGATCTTGCCGTTGGGCGTCAGGGGCAGCGCCTCCAGCGGGTGCAGCACCGCGGGCACCATATAGGCGGGCAGCCGGCCGGCGAGGGTCTCGCGCACCAGGTCGGGGGCGGTCGGCTCGGAGGCCGCGTAGTAGCCGACCAGCTGGCTGATCTCGGGGAGGACCACCACGGCCGCGTCCCGGACACCGGGCGCCAGCAGCATCGCGTTCTCTATCTCGCCGATCTCGATCCGGAAGCCGCGGAGCTTCACCTGGGCGTCGCGGCGGCCGAGGAACTCCAGCTTGCCGGAGGGCAGCCAGCGTCCGAAGTCACCGGAGCGGTAGAGCCGCTCGCCCGGGTGGTGCGGGTCCGAGCCGAACGCCGCGCGGGTGCGCTCCTCGTCGTTGATGTAGCCGCGCCCGACGCAGACCCCCGAGAAGACGATCTCGCCCGGGGCGCCCAGCGGGACCGGCTCGAGCTGTTCGTCCACCACGTACACCCGGACGTTGTTCACGGCGGGGCCGAGCGGCACCCGGTCGCCCTCCGGCGGGGCGGTCATCACCTCGTGGTTGGTGTCGTCGGAGGTCTCGGTCAGGCCGTAGGCGTTGACCAGCGGGATGCCCGGGTAGCTGGCGAACCAGCGCTGGACGAGTTCGCGCTTGAGCGGCTCGCCGGTGGCCGAGACGATCCGTACCGCACCGAACGGCCGCGGCTGCTGTTCGAGGTGGGTGAGCAGGACCTCCAGGTAGGAGGGCACCACCTGGAGCACCCCGACCCCGCCGGTGATGACGGTGTCCAGGTACCTCGGTACGTCGAGCACCGCGTCCTGCGGGACGATCAGGGTGCGCCCGCCCACCAGAAGGGCGGACAGCAACTGCCACAGGGAGATGTCGAAGCACTGCGGCGCGGTCTGGGCCACCACCTGGTCCGACTCGATGCCCAGGTCGTCGATCTTGGCGTAGAGGTGGTTCAGCATGCCGGCGTGCTCGCACATGGCGCCCTTGGGCAGCCCGGTCGAGCCGGAGGTGAAGTAGATGTAGGCCAGCTGTCCGGCGCCCACCGCCACCTTGGGGTCGGTGTCGTCCCCGACCTCGCGGTACACCCGGGCCACGTCGATCGGGGTGGTGCCGGGCAGCTCGGCGAGGGCCTGGACCAGCCGGGGCCCGCCGTCCCCGACGGTCAGCGCCCGGGTGCAGTCGCTGCGGGTGAGGACCTGGGTGATCCGCTCGGCCGGGAAGTCCGGCTCGATCGGCAGGTACACGCCGCCCGCCTTGAACACCCCGATGACGGCCGCCAGCCAGTCCAGGCCGCGGTCCATCACGACGGCGACCACGTCCTCGGCGGCCAGCCCGTCCGCGAGGAGCGCCCGGGCGATCCGGTTGGCCCGGGAGTTGACCGTCGCGTACGTCCAGGACTCCGCGCCGGCCACCGCGGCGACGCGGTCCGGGTGGGCGCGGACCCGCTCCTCGAACAGCTCGTGGAAGCGCTGGTCGGGCAGTTGGCGCAGCGGGCCGGCCAGCTCCACCAGCTGGGTGTGGCGCTCGGCGGCGGAGACCAGGCTCTGCTCGTGGTGGTGGGCGTCCAGGTCCTCGGCCATCAGGCCCAGCGCCGTCAGGTGGTAGCCGATCAGCCGGTCGGCCTGCGCGGAGTCGGCGACGCCGGTGCGGTGGAGCAGCCGTACCTCGGAGTCCGCGATGCTGATGGCCACGCACACCCCGGCGGGGAGCTCGATCGGCACCGAGCCGTCGGTGAGATCCACCAGGGTCTCGAACACCGGGCTGCCGAAGCGATCCTCCAGGGCGGCCACCGGAACGGCCTGCTCCACCGGCAGCTCGGACCAGACGTGCTGCGCCCGCAGCACCAGTTCCCGCCAGGAGCCGTCCTCGGCGTCCAGCCGGACCGGCACCGCGTCCGAACCCCGGACCAGGGCACCGGCCAGCACCTCCCGCTCACCGGTCAGCGCGCGCAGCGCCCGGGCGTGCACCGCGAGCTGGACGGCCTGCGGGGCCACCTCCAGCTCCGCGGCGACCCGGCCGACCACGGCGAGCACCGAGGGGGACGGCTTCACCGAGACATCGCCCACGGAGCCGTCCGCGGCCGGTGAGGTGGACCAGCGCGGGATCGGGGCGAACCCGCCGTCGGCGAGGTAGTCGGCCCAGAACTCGACATCAGCCGATACCGAAGTCATTGAGGTTCCTCCCGCTGGGGCGGCGCACGAGATGCCGGAAGACGAAAGGAGGGGGCGTCCCTCCGCCGCGATCAGTCTGACCACCGGCCCGGGAGCCGACCACTCCAGTTAAAAAGCCTGAAAGCGACCCAGGCCCGGCGAACACCCACCACCCGCCCGGAACACCCCGCACATGCCTGGCGAAGACCCCCATGTCCCCCTCGGCGTCCCCGCACGCACGGAGTCGATGACCGCCACGTCGCCCCTTGAGGCAGCTCGGAACGTCTCGCCTCCACTCCTGCGAACACCCCCGCCCCCGGCCCCGGAA
>NZ_SRID01000053.1 GCF_004684805.1 Streptomyces palmae
GCCCCGAGACCCGCCCCGCCGCACACCCCGTGTGAAGCCGACTCCCGTACCCTGGCAGCACCCAGCACGACGGGGAGCGCGGCATGGAGCCCAACACACTGCTCGACTCACTGCTCGACGAGGCCGGGATCTCCCACGCCGGCCTGGCCGCCCATGTCAACGAGGCGGGCCGGGCCAGAGGACTGGCCCTGCGCTACGAACACACCGCCGTGGCCCGCTGGTTGAAGGGCCAGCGGCCACGCGGCCAGGTGCCCGACCTGATCTGCGAGGTGCTGGGGGAGCGGCTGCACCGCTCGCTCACCCTGGACGACATCGGACTCGGCAGCCCCGGCGGCACCCGCCTCGGCGGCACCCCGCTGTCCGGCTTCGTGGAGCGGGCCACCGCGCTGTGGCGCTCCGACGAACAGCAGCGCCCGCATGTGATCGCCGCCCGGACCGTGACCGGCACCCCCGCCGTGATACCGGTCTGGGAGTGGGAGAACCCCCCGGAGGACGGCGACGTCTCCCGGGACGGCCTGACCAAGGTCGGCCGGGCCGACATCGTCATGCTGCGCGCCGCCCGCGCCCACTACGAGCAGATGTACCGCAAGGCCGGTGGTGTGGCCACCCGCACCCGGGTGGTGGGCTTCCTCAACTCCGAGGCCGCACCGCTGCTGCGCGGCAGCTACAGCGATGCCACCGGTCGCCAACTGCACCGGGCCACCGGCGGGTTGGTGGCCATCGCGGGCATCTGCGCCTACGACTCCGACGCCCACGGCCTGGCGCAGCGCTATTTCCACCAGGCGCTGCGGCTGGCCAAGGCGAGCGGCGACCGCGGCCTCGGCGGGTACGTCATCGCCCTGCTGGTCAACCAGTCGCTGTTCCTCAGGGAGTACCGGCAGGCGGTGGCCTTCGCGGAGTCCGCGCTGCGCTCCGCCGGCGCGCGGATCACCCCGGCGCTCGCCGCCGACCTGTACGCCATGCAGGCCAAGGCGTACGCCCGGCTCGGCGACGGCCGGTCCGCGCTGGCCTGCATCCGGCATGCCGAGCGCGCCGCCGGGCGGATCAGCCGCGGCCAGGAGCCCGACGAGACCGGCTATGTCCAGCCGGGACTGGTCAATGTGCAGGTCGCCGAGGCCTTGCTCAACCTCGGCGACCTGGGGGCGGCCCGGGAGCACGCCACCGCCGCGGTCGGCAGCCCGGCGCACGACCGGGGCCGGGTGCACCGACTGGCCATGCTCACCCACATCGAGCTGCGCCAGGGGGACGCGGACCAGGCGGTGGCGACCGCCGTGGAGATGACCGAGCAGGCCCGCGGCATGGAGTCGCAGCGCCTGCGGGACCGCCTGCGCGCGGTGCGCGAGCACCTGGTGGAGAGCGGCTGCGCGGTGACCTCCGAGGCCGCCGAACTCATCGACGGTGCCCTGCGCGTCCCCCTCTGAGCAGGCCGGGCCTCCCGCGCCGGGCACACCCCTTCCTCCCGGCCGCCACCGCATCGACGCCCCACCCCGGTGGTCGCCGCATGGTGCCCGCCGCCGGCGATCGCCGGTGGCGCCTCCAAGGCGGAAGGTGGCCATCATGCGATGGAAGAATCTTCAGGAACGGACCATTCACCACAACCGCTGGTTCCAGGTGAACCTCGCCGACGTGGAACTCCCCGACGGCCGGCACCTCGACCACTTCGTGATCCGGCTGCGGCCGGTCGCGGTGGCCACCGTCGTCAACGAGGCCAATGAGGTGCTGCTGCTGTGGCGGCACCGCTTCATCACCGACAGCTGGGGCTGGGAGCTGGCCGCCGGCGTGGTGGAGGACGGCGAGGACCTCGCGGTCGCGGCCGGCCGGGAGATGGAGGAGGAGACCGGCTGGCGGCCGGGCCCGCTGCGGCACCTGCTCACCGTGGAGCCGTCCAACGGACTGACCGACGCCCGGCACCACATCTACTGGACGGACCAGGCCGAGTACATCGGCCACCCGCAGGACGACTTCGAGTCCGACCGGCGCGAGTGGGTGCCGCTCAAGCTGGTGCCCGACATGATCGCGCGCGGTGAGGTGCCGGCCGCCAACATGGCGGCGGCGCTGCTGATGCTCCATCACCTCCGGCTGGGCTGAGCCCGGCCGGGGCCCGTCGGGACCCCTAGCGGTGGCCGAAGGTCTGCCAGACGGTCACCGCCAACCCGCACAGCCCGGTGAGCGCGGCGAGCGACGGCAGCGGCCAGCGGCCGCGCTCCACCGTCCGCAGCCGGTGGGTCAACTGGGTCAGGTCCTGCTCGGCCTTCTCGCCCCGGTGGGCGAGAAGGGCGAGCTGGCCGTCGATCCGGGTCATCCCCACATCGACGCTGCGACGGAGTTCCGCGAGCTCCGCGGAAGTCGCGGTGGGCTCGGACTCGGTGATCACGGGGTGTTCTCCTCTCCTGGGCGGGATGCGGTCCGCATCCGACACCTCCGAGTGAACCCCGGCGTGCCACCGCGCGGGAGAGTGTGTACGGCGTGTGTTCGGGTAACTACCGCACACCCCGTGTGAACGCCGGCGGACCGGGACCGCCCGGCCGGTGCGCCCGTCCGGGCCTCGACAGGCAGAGGGGCCCGCCTCCGGTGGGAGGCGGGCCCGGGACCCGCGTCGGCGGCGGGCCCTTCCGCTCGGGACCGCGACCCGGATGGCGGGTCGCGGTCCCGGCCGTCGTGCTGCCACCGGCCGGGGGAGCCCGGCGGGGCGGCGGGTGCGCGGGTCAGGAGTACGAGTAGAAGCCCGAGCCGGACTTGCGGCCCAGCCGGCCCGCGTCCACCATGCGCTGGAGCAGCGGGGGAGCGGCGTACAGCGGCTCCTTGAACTCGGCGTACATCGAGTCCGCGATCGCCGCCACGGTGTCCAGGCCGATCAGGTCGGAGAGCTTGAGCGGGCCCATGGGGTGCGCACAGCCCAGCTCCATGCCGTTGTCGATGTCCTCGCGGCTGGCGATGCCCGACTCGAACATCCGGATCGCGGAGAGCAGATAGGGGATCAGCAGCGCGTTGACGACGAAGCCCGACCGGTCCTGGGCGTGGATCGGGTGCTTGCCGAGCAGGTCCTGGACCAGCGCCTCGGAGCGCTTGATGGTGTCGTCGCTCGTGGTCAGCGCGGGGATCAGCTCGACCAGCTTCTGCACCGGCGCCGGGTTGAAGAAGTGGATGCCGATGACCCGGTCCGGCCGCGAGGTGGCGACCGCCAGCTTGACCAGGGGAACCGAGGAGGTGTTCGAGGCCAAGATGGCGTCGGGGCGGGTCACCACCTGGTCCAGGATCTGGAAGATCTCGGTCTTGACCTGCTCGTTCTCGACCACGGCCTCGATGACCAGATCGCGGTCGGCGAACTCGCCGAGGTCGGTGGTGAAGCTCAGCCGATCCAGTGCCGCATCCCGCTCCTCGGCGGTGATCTTGCCCCGCTCGGCTGCCTTCCCGAGCGAGGTGGTCAGCCGCGTACGGCCCAGTTCCAGGGCCTCGCCGTTGGTCTCGGCGACCTTCACGTCCAGGCCGGAACGGGCGCACACCTCGGCGATGCCCGCGCCCATCTGGCCGCAGCCCACCACTCCGACGCGTGCAATGTCGGCAATTGAGTTGGTCACCTCGTGCCTTTCGCTGATCTACGGGCCGGCGGGCTCCGTACGATTCCGGCGCCCGCCTCGTCGCAGACGTTACTCCGCCCGGGTGGGCGCCCGCTTGGGCGGGCACCGCCCGAGGGCCTCTCCCACCCCATCCGGCCCAGCGCTTCCGGGCGGGCCGGGGGGCGGGCGAACCGTGCGGGGCATTGCCACGCGAGCGGCTGCCCCACATCATCGGCTGGGCGCCCGAACCGGTGGGCGCGGAGCCATAGCAGACCAGGACGTGACACACGATCGGGGAGTGCTCATGGGGCAGATGACGCGGAGAGGCCTGACCACGGCGGCGGCCGGGCTGCTGGCGGCCACGGCACTGCCGGGTACGGCGGCAGCCGACTCGGCGGAGGACGGATCACCGGCGCGGGCATCCGGCCGGCGGCCGGCGGACCGGAGCCAGAAGAGGGAGTTCCGCGGGATGTGGCTGGCCACCGTCGCCAACCGGGACTGGCCCTCCCAGCCCGGGCTGCCCGCCGCCGCCCAGCGCCAGGAACTCCTCGCGCTGCTGGACGCCGCCGCGGCCCGCCGGCTGAACGCCGTGATCTTCCAGGTCAGACCCACCGCGGACGCCCTGTGGCCGTCCCCGTACGAACCGTGGGCGGAGTATCTGACCGGCGTCCAGGGCCGGGACCCGGGCTGGGACCCGCTCGGCACCGCGGTGCGCGAGGCGCACGCCCGGGGCCTGGAACTGCACGCCTGGTTCAACCCGTACCGCGTCGCCAACCACACCGACCTCACCCGGCTGGTGCCCAGCCACCCCGCCCGGCTGCACCCCGACTGGGTGGTGCCGTACGGGGGGAAGCTCTACTACAACCCCGGGCTGCCCGAGGTCCGGCGCTTCGTCCAGGACGCCATGCTGGACGCCGTCGCCCGCTACGACATCGACGCGGTGCACTGGGACGACTACTTCTACCCCTATCCGGTGGCCGGCCAGACCTTCGACGACACCGAGGCCTTCGCCCGCTACGGAGCGGGCTTCCCGGACCGCGCCGCCTGGCGGCGCGACAACACCGACCAGCTGGTACGGGAGATGGGCCGGCGCGTCAGGGAGATCAAGCGGCAGGTGCGCTTCGGGATCAGCCCCTTCGCGGTGTGGCGCAACAAGGCCACCGACCCCGAGGGCTCCGACACCCGCGCCGGGGTGCAGACCTATGACGACCTGTACGCCGACACCCGCCGCTGGGTCCGCGAGCGGTGGATCGACCACATCGTCCCGCAGGTCTACTGGAACATCGGATTCCAGGCCGCGGACTACGCCGCGCTGGTGCCCTGGTGGGCCGAGACCGTACGCGGCACCGGGGTGCACCTGTACATCGGGGAGGCCCTGTACAAGGCCGGCGACCCGGCCCAGCCCGCCGCCTGGCAGGACCCGGCCGAACTCTCCCGGCACCTCACCTTCGACCGCGGCTTCCCCGAGGTGCGGGGCAATGTGTGGTTCTCCGCCGAGGAGGTGGTCCAGGACCGCATCGGCGCGATGGCCCAGGTTGTAGCCGACCACTACCCGAGCCGGGTCCGCCCACCGCGCTGAGGGGGGCGTACCTGCGCAGGGGCCGGCTGACGAACGGCCGGGCCCTGTGCAGGGCCCGGTCCGCTCGACTCAGGACGGACCGTCACGCCGGACGGACCCCTTACGCCGGGTGGTCCTTTTCCTTGCGGGTGTCGACCACGCAGTCCGGGCCGGGCGACATGATCGTCTCGTGTCCGTTCTCGGCCCGGACACGGTACGGCGGCGCGCCGTTCGGCCCCAGCGTCTCGACGACCTCCACGATGTGGTCGTGCTCCCCGACGACCCGGCCGTGCCTCACCAGCCGGTCGCCCTTGTTCGCTCGCATCAGCCCTGACCTCCTGTCCGGTACCCCGGAGGGGTTCCGTGGTCCGCGGCCCACCGGGGCGCGGTGGCTGCCGGTGCTCCGCCCCGCCCGTCAGGTGCGGGCCCGCTGGGTGACGGCGATGCACACCAGGACCGCGACGGCCGCGAGCGGCGCGGCGACGGCCGGACGCTCGCCGAGGAGAAGTACCGACCACACCAGAGTGAGCAACGGCTGGGCCAGTTGCAACTGACTCGCCCTGGCCACCCCGATCGCGGCCATGCCCCGGTACCAGACCACCATCCCCAGGAACTGCGAGCCCGCCGCCAACCACACCAACCCGGCCACCGTGTGGCCGCTCAGCCGGACGGACTCGGCCGACAGGGCGATCGCCGCCCCTGCCAGGGACACCGGCAGGCAGCCGACCAGTGCCCAGCCGATCACCTGCCAGCCGGGCATCTCCCGGGCCAGTCGGCCGCCCTCCGCGTATCCGGCGGCGCACACCAGCAGCGCGCCGAACAGATACAGGTCGCCCGTGGTCGGCGCGCCCCCGCTCTGCCACACCGCGAACACGACCACCACCGCCGCACCCGTCAACGCGGCCGCCCAGAAGGTGCGTGAGGGCCGCTCGCCGGTCCGCAGGGCGGAGTAGGCGGCCGTGGTGAGCGGCAGCAGGCCGACCACCACGGCGGCGTGCGAGGTGGTGGAGGTCCGCAGCGCCAAGGTCGTCAGCAGCGGGAAGCCGACCACCGTCCCGGCCGCCACGGCCAGCAGGCCGGGCCACTGCCGGCGGGCCGGCGGGCGGACCCGCAGGGCCAGCAGGCAGCCACCCGCGATCAGCCCCGCCAGCACCATGCGCACCGAGACCACCGACCAGGGGCCAAGCCCCTCCAGGGCCCAGACGGTCCCCGGGAAGGTGAGGGAGAAGGCGGCCACGCCGAGCCCGGCGAGCACCGTGCCGGTGGCGCCGCCGCGCGGGGCCGTCCCGGGGGCGGCGCGGCGGCCCGGAGCCCTCCGCTGTCCGGCGGCGCTCACTGCTATCGCGGAAGAAGGGATAGCGCTATCGTCTACTCTCATGCATGAGCGTAGCAGTGTGGTGGAACTCGCCGGAGTCCTGCGAGGAGAGCTCAACCGCTACTCACCAGGAGAGAAGCTGCCGGCCAGTCGGGCTCTGGTGGAGCGGTTTCGGGTCAGCCCGGTCACCGTCTCCCGCGCCTTGGCCGCCCTGGTCGCGGAGGGGCTCGTCGTCACCCGGCCGGGTGCCGGCGCCTACCGCGCGGACCAGGCCCGTACGGCCGGGGCCCGCCCGGGCGACACCTCCTGGCAGGAGGTCGCTCTCAGCGCCGAGGCCCCCGGCGAGGCAGTGCCGCGCTCGGTGGACGCCTCAGGGGTGCTCAGCACCCTCTCCGCCCCGCCGCCGGGCGTCATCGAACTCAACGGCGGCTATCTCCACCCCGGCCTGCAACCCGAACGGGCCATGGCCGCCGCCCTCGCCCGCGCCGGCCGCCGACCCGGCGCCTGGGGCCGCCCGCCGGTCGACGGACTTCCCGAGCTGCGCGCCTGGTTCGCCCGGGAGATCGGCGGTCCGGCCGGCACCGTCTCCGCCGCCGACACCCTGATCACCGCCGGTGGCCAGAGCGCCCTGACCACCGCGCTGCACGCGCTGGCCGGACCGGGCGCCCCGGTACTGGTGGAATCACCGACCTACCCGGGCATGCTCGCCGCGGCCCGCGCCAGCGGCCTGCGCCCGGTGCCCGTCCCCACCGACCCGGAGGGCGTCCGCACCGACCTGCTGGAGGAGGCCTTCCGGGCCAGCGGGGCCCGGGTCTTCGTCTGCCAGCCGCTCTTCCAGAACCCCACCGGTGCGGCACTCGGCGCCGAACGGCGCGCCGAGGTGCTGCGGGTGGCCCGGGCGGCCGGCGCCTTCGTGATCGAGGACGACTTCGCCCGCCGACTGGTCCACGAGGACGCCGGCCCGCTGCCCCCGCCGCTGATCGCCGACGACCCCGACGGGGTGGTGGTCCATGTCTGCTCGCTCACCAAGGCCACCTCGCCCAGCATGCGGGTGGGCGCCCTGGCCGCCCGCGGCCCGGCCCGCCAGCGGCTGCGCGCCATCCAGATCGTGGACAGCTTCTTCGTCCCCCGGCCCCTTCAGGAGGCGGCCCTGGAACTCGTCGGGGCACCGATGTGGAGCCGCCACCTGCGCCAGGTGGCGGCCGAGCTGAGGATCCGCCGCGACGCCCTGGCCACCGCACTGCGGCGGCAGCTGCCCGCCGAGGCCGTACTGCCGCACATCCCCTCCGGCGGATACCACCTGTGGCTGCGGCTCCCCCTCGGCGCCGACGAGTCCGCGCTGGCCACCGCGGCCCTGCGCGCCGGGGTGGCCGTCACCCCCGGCCGCCCGTACTTCTGCGCGGAACCGCCCGCCCCGCACCTGAGGCTGAGCTTCGCCTCCGCGGCCGGCACCGAGGAACTCACCGAGGGGGTACGGCGGTTGCGTACCGCCTACATGGACACGGTGGGCGCCTGAGGGCCGGCGCGGGCGGGTGATCCGGCGGGTGGGCGCCGTTCGGGCGATGGCGCCGCAGGGGAGGGCCCGCGACGGGGCCGCGGGGCCGTCCCCGCCGCGCCGTCAGCCAACCGGCGTCCGGGCCACCGAAACCCCGGCGGACTCGACTCCCCGCGGCCGGTTCCGCCGCGGCCTGCCGACCCAGGCGCTCCGCGATCGGGTCCGCTGGGGCCCGCGAGGACCTCAGGCCGTGCCCTCAGTCCTCCAGGATCGTCAGGTCGAGGTGGCTCAGCCGCTCGGTGTCGGCCAGGATGTCGATGGTGACGATCTTCCCGTCGGTGATCGTGAAGCCCAGGACCGCCATCGGCTTGCCGGCCGGCGCGGAGACCAGCCCGGCCGCGCCGTTGACCAGCGCGGGCATGCCGCCGCCCTGGGAGAAACGCTGGAAGCTGAGCGCCTGCGCGGCCACCGCCTCGGCCCCCCGGATGACCCTGGACGCCCGGGCCCCGGTGGCCAGGGTGCCGCTGTCGGCGCGCAGGACGACGTCCGGGTCCAGGATCGCCAGCAGGGCTTCGAAGTCCCCGCCCCGGGTCGCGGACTGGAACGCCTCCACCACCGCCCGCTGACGTGACAGGTCCCGATCGGGGGTGGGCGCAGAGCCCTGGACGCGGCGGCGGGCACGGCTGGCGAGCTGCCGGGCCGCGGCGGGGGTGCGGTCCACCATGGGGGCGATCTCGTCGAAGGGCACCGCGAACATGTCGTGCAGCACGAAGGCCAGGCGCTCCGCCGGGCTGAGGGTCTCCAGGACCACCAGCAGGGCCAGCCCGACCGAGTCGGCCAGCAGTGCCTGCTGCTCGGGGTCCAGCCCGTCCTCCCGGCTGATGATCGGGTCCGGCACCCGTACCGGCGCCTCCAGGGACTGCTCCGCGCGAGTGCTCCGGGAGCGCAGCATGTCCAGGCACACCCGGCCCACCACGGTGGTCAGCCAGCCACCGAGGTTGGCCACCTCACTGGTGTCCGAGCGGTCCAGCCGCAGCCATGCCTCCTGGACGGCGTCGTCCGCCTCGCTCAGCGAGCCGAGCATCCGGTAGGCCACCGCCCGCAGATGGGAGCGGTGCTCTTCGAAGCGCCGGGCCAGGAACTCATGATCGTTCATCGGTCACCATCTCTCACTGTGCTTCCGTCAACGTCATGACGTTCCCCATCGGCCCGATGTGACAGCGCGCCCGCGATACCCCTGCTCCTCGGTCGCGCGGTGGCGGGAGGCCGGTGGTCCGTTCCGCCCGAGGCGACCGCCGGCCGTATCGGGAGCGGTGACCCTCAGGCGATCCGGCCCGGCGCGGCCGGGCGCGCGGGCCGTCGCGGGGGATGGCCGGGCCGACGATGTCCACGGCGACCGCCCCGAACCGCCGGCGGCGCGGTCACCCGCGATGGGCCTGCCACTCGGGCGCGAGCACCGACCAGACCTGCGTGTCGTAGCGGACCCCGTCGAAGAGCCAGGAATCGCGGGTGACGCCTTCCAGCGTCATACCGAGCCGCTTGGCCACCGCGGCGCTCCGCTCGTTGTCGCCCCGGCAGTACCACTCGGCGCGGTGCACTCCCCGCTCGTCGAAGGCCCAGTCCAGCAGGGTCCGGCAGGCCGCCGTGATCAGACCCGTCCCCTCGGCGGCCGGTTCCAGCCAGCAGCCGACCTCGCAGCGCCCCGCGGCGGCGTCGAAGCTCGTGAACATCACACCGCCCACCAGCGTCCCCTCGAGCCAGATGCCGTAGAGGCGGGCGTCGTCCGCGGCCTGGCGCTCGGCGTACCGGCGCAGGGTGGCCCGCGCCCCGTCGAGGCCCTCGGCGACGAAGGCGGCCCCGACCCAGGGCCGGATGTGGTCGCGCGCCCGGTCCAGATGGGTGGCGAACTCCTCGGCATGCCAGATCTCGAGCGGGCGGAGCACGGCGCCGTCCCGCAGCGGGAGGGAGAACATGGTGACCTCATTCACACAACAAGCGTTACGGTTATGTACCGTAGCAGCATGGCACGTACCAAGGGAGACCATGAAGCCCGTCGCCGCGACGTCTCGGAGGCGGTCTGGCGGGTGCTGGCCGCGCATGGCTTCGCCGGACTGACCCTGCGTGCCGTGGCCGCCGAACTCGGTGCCACCACCGGCCTGCTCACCCACTACTTCCCCGCCAAGCGCGACCTGGTCGTCCACGCCCTCGACCTGCTCGCGGAGCGGACCGCCTCCCGACCCCGACGCGCCGCCGGACAGGGCCTGTCCGCCCTGCGGGCCGCCCTCCTCGACATCCTGCCGCTGACCGCCGAGGCCACCGCGAGCAACCGGATCTGGGTGTCCTCCTGGGACACCGCGCTCGCCGACCCGGAGCTGAGCGCCGACTACGCCCGCAAGTACGCGCACGGCCGCACCAGGCTGACCGACCTGGTCAGCGCGGCCCAGCAGCGCGGCGAACTGCCGTCCGGAGACCCCGAGCGCATCGCGGCCGGCGCCCAGTCCTTCGCACTCGGCCTGGTGGTGCAGGCCCTGTTCGACCCCGCGGCCTTCCCGCCCCAGCGCCAGGCCGAACTCCTCGACGACTACCTGACGTCTCTGACCTCTCTCGCCGCCGCGCGCTCGCCGTACGAGGAGCCGCCGGTCTCCGCCGGTCCGGTGGCGACTGCCGCCCCCTGAGCGATCACCGCCGTGCCGGTCCGCGGTCGGCGCCGGCGGTGCCGGTCGTCTCGGGCTCCGATGTCAGTGGGCGGGGATAAGGTCCCCGCCAAGATCTCGGAGACCATGATCCGCGAGGAGGAGACCTGCCATGAGCGGCACCAAGGACAACGGGTACGAAGGATTCACGGCCGAGGAGCGGGCCGCGATGAAGGAGCACGCCAAGGAGCTGAAGACGGCGGCGCGCCGCAGCTCGCGTGCGGACAAGGCGGCGGCGGCCGAGCGGGACGTGCTCGCCAAGATCGCCGAGATGCGGGACTCGGATCGCGTCATGGCCGAGCGGGTGCACGCCGTCGTCACGGCCAACGCCCCGACCCTCGCGCCGAAGCTCTGGTACGGGATGCCCGCCTACGCGCTGGAGGGCAAGGTCGTCTGCTTCTTCCAGGCCGCGGAGAAGTTCAAGGCGCGCTACGCGACGCTCGGCTTCAGCGACCAGGCGAAGCTCGACGACGGCCCGATGTGGGCGGCCGGTTTCGCCCTGACCGAGGTGACGGACGAGGTGGAGGCGCGCATCGCCGAGCTGGTGAAGCGGGCGGTGAGCTGAGGCGCGCCGACACCCGGCGGGCGCGCCTCGGCAGGGCGGCACGCCGCCTCCTGGCGGGGCATCCAGGCCGACCGCGGGGCGCCACCTCCGGAAGGGTCATCTCGCGCGGCCGCTGGGCGCCTCCTTCTACGGGGGCCGGAGGGGAGGCCGTGAAGCCCGGGGTGGCAGCCGAGGACCTCCAGGCGCGCGGACGGCCGATGCCGCCGACGTCGCACGGACGGCCGCGGGACGCCTCGCGGCCCACCACCACATCGAGGAAGCATCCATGCTGCACCTGCTGTCGCTCCACTACACCGGCTCGGAACAGGCCGTGGAGCCCTTCATCCGGGATCACGTCGCCTACCTGGAGCGGCATCACAAGGAGGGGACGTTTCTGGTCTCCGGGCAGACCGTCCCGGCCTCGATCGGCGGCGCCATCATCGCCCGCGGGGTCGATCGGCTCGCGATAGAGCGGATCGCGGCAGCCGATCCGTTCGTCACCAACGGGGTCGCGACGTACAGCATCACCACCATCACCCCGGGACGGACGCACCCCGAACTGGCCAGCCTGCTCGGTCCGGGCGACTGACACGCGCCCGTCCGTCGACCGCCCGACGCCGAGTTCCTGCCCGTCGGTCAGGACGTTCCTCGTGGAGCGACCGCCTCGGGGTGGGGCACCAGAGCGGCGGCGAGCTCGCGCCATTCTCGCTGCGGCAGCCTGGCGGGGTCCGCGGTCAGCACCTGGAGGCAGACATGCCCGGCTCCTGCCTGGAGGTGCTGCCCGACACGTCGGCGGATGGCCTCCGTGTCCCCGTAGGCGACGATCGCGTCCACCAGCCGGCGGCTCGGGCCGCCGACGATGTCCTCGTCTCCGAAACCGAGCCGGCGTACGTTCGCCTCCTGGTGCGGCGCCGCGGCCAGGTAGGCGGCGACATGCGCTGTGGCCACCTCTCGGGCCCGGTCGAGGTCGTGGTCGAGTACGACGGCCTGCTCGACCCCGAGAAAGGCATCCGGCCCCATGATCAGGCGCGCCCGTTCGGTGTGTTCGACGGGCACGAAATACGTGTGCGCACCCCAGGTGCGCTCGGCGGCCAGCTTCAGCATCTTCGGCCCCAGGGCGGCCAGTACGCGGCGGGGGGCGGGATCCGGTACGGGGCCGTGCGAAGGTGACGCGTCCATGGCCGCCAGATAGGAGCGCATGGTGGTCACCGCCCTGCCGCGGGTCGGTACGGGATAACCGTCCACCTCGTGAACGGTGTCGTCGACGCGGTGTCCGCCCAGGCCGAGTACGTAGCGCCCGGGGAACGCCTCACCGAGGGTGCGCGTCGCGGCGGCGGTGGCGATCGGTTCCCGGAAGGCGATGTTGGCGATGCCGGACGCGACGGCGACGCGACGGGTCGCCGACAGCAGCAGCCAGGCCTGCCCCACCGTGTCGCGGCCGAACCCCTCGCCGTACCAGAGGGCTCCGTAGCCCAACTCCTCGATTTCCGCGGCCGATTCCCGCACCCGGCCGGCGGGCTGCCCTTCGTAGGCGAAGGTCCAGATCCCGACCCTGCCGAGATCTGTCGACGCACGGTCCGTCATGGGCACTCCTCAGTCAGGAATCCGGAGAGGTTCTCCGGTTGATGCCCGCTACGATACGGAGAACGTCTCCGCTTGGCTATCTCGGGGCACTCGAAAGGCAGGACGATGACGACCGGACATGGCGACGCGAGGCACTCGCCGAGGCGCACGGACGCCCGCCTGAACCGGGAACGCCTGCTCGCCGCCGCGCAGGAGGTGTTCGCGGAAGACGGCCCCGGGGCGTCCCTCAACGAGATCGCCCGCCGGGCAGGCGTGGGACCGGGAACCCTGTACCGCCACTTCCCGAACCGGCAGGCCCTCCTGACGGCCGTGCTCCGGGACCGGATCCAGGCGCTGTGCGGGGAGGCGGAGAGGTCGCGGGCCCTGTACTCCGCCGACGACGCCCTGTCGCGATGGCTGGGCGCGTTCCTGGCCCATGCCCGCGCCAACCAGGGGATGGGCAGCGCTCTGATGGTCGACGAGCCCGGCGCGCCGGGCCTCGACTGCCATCGGCTGATCCTCGACGCGGCGGCCGGTCTGCTCGCCCGGGCGCAACGGGAGGGAACCGCGCGGGGCGACCTGACCGCCGGTGATCTGATCCAACTCGTCACCGGTATCGCGTTGTCCACGGCCCGCGGCGAGGACCCCGAGCAGGCCCACCGCCTGCTGGCCCTGGTGCTTGACGCCGTCTACGGCGCACCGCGCCGGAAGGGGTGAGCCTCGCCGGCTCCTGCGCGCGGACTTCTGCCTGTCGAGGTCGTTTCGCCGGGTCCCCGAGGCGCTCCATAAGAAACCCTTCTGGAGGGCCTCGCGGATACTTGAATTGCGGTGGGTCTTCCCGTTTTGCATCATGTGGCCGTCGACGGAGGGCGGGGAGGCGGTCATGAAGACGATCGGGCTGATCGGCGGGATGAGTTGGGAATCGACCGCCGAGTACTACCGGTTGCTCAACGAGTTCACGCGCCACCGGCTCGGCGGTCTGCACTCGGCCAGGTGTGTGCTGTACTCGGTGGATTTCGCGGAGATCGAGCGGCTGCAGGTGCGGGGCCTGTGGACGGAGGCCGGGGAGGTCCTGGCCGCGGCCGCCCGGTCGCTGGAAAGAGCGGGCGTCGACATGGTGCTGATCTGCACCAACACCATGCACAAAGTCGCTGGTCAGGTCGGAGCGGCGGTCTCGGTACCGGTGTTGCACCTGGCGGACGCCACGGCGGAGGCCGTACGCGCCGCGGGTGTGAGCCGGGTCGGCCTGCTCGGCACCGCGTTCACCATGGAGCAGGATTTCTACCGCGGTCGCCTCGAGGCGGGCGGACTCCAGGTCTGTGTGCCGGACGCGGAGGGGCGCGCGATCGTGCACCGGGTGATCTATGAGGAACTCTGCCTCGGTGAGGTGAGGGAGGACTCGCGCAGGGCCTACCAGTCGATCATCAAGGATCTCGTCGCCGCCGGAGCGGAAGGCATCGTCCTGGGCTGCACCGAGATCGAGCTCCTCATCGGCCCGGAGGACAGCCCCGTGCCGGTGTTCCCCACCGCACGGCTGCACGCTCAGGCGGCCGTCGACGCCGCCCTGGCCGAGTACGCCTCCTGACGCCGCCGGGCCCCGGGCCGCCTCCGGCCATCGGGAGGTCAGCGGACTCCCTCGGCGCGGGAGGAACACAGCGCGTGGTCGACGAGGGTGGCGATGCCCCGTGTCTGCCGCACGGCGGTGTCCTTGTCGCCCGGTCGGCTGTGCAGGGAGACGGTGATGGAGCTTCGCCCGTCGGAGGCGGGCCACGCCATATAGCCGAATCCGTCGCCGCTGTGTCCCCAGTACCCGCCGCCGCAGGACAGCGGGGTCCAGTCGAGGCCGAGCCCGTCACGCGTGCCCGGCGGGGAACCGTGGTCGGCGGGCACATCGACGGTGCGCTGCATCTCGGCCAGCTGCGCGGGGGCCAGGAGCTCGCCGCCCACCAGGGCTGTGAGGAACCTGTTGGTGTCCTCGGCGGTGCTGATCATCGCCCCGTCGGCGTCACCGTCGAAGGGCAGGTAGGCGATCGTGGTGTCGACCATCTCGCCGTCCGGTGCGAACTGCTGGTAGTTGCGGGCGTGCGGGGCGGGCAGAAAGGGCCAGTCGCCGGGGGTGAGGGTGCGGGTGAGCCGTAGCGGACGCACGATCCTGGCCTGGACCTCCTGCTCCCAGGAGCGGCCTGTGACCGCTTTGATCACCATGCCCGCGAGGACGTAGTCGGTATTGGAGTACTTCCAGCCGGTGCCGGGCTCGAAGGACGGGGGGTGCCGCATGGCGAAGGCCACGCGCTGCTCGGAGGTATAGGTGGTCCAGCGGTTCTCGCGGTACCCGGCGGGGCTGAGGTCGGGGGTGACATCACCGATGTAGTCGGGCAGCCCGCTGGTGTGCTGCAGCAGTTGGCGCAGGGTGATCCCGCGTCCGTCGTTGCCGTGGCCCCGGACGACGCCCGGCAGCCACGCGTCCACCGTGTCGTCCAGTGACAGCCGCCCTTCCCCGGCGAGTTGGAGCAGCACGGTCGCCACGAACGTCTTGGTGGCGCTGCCGATCCTCACGTACTCCTGTCGAGGCACCGGCGCTCCGGTGCGCAGGTCGCCGACCCCGCTGCGGGCCGTCCGCACTCCCTGGGGCGTGGCCAGGGTGACCGACACTCCCGTGACGCCGTCCTCGTGCAGCGCGTCGGCGTCCCGTTGCAGCGGGGAGGAGTGGGCGACGGCCGCGGTTCCGGCCCCCGCCGGGCCGAGTGCGGCGAGGGACGCGGCGGCGAGGACGATCGCCGTCCAGCGGGCGGACCCGCGGCGTGTCATCGACATGCGCCCGAGCCTAGGAACGGGGAAGCCGGGCAGACCATCCGGCTGACCGGAGGGTCAGGGGTGGGGTTTTCCCCGTCTTGCCTTGCGCGGCTCCGTGTGGCACCGGGCGAGGCGCTGCGGCGGACGGCTCCGGCACCGCTGCCCGGTCCGCGGGGCCGGCCGGTGAGCGTGCGGTGCGTGCGGACCCGGGCGGGGCATGAGGCTCGGCGTGGGCCGCGCCCGGACCGAGCGCGCGGGGCCCCTGTCGGCCGCGCCTGGGCGAACGCATGGGCCGACCTCGACCCTCACCCGGGACGCCCTGACCACTTCACGGGCCGACCGAAGTGCCCGGTCGCCACCGACTACCCGGGTCCCCGATGCCGCTATTGCATAAAACTGCGGTCGACCGTATAGTCATGCCATCTGGAGGAGGTATCGATGACGGTACGAGCGGCAGTGGCCGGTGCGAGCGGGTATGCGGGCGGGGAGCTGCTGCGCCTGCTGCTGGGCCACCCCGAGGTGGCGATCGGTGCGCTGACCGGCCACTCCAGCGCCGGGCAGCGGCTGGGCGGGCTGCAGCCGCATCTGTCGCCGCTCGCCGACCGAGTGCTGGAGCCGACCGCTCCGGAGGTGCTGGCCGGCCATGACGTGGTCTTCCTGGCGCTGCCGCACGGGCAGTCCGCCGCCGTCGCCGAACAGCTCGGCGAGGAGACACTGATCATCGACTGCGGTGCGGACTTCCGACTCAGGGACGCAGCCGACTGGGAGCGGTTCTACGGCTCCCCGCACGCCGGGAGCTGGCCCTATGGGCTGCCGGAGCTGCCCGGGGCCCGGGAGGCGCTGCGCGGCGCACGGCGGATCGCGGTCCCCGGCTGCTACCCGACCGCCATCTCGCTGGCCCTCTTCCCGGCGTACGCGGCCGGGCTCGCCGAGCCGGAGGCGGTGGTCGTCGCCGCGTCCGGGACCTCGGGCGCGGGCAAGGCACCCAAGCCGCACCTGCTGGGCAGCGAGGTGATGGGCTCGATGAGCCCCTATGGCGTGGGCGGCGGCCACCGGCACACCCCCGAGATCGTCCAGAACCTCTCCGCCGCCGCCGGCGAGCGGGTCGCGGTCTCCTTCACCCCGACGCTGGCCCCGATGGCCCGCGGCATCCTCGCCACCTGCTCGGCCACCGCCCGCCCCGGGGTGACCGCGGGGCAGCTCCGCGAGACCTATGAGAAGGCCCTGGCCGGCGAGCCGTTCGCGCGCCTGCTCCCGGAGGGGCAGTGGCCCGCCACCGCCGCCGTGTACGGGGCCAACACCGCCCAGATCCAGGTCGCGCTGGACGAGGCCACCGGCCGGATCATCGCCATCAGCGCGATCGACAACCTCACCAAGGGCACCGCGGGCGGCGCGGTGCAGAGCATGAACATCGCTCTCGGTCTCCCCGAGGAGACCGGGCTTTCCACGATCGGAGTCGCACCGTGAGCGTCACGGCAGCACAGGGATTCACCGCCTCCGGCATTGCCGCCGGTATCAAGGAGAACGGCAACCCGGACCTGGCCCTGGTGGTCAACAACGGACCGCGCCGCGCCGCCGCAGGCGTCTTCACCAGCAACCGCGTCAAGGCCGCTCCGGTCCTCTGGTCCCAGCAGGTCCTCAAGGGCGGCGAGGTCTCGGCGGTGGTGCTCAACTCCGGCGGAGCCAACGCCTGCACCGGCCCGCTCGGCTTCCAGGACACCCACGCCACCGCCGAGCACGCCGCCGAGGTCCTCGGCCACAGCGCGGGCGAGGTGGCCGTCGCCTCCACCGGCCTGATCGGTATCCGGCTCCCCATGGACAAGCTGCTGCCGGGCGTGGCCAAGGCCGCCGCCGAGCTCTCCGCGCACGGCGGGGAGAAGGCCGCCATCGCCATCAAGACCACCGACACCGTGCACAAGACGGCCGTGGTGCAGAGCCCGGCCGGCTGGACCGTCGGCGGCATGGCCAAGGGCGCCGGGATGCTCGCCCCCGGTCTGGCCACCATGCTCGTGGTGCTCACCACCGACGCCGACGTGGCGGCACCCGACCTGGACGCGGCGCTGCGCGCGGCCACCCGCACCACCTTCGACCGGGTGGACTCCGACGGCTGCATGTCCACCAACGACACCGTGCTGCTGCTCGCCTCCGGGGCCTCCGGGACCACCCCGGACGCGGCGGAGTTCGCCGAAGCGGTGCGCTCGGTCTGCGACGACCTGGCGCGCCAGCTGATCGGCGATGCCGAGGGCGCCTCCAAGGACATCCGGATCGAGGTGATCGGCGCGGCCACCGAGGAGGACGCGGTGGAGGTCGGCCGCTCCATCGCCCGCAACAACCTCCTCAAGTGCGCCATCCACGGCGAGGACCCCAACTGGGGCCGAGTGCTCTCCGCGATCGGCACCACCTCCGCCGTCTTCGAACCCGACCAGCTCAATGTGGCGATCAACGGCGTCTGGGTCTGCAAGAACGGCTCTGTCGGCGAAGACCGCGAGCTGGTCGACATGCGCTACCGCGAGGTCAGCATCACCGCCGACCTGGCCGCGGGCTCCGAATCCGCCGTGATCTGGGCCAACGACCTCACCGCCGACTACGTCCACGAGAACAGCGCGTACTCCTCATGAGCGCCCGGAAGCACACCGCCCTGCCCAAGGCCCGCATCCTCATCGAGGCACTTCCCTGGCTCACCCGCCACCACGGCAAGACGATCGTCATCAAGTTCGGCGGAAACGCCATGGTGGACGACCAGCTCAAGGCCGCCTTCGCCCAGGACGTCGTCTTCCTGCGCCACGCCGGCCTGCGGCCCGTGGTGGTGCACGGCGGCGGCCCGCAGATCAGCGCCCAGCTCGACAGGCTCGGCCTGGAATCGGAGTTCAAGGCCGGGCTGCGGGTCACCACCCCCGAAGCCATGGACGTGGTCCGCATGGTGCTCGCCGGGCAGGTGCAGCGGGAGCTGGTCGGCCTGCTCAACCAGCACGGCGCACTCGCCGTCGGCCTCACCGGCGAGGACGGGCACACCATGACCGCCACCCAGCGGTTCGCCGAGATCGACGGTGAGCAGGTGGACATCGGCCGGGTCGGGGAGGTCACCGACATCGACACCGGCGTCATCCGGACACTGCTGGACGACGGCCGCATCCCCGTGGTGTCCTCCATCGCCCGCAGCGCCGACGACGGCCACGTCTACAACGTCAACGCCGACACCGCCGCGGCCGCCCTCGCCGCCGCACTGGGCGCCGAGACCCTGATGGTGCTCACCGACGTCGAGGGCCTGTACGCCGACTGGCCCCACAGCGACGAGGTGGTCAGCCAGCTCACCGCCGACGAGCTGGAGAAGCTGCTGCCCGAGCTGTCCAGCGGCATGGTCCCCAAGATGGAGGGCTGCCTCTACGCCGTGCGCAACGGCGTGGCCACCGCCCGGGTCATCGACGGACGGGTACCCCACTCCATCCTGCTGGAGATCTTCACCGACGAGGGCATCGGCACCATGGTCCTGCCCGAACCCGCCACCCGACCCCAGACCACGCAGCCGAAGGAGCCGGAGCAGTGACCAACACCGAGCTGACCCAGCGCTGGCAGGGTGCGCTGATGAACAACTACGGCACGCCCAAGCTGCCGCTCACCCATGGCGAGGGCGCCCGGGTCTGGGATGCGGACGGCCGTGCCTACCTGGACTTCGTCGGCGGGATCGCGGTCAACTCCCTCGGCCACGCCCACCCCGCCGTGGTCCAGGCCGTCACCCACCAGATCGCCACCCTCGGGCACGTCTCCAACCTCTATATCGCCGAACCCCCGGTGGCCCTCGCCGAGCGGCTGCTCCACCTCGCCGGCCGCCTCGGCCGGGTCTACTTCGGCAACTCCGGCGCGGAGGCCGTGGAAGCGGCGATCAAGATCGGCCGGCGCACCGGACGAACCCATATGGTCTCCGCCTCCGGCGGGTTCCACGGCCGCACCCTGGGCGCCCTCGCCCTCACCGGCCAGCCCGCCAAGCAGGATCCCTTCCGGCCGCTGCCGGGCGAGGTCACCCATGTGCCCTACGGCGACGCCCACGCCCTCCGGGAAGCCGTCACCACCGAGACCGCACTGGTGATGATCGAGCCGATCCAGGGGGAGAACGGCGTGGTGGTCCCGCCGCCGGGCTACCTCGCCGCGGCCCGCGAGATCACCCGGGCCACCGGCACCCTGCTGGTGCTGGACGAGATCCAAACGGGTATCGGCCGAACGGGCCACTGGTTCGAGCACCAGGCCCACGGCGTGGAGCCCGATGTGATCACCCTCGCCAAGGGGCTGGGAGCCGGCCTGCCCATCGGCGCCACCCTCGCCTTCGGCTCCGCCGCCGAACTGCTCACCCCGGGCCAGCACGGCTCCACCTTCGGCGGGAACCCCGTCGCCTGCGCCGCCGCCTTGGCCGTACTGGACACCATCGAGGCCGACGGCATCCTCGACCGGGTCAAGCACGCCGGCGAGCGGCTGCGCAACGGAATCGAGTCTCTCGAACATCCGCTGGTCGGCCAGGTCCGTGGTGCCGGGCTGCTGCTGGGTATCGTGCTCACAGAGTCCCTCGCACCGCGCGTGCAGCAGGCGGCTCAGGACGCGGGACTCCTGGTGAACGCGGTCGCGCCGGACATCATCCGGCTCGCCCCGCCGCTGATCGTCGACGACGAGGTCGTGGACGCATTCCTCCGGGCGCTTCCCGCGGCCCTGGACTCCGCCCGCTTCCCCTCGCGGCCGGCAGGGCACGGGGAACGACAATCCGGAGACTGACACCACCATGACCGAGGCGCAGCACAACGAGCTACGGGGCAGCGAGGCACGGGACGCCGCGGCGGCAGCCAATGCCGCAGGGCAGGCCGTACCGCAGACCCGCACCGCCCGCCACCGCCGGATCGTGGACATCCTCAACCGGCAACCGGTCCGCTCCCAGAGCCAGCTCGCCAAGCTGCTCGCCGACGACGGCCTCTCCGTCACCCAGGCGACCCTCTCCCGCGACCTGGACGAACTCGGCGCCGTGAAGATCCGCAACACCGGCGGTGAGCTGATCTACGCGGTGCCGAGCGAGGGCGGCTTCCGCACCCCCCAGGCACCGCTGGGAGAGTCCGCCAAGGAGGAGCGGATGCGACGGCTCTCCGGCGAACTCCTCATCTCCGCCGAGGCATCCGCCAACCTGGTCGTGCTGCGCACCCCGCCGGGCGCCGCCCAGTTCCTCGCCTCGGCCATCGACCAGGCCGAGCTGCACGACATCCTCGGCACCATCGCCGGCGACGACACCCTGATGCTCATCAGCCGCGACCCGGCCGGCGGCCAGGCCCTCGCCGACCATCTGCTCCGGCTGGCCCAGAAGGCCCGCTGACGGCCGTCCCCGGGTCGGAGCGCTCCGGGCAACCCCCCGGCCGGCCGGTGCCACACACCGGGCACGAACCGCCCGCGCCCGCCATCCGCAGCCACCGCGGCCCGCCACCGTCCGGTGCCCCGGTCCCGGGCGCCGGACGGCGGCAGGGGCTCACCCCTCGGGGCTCGGCGGCAGCGGAAGCGGCAGCCCCGGCAGCCCGTCGATGCTGCTCGCCACGTGCTCCTTCTTCTCGAAGTACGTGTTCAGCGTCTCGTCGGTCTCCCGGGCGAACCGGCCGGCGTGCAGCGTGCGGTCCGCCCGGTAGTCCATGAACGGCACGGCGTACCCGCAGGTGTCCCGTATGAGCTCGGCCCGGACGACCACCACGGCCCGCAGACCGTGGGCGGCGACGTCGACGTCCGGGAAGTGCGCCAGCAACCCGGCGAACCGCGGATCGTCACGGAACACGGGCTCGCCGCGGCCGTGCACCCGCACGATGTTCGGCGGGCCGGTGAAGGCACACCACATCAAGGTGATGCGCCCGTTCTCCCGCAGGTGGGCGATGGTCTCGGCATTGCTGCCGGCGAAGTCCAGATAGGCCACGGTGTGCTCGTCGAGCACCGCGAACGACCCGCTCAGCCCCTTGGGGGACAGGTTCACCGTCCCGTCGGCGGACAGCGGGGCGGTCGCGGTGAAGAACACCTTCTGCTCCTCGATGAAGGCGCGGAGTCTTCCGTCGATGCGTGCGTATGTCTTTCCCATGCAGCGCATTATCTTGCCGCCCGCCCCGCCGGGGTGGGTGCTTTCATGGTGCTATGACCAAATCTGACCGGGTCAGGGTCCGTCGGGTGTACGACGCCCCGGAGCCGGACGACGGCGCGCGGGTGCTGGTCGACCGGCTCTGGCCGCGCGGCCTGGCCAAGGAGGACGCCCACCTGGACGACTGGGCCAAGGACGCCGCCCCGTCGCCGGAACTGCGCCGCTGGTACGGGCACGCGCCGGAGCGCTACGAGCAATTCGGCGAGCGCTACCGGGCGGAGCTGGCCGAACCGCCGGCCCGGGACGCGGTGGACCGGCTGCGGGAGCGGGTCGCGGAGGGCCGGCTCACCCTGCTGACCGCGGTCCGCGACCTGTCACAGGGCCACGCCCGCCTGCTGGCCGAGGTCGTCCGTTCCTCCTGAGGGGCCTCTCGGGCCTCTCGGGCCTCTCGGACTTCTCGGGCCTCCCGGGCCGCACCGTCTTCGGCCGTTTCGACCCGGTCGGGGTGATCCGCGTTGACGAACCATACGGAGGAGTGCATACTTATACCTGTCAGCGCATGCACCGTACTCAGCGCATGGACCGTAAGGAGAAACCCGTGACCGAGCGCGTCGTACTCGCCTATTCAGGCGGTCTGGACACCTCCGTCGCCATCGGCTGGATCGCCGAGGAGACCGGCGCCGAGGTCATCGCCGTGGCCGTGGACGTCGGCCAGGGCGGCGAGGACCTCGATGTCATCCGCAAGCGCGCCCTGGCCTGCGGTGCCGTCGAGGCCGAGGTCGCGGACGCCAAGGACGAGTTCGCCGACGAGTACTGCCTCCCGGCGATCAAGGCCAACGCCCTCTACATGGACCGCTACCCGCTGGTCTCGGCCCTCTCCCGGCCGACCATCGTGAAGCACCTGGTCGCCGCCGCCAAGAAGCACGGCGCCGGCATCGTGGCGCACGGCTGCACCGGCAAGGGCAATGACCAGGTCCGGTTCGAGGCCGGGATCTCCTCCCTGGCCCCCGACCTGAAGTGCATCGCCCCGGTCCGGGACTACGCCATGACGCGTGACAAGGCCATCGCCTTCTGTGAGGCGAAGGAACTTCCCATCGCGACCACCAAGAAGTCCCCGTACTCCATCGACCAGAACGTCTTCGGACGGGCCGTGGAGACCGGTTTCCTCGAGGACATCTGGAACGCCCCGATCGAGGACATCTACGAGTACACCGCCAACCCGGCCACCCCCCGGGAGGCCGACGAGGTGATCATCTCCTTCAAGGAGGGCGTCCCGGTCGCCATCGACGGCAAGCCCGTCACGGTGCTCCAGGCCATCCAGCAGCTCAACGAGCGGGCGGGTGCCCAGGGCATCGGCCGGATCGACATGGTCGAGGACCGGCTGGTGGGCATCAAGTCCCGCGAGGTCTACGAGGCCCCGGGCGCCATCGCGCTGATCACCGCCCACCAGGAGCTGGAGAACGTCACGGTCGAGCGTGAGCTCGCCCGCTACAAGCGCCAGGTCGAGCAGCGCTGGGGTGAGCTGGTCTACGACGGCCTGTGGTTCTCTCCGCTCAAGCGGGCCCTGGACGGCTTCATCAACGAGGCCAACCAGCACGTCAACGGCGATGTCCGGATGACCCTGCACGGCGGTCGAGCCGTGGTCACCGGCCGGAAGTCGGACAGCTCCCTCTATGACTTCAGCCTCGCGACCTATGACACCGGCGACACCTTCGACCAGTCACTCTCAAAGGGCTTCATCGAGATCTTCGGCCTGTCGTCCAAGATCGCGGCGCGCCGCGACCTGAGCGCGTAACGCAACGAAGGCCGGCCCGAGAGCTAGCGTCTCCGTAACACCGGCCGCCTCCCCGTCGAATGCGGCGGGGAGGCGGCCGCACATCGCCAAGAGCATGCCTCCCGGCACCCGTTTCATCCTCCGAAGAGAAGCGAGCAGCAGCAGTGAGCAGCAACAACGGTGACGTTCGGCTCTGGGGCGGCCGTTTCGCCGACGGCCCGGCGGAGGCCCTGGCCAAGCTTTCCGCATCCGTGCACTTCGACTGGCGGCTCGCGCCCTATGACATCGCGGGCTCCCGCGCCCATGCCCGAGTGCTCCACACGGCGGGGCTGCTCACCGCGGACGAGCTGGAGCGGATGATCGCCGGGCTGGACCGGCTGGAGGCCGACGTCGCCTCCGGAGCGTTCGTCGGCACCATCGCCGACGAGGATGTGCACACCGCCCTGGAGCGGGGTCTGCTGGAGCGGCTGGGAGCCGAGCTCGGCGGCAAGCTGCGCGCCGGCCGTTCGCGGAACGACCAGGTGGCCACCCTCTTCCGGATGTATCTCCGGGACCAAGCCCGGATCATCGGCGGGCTGATCGCCGACCTCCAGGAGGCCCTGGTCGGGCTCGCCGAGGCCCACCCGGACGTCGCCATGCCGGGGCGTACCCACCTCCAGCACGCCCAGCCGGTGCTCTTCGCCCACCATGTCCTCGCCCATGTGCAGGCCCTGTCCCGGGACGCGGAGCGGCTGCGGCAGTGGGACGAGCGGACCGCCGTCTCGCCCTACGGCTCGGGCGCGCTGGCCGGCTCCTCGCTGGGGCTCGACCCGGAGGCGGTGGCGCGGGACCTCGGCTTCGAGCACGGTTCGGCGGGGAACTCCATCGACGGCACGGCCTCCCGCGACTTCGTCGCCGAATTCGCCTTCATCACCGCGATGATCGGCGTCGACCTCTCCCGCATCGCCGAAGAGGTCATCATCTGGAACACCAAGGAATTCTCCTTTGTGACCCTGCACGACGCCTTCTCCACCGGCTCCTCGATCATGCCGCAGAAGAAGAACCCGGACATCGCCGAGCTCGCCCGCGGCAAGTCGGGCCGGCTGATCGGCAATCTCACCGGGCTGCTGGCGACCCTCAAGGCCCTGCCGCTCGCGTACAACCGCGATCTCCAGGAAGACAAGGAGCCGGTCTTCGACTCCTGCGACCAGTTGGAGATCCTGCTCCCGGCCTTCACCGGGATGATGGCCACCCTCTCCGTCAACCGCGAGCGTATGGAGGAGCTGGCCCCGGCCGGGTTCTCGCTGGCCACCGATATCGCCGAATGGCTGGTCAAGCAGGGGGTGCCCTTCCGCGTGGCGCATGAGGTGGCGGGGGAGTGCGTCAAGGAGTGCGAGGCGCAGGGGATCGAGCTGGACCAGCTGACGGACGAGCAGTTCACCAAGATCTCCCCGCATCTCACCCCGGAGGTACGGACCGTCCTCGACGTGCCCGGCGCGCTGGCCGCTCGGAACGGACGCGGCGGCACCGCCCCCTCCGCGGTCGCCACCCAGCTGGTCGAGGTCAAGGCTGACCTGGCCGTCCAGCGGAGCTGGGCGGACGCCAAGCGCTGACGGATCCCGGCCGCGCCAGCCGGTCCCCATGGTGAACGCCGGTCGGGCCGATCCGACCGGTTTTCACCACGCCTTCCCCTGTGGCGGCTGCCCCGTCCACGGGGTGCACCGCTGCTGCTCTTCCCGCGGCAGGTCCTCCACGGGGGCTGGGGGCAGCCGCTCAACCGTGGCGGCGCTTGGGGACGCTGCTGTCCCGGGCCAGGGCGTCGGCCGCACGCTGGACGCGGAGCACCGCGTCCGCGACACCGGTCTCGCCGGTCACCAGCTCGTTGAGCACGGCCCCCAGCTCCTTGGCGAGCCCCGGATACCAGTCCGTCAGACGGGGATTGACGAGCAGCCGGGTGCCCGCCCTGCGCAGTGCCCGGTCGGCCGAGACCACTGAGCTGGGCGCGTCATCCGGCAGCTTGGCCGTGGCGACGCAGCTCAGGGCGGACGTCTGCGCGGTGAAGCGGCCGGCGGCCTGCGCCCCGAGCATGATGCGCAGCAACTCCTGGGCGCCCGCCGCGTTGGGTGCCCGCTTCGGCACCACGAACAGCTCGGACGGCGAGCCCCACACCGTGCCGAAGGGCAGCCGGTCCGAGCGGTCCAGGCTGCTCGGGCCGGCCACCGAGAACTGAAAACCCGTCGGGCGTACGGGCCTGGTCTCGCTCTCCAACCAGGAGCCCTCGGGGATGAACAGCGCCTTGCCCTCGACCCAGGCCCGTTGCGCCTGCCGGAACCCCGGTCGCCCGGGCAGCACCAGCTTGTCCCTGCCGAGCGCGGAGTAGGCGTCGAAGGCGTGCTTGACCGCCGGATGCCGCCACGCCCCGCTCTCCAGATTGTCGATGGCGTCCAGCACCGCGGTGCCGCCGATCTTGCCGATGAACGGCAGAACGGCGTAGGCCAGGTAGACGGGGTAGTCGGCGGCGTAGGTCCAGCCGGCCAGGCCCTGGCGCTTGGCCTCCCGGCACAGCGTCAGCATCGCGTCCCAGGTCTCCGGATAGGCCCAGCCGTGCTCTTGGAACAAGGTGTCGGAGTGCCAGATCCCCAGGACGTCATAGGCGTAGGCGATGCCGTGTACGCCATCGCCCCGGAACCGGCCCGCGTCCAGGGTGCCGGGCCGCAGGGTGTCCCGGACCGCGGTGTGCGGGTCGTCCAGCGAGGGCGCGTCCAGCAGGGCGGTGAGGTCTCTCAGCTGCCCGTTCCGGACGAGGGTGAGGGTGTCGAACCGGTCCGCACCCGCGTTGTCGAACAGGTCCGGGGGGTGGCCACCGGACAACCGCGGCCCGAGCGTGGTCCTGGTCCGCTGGGTCCTGCCCAGGGTCACCCGCGCCCCGGGGAACCGCTTCCGGTACTGGACACGCGAATAGTCCAGCGCCAGGGTGCCGTACGCCCCGTCGAAGGCGACCACCTCCAGTGAGGCGCCGGGATCCACCCCGAACGGATCGGCCTCGCGCCCCGAGGTGCCGGCCGGGCCGCCCTTCGCCGAGTCGTCGGCCCCCGCACTGCCCCGGTGCAGCAGCCAGGCCACCGTTCCTGCCCCGGCCACCCCCGCGGCCGACAGTCCGAGCAGCGCGGTACGACGGCTGACCCCGCGCCCCGCGAGGTGGCCACTGCCATCGGCCGCCGAGGGGTCCGGATCCGCCGGACCGGAAAGCGCCCCCGAGGCTTCGGGCGCCTCTGAAGCCTTCGGCGGCTCCTGCGGCGCCGTCGGCTCTTGCGGCTCTGATGGCACCGGCGCCGAGGGCCCGAAGGGTGGGGAATCGGCGGGGGCGGGGACGTTCAC
>NZ_SRID01000540.1 GCF_004684805.1 Streptomyces palmae
ATCCCCGGCCGACCGGCCGGCCCCCGCCCCCAGACCCGGCCGACCCTTCGAGGTCCCGCCAGGGCGATCACTCACCCCGTGGTGTGCCGTACCCACACATTGGGCTCGACGTAGACCGCCCGGTCGTGCGCCGTGTCGCACCACACCGGCACCAGGGCGCCGGGCACCTCGACCAGTCCGTCGCGGTCGAAGGGGAGCCCCGTCCACTCCCGCCACTGGGCCAGCGAGCCGCTGACCGTCATCGAGGCGGGGGCGACCTTCTCGACGGTGGCACCGGCCTTGACGTGCACCCGCAGCCAGGGATCCACCGGCAGCCCGTCCGGACGGACCTGGCGCAGGTACGCGTCCATCGGAACCTGCGGCTCCAGGTGCTTGGCGGTGGGGCGCACCGGGGCCAGCAGCACCGGGTGGCCCTGCCGACCGGCCGCCTCCCGAAGCGCCGCCACCATGTGATGGGACAGTCCGCGCCCGAGGTACTCCAGATCCAGCGTGATCTCCAACGCGCTGGCCACCGTGGTCGGGTTCCCCCCGTGCCGATCGTGGAACGCCCACACCAGCACCCGGTCCCAGCCCTGGTCCGGCATCTCCTCGCGCCCCGGGAGCACCGCGTTGAACGGCACGCTCAACCCGCGCGCCACCACCCGGTCCCCGTCCGTGGCGACCACGCAGTACTCGGGGAACTCCTCGATCACCTGGAGCAGCAGGGCACTGGCGGCCAGATCGTGCGCGGTGAACGTCGGCCAGTTCTCATGGATGTCATAGGCGTGTTCGATCAGCTCCGGTCGCTCGGCGAACGTGGTGATCTCAAAACGGTCGATCTCTGTCACGGCGCGCACCCTGTCACATTCGAACTACCCCTGACCAGGGAATATCTGACCGCCGTCCCCACTGCGCATCAGACCGACCACGACCATCCCTGACCCGCTTCGACCCACCCTGACCACGTCAGATCATCACGCATACCGGATTCCCCCTCGGGGATGGATGTGCCTGCCCAGCAGGTCAGCGGCGCCATCCGGCACCGCCCGTCAGAGGTGGACAACGTCTTGGGATCCGTAGCGAACGGCATCTACACCCTCTCCCACGCCCCGGAGCAGAACCTCACCCTGATGTTCGGGTCCGACCGACCCGGCACCCAGGTGAACGTCATGCCGCCCTCTGGCGCACCCGGAGACCAGGACTGGGAAGTGCGCCGCACCGAGGACGGCGCCTACACCCTGCGCAACGTCAAGAGCGGGACCTACGCGGGCTTCGACGGCCACCCGGAGGCGGACGACCCGATCCGGGGCTTCCCCGAGCCCCGCACCTGGCACCTCCTCCCCGCCGAGGAACCCGGCACCTTCTTCCTCACCGTGCCCGGCCCCACCGGCGACCTGGCCCTCGACGTCAGCCCCCTGCTGATCTACCCGCCCCTGGCCGTCCTCCGCCCCCTCGACAAGGGCGACACCAGCCAGTCCTGGCACCTCACCCGCCTCGACGCCTGACCGCGCGGGGCGCGGGCCGGACGGATACCAGAGAGCAGCGGTCACCGGTCTTCGTCCTGCTCCTCGGCGGCCAGCCGCTGGTCGATGTCGCTCACCCACTGCTGAGCCCAGACGCGCAAGCTTTCGATCTCCAGTGCAGCGAGTCCGTAGGCGGCGAATTCCTCGTCGTCGTACCAGTCGGCACCGGCGAGCCGGTCGCGAAGGTCATGGAGGCGGAACTCGTCACGACCGTGCCGACGACCGAGTCGTTCGAGTTCGGGAAGGGTGCGGTGTTCGGCGGCCGCGTGTACGTCGATGAGGTCACGCACAGCGCCGCGATCCGCCAGCGCGCGGACCTTGGTGCCGATGACGTCGTCGAAACCGAGGACCAAGCCGTGATCTGTCGTGGTCGGCGGGGACCACAGGTTCTCCTTGAGGATGTCCACCTCGCACTCGTCGCCGCTTTCGGGGTCGGCGACAACCAGGCGTGCGGACAGCGGGTCCACACTGATGACCGTAACGATCCAACTGTGTCTGCTCAGGCCCTGTTCGAGGACCCGGACGATGTCGGACATGGGAGCTGGGTTCTCGGTGGCGACGTCCAGGTCCTGGCTGAGCCGATTCACCAGCCCGTGTGCCCGGACGGCGTAGCCACCGGTGAGACCAACGGGTAGGGAGAGCCGATCGACAGGACGTCGGACAGCAGCCGACGGTGGAGGTCGCTGAGGTTCATGCAGCGGCCGGTGCCTGGTGCGTCAGCTGGGGGAAGGTGTCTTCCCAGATTTGGCTGACATGTCTGCTGACCAGAGTCCGCAACACGGGCCATTGGGTGATCAGCAGTTCCGGGTCGAGCAGGGCGACGATGTCCTCACGCTGCCCCTCGGCCAGCACGACGCGGTACAGGCTCATTCGCTGCCGGGGGCGGTCCAGGTCGTAGGCGCGCAGGCCGGACCAGGCGACGTGCAGAGGCAGCTCGACCGTGCCACGGACGGGCCCCGCGAGATCGCTGAGCGCAGCGGGCAGCCGACCGGCATACCGTGACCGCAGCACTTCGGCAGCGGATGGCGACGATGAGGATGAAGGCGAGGCCATGGACCCCATTATCCGCGCGAGCCGGAGCCGTCCTCACCGCTCCACGGCCGGCACTCTCGTTGGATCCCCCTGGAGTGGCGATGCGACAGGCCATTCAGCGCGTGAACGGTCACTGCGGAGAGTGACACATGGGCGGGAAGCTCTCACCACTGCCCCTGCCCCGGGCTCCGAGACAGACTCGGACGGAGCCTGATGCCCCTGCCTCCTCGACAAGGGCGACACCAGCCAGTCCTGGCACCTCACCCGCCTCGACGCCTGACCGCGCGGAAGCGGGCCGGTGGCGCTCGACCATTTCGCCGGGCCGGGCGGCGACTGGCGGAAGTCAGCCGGAGTCCCGCCGGGCTCGTGGCCGAACCCCTGTCGGTACAGTCGCGTCCATGACGAAACCGCGGCTGCAGGCGATCGAGGACGACGGGCGCGTGGTGGACGACCCGACCGAGGTGGAACTCCACGACCTGATCGCGGACATGAGCCTGTCGCACCGCTTCGTGATCTTCGCGAGGCTCGACCTCGAACCCTCGGACGAGCACTACATGCAGGTCTACCTCGACGACGACATCAGTTACCAGGTCGAATACCGCGAGGGCAGCGCGGACAAGCACTACCAGGCCCACATCCCGGGCCCGATCGAGATGACCGGCCCCGAGACCGTGTCCCGGCTGATGTTCGACTGGGCGTACGACCGCCCCGGATGGCGCGAGGCACTGCCGTGGGAGCGGCTGGTCTTCTGAAGAGCCCCCAGCTTCCGCCAGGGTGCTGTTTCCTCGCGGTCAACCGTCCGGAGCCGGCTGAGGGAAAGCCTCTTCCCGGACCTGTCGGAGACGCCTACCGGTCAGGAATCTGCAAGAAATAATCCCACCGGCCCCGGCCCCGGCCCCGGCCCCGGCC
>NZ_SRID01000541.1 GCF_004684805.1 Streptomyces palmae
CCCTCGCCGCCGCTCCCCCTGCCCGTAGACTCCCCCCTAGCGACATCCCGGGGGCCGGACGGCAACACGGCCGCAGGTGTCGGCAGGATGCGGTAACCAGGGAGGAAGCGTCGTCGTGAGCAGCAGGCCATCCCGAGGCGCTGCTCGCCTCGCAGCCATACTCGACGCCCTCCCCGACGCGCTGCTGCTGGTGAACTGCAACGGCACCGTCGTCAACGCCAACCACATCGCACTGGAGACCTTCGAGACGCCGGGCACCGCGCTGGTCGGCCGCGGACTGCTGGACTTGCTGCCGGCCTTCGACTCCAAGCGCATCCCCGGCGGGATGCGGCGCCCGACCGACGCCGAGGCCGCGCGTACCCGCCCGACTCGGATGATCGCGCGGCGAACCGACGGGGTGCAGTTCCCGGTCGAGGTGACCAGCGCCAATCTCGAGGACGGCCGTACCCCCTACGCCGACCAGCACAGCTACACCGGCGACGAGCTGCTGATGCTGGTGGTGCGCGACCTGACCGGCACCGTGGACACCGAGGCCGAACTCGCCCGCCAGCAGCGCCAGACCGAGATGATCCTGCGCGCCGCCGCCGAAGGCGTGGTCGGCGTGGACACCGAGGGCAAGGTGGTGCTGGTCAACCCGGCCGCCGCGCAGATCCTCGGCTACCGTGCCAGCGATCTCGGCGGGCAGGAGCTGCACCCGCTGGTGCACCACTCGCGGCCGGACGGCACGCCCTTCCCGTACGAGGAGTCCCCGCTCGCCGACACCCTCCGCTCCGGCCGCAAGCACCGGGTGCGCGGGCAGACGCTGTGGTCCAAGAGCGGCGACCAGGTACCGGTGGACCTGACCACCGCTCCGGTGCGGGACGGCGACCAGCTGGTGGGCGCGGTGATGACGTTCACCGACCGCCGTGCGTACGACCAGATGGTGGCCGAGCAGAACGAGCGCTACGACACCATGCTCGCCGAACAGACCGAGCGTTACGACACCATGCTGGCCGAGCAGAACGAGCGTTACGACGCGATGCTCGCCGAACAGACCGAGCGCTACGACACCATGCTGGCCGAGCAGAACGAGCGCGCCCGGGCACTGGAGGCCCGGCACGCCGAGCGGGAGCGGTCGCTGTCGGAGCGGAACGCGCAACTGCTGGCGGTGCTCGGCGAGTCGCTGCGCGGACCACTGCTCCAGCTCCGTGCCGAACTGGGCACGCTCGCCTCGGACCCGGCCGGGCAGCTGTGGCCGGAGGCCAACCAGATCCTGCATCACCTGGCCGCCGGCTACTCCCGGATGACCACCCTGGTGGACAACGTCCTCAGCTTCCAGAGCCTGGAGGCCGGGCAGGAGCAACTCGACCGGCACCCGGTCACCCTGGACGGAGTGATCGCCGCCGGTGTGGAGGGTGCCGTCGAGCTGATCGGCCCCGGCCGGGCGCAGTTCGCGGTGCACGCGCCGCCGATCGAGGCCGAGGTGGATCCGGAGCGGCTGATCCAGGCACTGGCCCATCTGATCGCCGATGTGGCGGGCGTCGACTCCACCGGCCACGCGGCGGGCGCCGCCACCGGCGACTCCACCATCGTGGTCGCGGCGGCACAGCGCGGCGAGGTGGCGCGGATCGAGGTACGCGGCCCGTACCCCGGCGGCGACCCGGTCCATCAGCCGATCGTCCGGGGCGTGGTGCGTCGGCACGGCGGCGTGCTCCAGACCCACCAGCTGCCCGGGGGACACGGCAGCGCCTATGTGCTGGAGGTCCCGCTCACGGCGGCGGCCGCCGCGGCCGCGGATGGCATCCCGGCCGGTGACGGTGCCGGAAGCACGGCTGCCGGGGGTACGGCCGCCGGACGTACGGCTGTCGGAGGTGCGGCTACTGGGGCCACGGCTGCCGGAGCCGGCTCGGCCGACGGCACGGTGGCGGGTGCCTCCCTGGACTCCCCCGAGACCGCCGCGCAGGTCGGGACCGCGGCAGGTGGTCCGGGCGTGGCTGTCGGCGGCGCTGTGGCGGGCGGTGCCGCCGGAGGCACGGGTTCCTCCGGCGTCGGTGCTGCGGGGATCGGTGCTGCCGGGATCGGTGGTTCCGGCGTCGGCGTCGGTGAGGCCGTGGAAGACGGCGTCGGCCAGGGCGGCCGGACCCGGGTGGCAGGTGGCCCGAGCGGGCTTGCGGCCGCGATGGGCCGCCGGGCGCGTCGCAATCGGGCGGGGGGCGCGGATGCGGCCCCGCTGCCCGGTGACATGGCGGACGGATCGGACCCGGCACTCGCCGACGGCACGGTGGGCGGTCCCGCCGGGGCGCTCGCACACGGCACTCACGGCGGCCCGGGAGAGGCTTTCACCAGCGGCACACATGGCGGCCCCGGTGGCGTGCTGGCCGGGAGCGCCGGCGCGCCAGGCTCGGCGGGCAACGCCCAGGGCGTGGCGGACGGTGCCGGTGCCCGGGGCCCCGTGGGGGGCGACCGGCACGGCGGGCCGGGTGCGGCCGCGCGGAACGGCACCGTGGCAGGACCGGCCGGAGCCACGACGGGCGGCGCGCGGGAGGCCACTGCCGGAATCGGCGGTTCCGCCCAGGCTCGGCCCGATGGCCCAGGCGCCGTCGGCCCGCGGGGAGCCGGGGCGCAGAACGGTACGGAGAGCGGCTCGGCCGCCGTACCGCCGCCCACGGGTCGGCGGCGGGCGCGCCGCGATCCGCAGGAGGAGCAGTCCGCCGGCGGGGATCCGCACCAGGCGGCCGGTCCGTACATGCCGACCGGTGGGCCCCAGCCGGTGCCCGCGACGGGCGTACCGCTGGACGCCGGTTATCCGGCACCGACCGGCCGGCGTGCGCGCCGGGCCGTGGCCGGTGCGCCGGGCGCGCCGCAGCCGCCCGAGGCCGCGGGGCCCGGTCGGGCCGCGTTCGCGCTGCCGCCGGCGACCGCCGACAGCGGGCAGCAACCGGGTGGACTCGCGGCGGACGGTACGGCCGAGCCGCAGCCGGTGGCGCCGGGTACCGGCCGCCGGCGGGCGCGTCCCGCACTCCCCGAGGCTGGCCAGGGCGCGGCGTCTCAGCAGCTCTCCCCGCAGGCAGCCGCGGCGCCGGACGGCGGGCGGACGCCGTTCGCCCTGCCGCCCGCCGAGGCCGACCGCACGCCGCAGGGCGCGCTGCCGGCGGGGTTGGCCCCGGCCGGGCTGGTGCCCGCCCAGGGCGGTCCCGATGGGGCACCGCACGCTGCCGGCGGCGCGCACCGGCAGGGCGACTGGGCCCAACACGCGGGTGGCCCCGGTCCGTTCCCGGGCACGCCGCAGGGCGCCGGCCCGCGGGCTGCCCGCCCCGACGACACCCCGCACCCGGCACCGGGCAGGCGCGGCCAGGGCCCCGGCGACGCCGCCCGCCCGGCACCCGGCGGCCCCGGCGACGCCCCGTACCCGGCTCCCGGTCCGGCCGGCGCACCGGTCCGGGCCACCGACC
>NZ_SRID01000542.1 GCF_004684805.1 Streptomyces palmae
GGGGTGGGGTGTCCGGTGGTCCTCGCATGCTCATGAACCCGACGACGGAGTCATCTCCGCCTCTCGTCTGGGGGGACAAAAGGGGGAGGCTTCCGCACAGCCAGTTGCGAAGACCACCGGTAGGCCGACCCTAGGCAGCGCGGGGATGGGCGCGATACGGGGAAAACCCTCGCGGGGCACGAGGGTTGGGGGGTTACCAGCGGTTGCCGGCGAAGGGGGCGTCGGTGCGGACGATCTCGTGACCGAGGGGGGTGAGCGAGATGGGGATCAGCTTGAAGTTGGCGAGACCCAGGGGGATGCCGATGATCGTCAGGCAGAGCATGACGCCGGTGACCACGTGACCGAGCGCCAGCCACCAGCCGGCGAGCAGCAGCCACAGGACGTTGCCGACGCAGGACGGGGCCCCGGCGTCCCGGCGGGGGACGGCGGCACGGCCGAAGGGCCACAGCGCGAAGCCGGCGATCCGGAACGAGGCAATACCGAACGGGATGCCGATGATCGTCACGCAGAGCAGGATGCCGGCCACCACGTACGCGATGGCCATCCAGAGGCCGCAGAGCAGCAGCCAGACCACATTGAGGATGGTCCTCATGGCCGGTGGCCCGCCATCTGCTCGAGTCGGGCGATGCGCTGACCCATGGGCGGGTGGGTGGAGAAGAGCTTGGTCATGCCGTCACCAGGCCTGAAAGGGTTGGCGATCATCATGTGGCTGGCCGCCTCCAAGCGGGGCTCGGCGGGCAGTGGCAGCGCCTTCGTGCCTGCTTCCAGCTTACGCAGGGCGCTGGCCAGGGCCAGCGGGTCGCCGGTCAGCCGGGCCCCGGAGGCGTCCGCCTCGTACTCCCGGGAGCGGCTGATCGCGAGCTGGATGAGTGAGGCGGCGATCGGGCCCAGGATCATGATCATCAGCATGCCGAGGATGCCCGGGCCCTCGTCGTCGTCGGACCGGCCTATGGGAATCAGCCAGGCGAAGTTCACCAGGAACATCACCACCGAGGCCAGGGCGCCGGCCACCGAGGAGATCAGGATGTCGCGGTTGTAGACATGGCTGAGCTCGTGGCCGATGACGCCGCGCAGCTCGCGCTCGTCCAGCAGGCGGAGGATGCCCTCGGTGCAGCACACCGCGGCGTTGCGCGGGTTGCGGCCGGTCGCGAAGGCGTTGGGCGCGTCGGTCGGTGAGATGTAGAGCCGGGGCATGGGCTGCCGGGCGGCGGTGGAGAGCTCCCGGACCATGCGGTAGAGCTGCGGGGCCTGGAACTCGCTGACCGGGCGGGCGCGCATGGCCCGCAGGGCGATCCTGTCGCTGTTCCAGTAGGCGTACGCGTTGGTGGCCAGCGCCACGAAGACTGCGATGACCAGGCCCGTACGGCCGAAGAGACTGCCGATCACGATGATGAGCGCGGACAGTCCCCCGAGGAGTACGGCGGTCTTGAGCCCGTTGTGCCGACGGTGCACGGTACGCCCTCCAATTGACGCGGCAGGGGAACCCTTTGGTACTTCCACCTTCCAGTGGACCCTTCTGGACTGGTCAACGCCAGATGAGGAGCACTAGTTCCCTTGTGCACAACGGGCGCGTTTACGCCATAGAAGGCGAGAAGGGCCGGAAGGCCGCGAAGAGGGTGGGATGGCGGGGATGCGAAGCCCCCTCGGGTGCCGCCGGCCCTGCTGTCACCGGGTCGGCATGGCCGGTGGGGCGCCCAGTTCCTTGATGAGTCGCCGATACATCGCGAAGGCCGGCTTGGGCGTGTAGTCGTCACGCAAGAGGCCGAAATGATGGAAGAGCCCCTCGGCGTTGCTGTCGGCGTCCCGCAGGGCGAAGAGCGAGTAGCCGTCGATGTTCAGCGGGGCGGCGAGGGCGGCGACGGTCCGGATGATGGTGTCGAGCGCGGCGGCCTGTCGCCGCTCGGTGCGGCCGGGGCTGGTGGGCCAGCCGTTCTCGCATACGCGGATCGGGACGGTGTCCGGGATGCCGGCCTGCGGCAGGCTGGTGCGACGGAAGCCGGTGAGCACCGCGGCGACCGCGTCAGCCAGCTGGTCCGCGGCGATGGGCCGGAACACGTCCGGGAAGAAGTCCAGGCCGACATAGTCCAGGCTCTGCCGGAAGCGCGCATCGGCCAGCGCGCCGAGGCCGGCCCAGAAGGTGTCGGCCGGGTCGAAGGACGGCACGGCGTTGAAGCCGACCGCCACGCGGTGGCCAAGGGCCCGGGCCTCCTGTTGGGCGGTGATGACGCCCTGGACGAGCGCGTTCAGGACGTTGGGGGTGCTGCCGTCGACGGACGGGAGGTTGAGATTGGGCTCCTCGCAGATCTGGACCGACGCCAGCTGCGGTCCGGCCGTCCGGATGGCCTCGCGAACGAACTCGAGCCACCCGTCCAGTTCGCCGGACGGCTCACGGAACTGCAGCACGAGGTCCAGGGTGCGGCCGCGCTGAAGGTAGGCGTGCGGGTCGGCGGGTGTGGGCTGCGTCTGCGGTGTCGCGACGGCGGCGTACGAGCGGTAGGCGCGTACCGCCAGCGTGTCCGCCTCGCCCTGCAGTTCGTCGAGGGCCTCGATGATGCGGTCCGGCGCGTCCGGGCGGACCGGATGAACGATGCCCTGGTCGTCGCCCAGGAGACCGCCGGGATAGATGCCGAAGGTCATGGTCATGCCCGCCCCCAAAAAATCTTGGTGTCACGCCAAATTTGTGGTGACACTAGCATGCGGTCCATGGGCCTTCGAGAGATCAAGAAGCAGCAGACCCGTACGGCGATCGCCGACGCTGCCCTGGGGTTGTTCCTGGAGCACGGCTTCGACCAGGTCACGGTCGCGGAGGTGGCACGGCACGCGGGTGTGTCCACCAACACCGTGTTCAACTACTTCCCCACCAAGGAAGACCTGTTCTTCGACCGCCAGGCCGAGGTCGAGAACCACCTCGCCGCCCTGGTGCGCGACCGGGCGCCGGGCACCTGTCCGGTCGCGGCCGTCCGCGACGACCTGCTGTCCGCCCTGCGGCAGGACCACCCGATGCTCGGGCTCCAGCCCGGTGCGCCCGCGTTCTGGCGGACCATCCGGGACAGCCCGGCCCTGCGGGCTCGCGAACGCGAGATCGGCGAGCGCGTCGAGGCGGCTCTGGCGACCGCTCTGGCCGAACATCCGTTGAGTGCCACGCCTGGCGATACCGACGATCCACTCCCGCTGCTCGTCGCGGGTGCCATCGCGGGAACGCATCGCGCAGCTCTACGCGAGCTGCAGCGACGCATCATGTCCGGCGAACCACCCGCGCCGGCCCGCGACACCGTCGCCCGCGTGGCAGTTCAGGCCTTCGACCTGCTCTGTTCCGGACTTCACGCGGGGGGCGACCGGACACAGATGTCGCACGAGCCGGCTGTCCCGCAGTAGGGCGGAGGTGGGTGACGGG
>NZ_SRID01000543.1 GCF_004684805.1 Streptomyces palmae
GGCTTCGCGCTGTGGGCGGGCGGGGCGGAGGCGGTGGAGCTGTGCCTCTTCGACGACCTGGGCCAGGAGACCCGGCGTCCGCTGACCGAGTGCACCGAGCAGATCTGGCACGGCTTCCTGCCCGGTGTCCTCCCCGGGCAGCGGTACGGCTACCGGGTGCACGGCCGCTGGGACCCGTGGACCGGCGCCCGCTGGAACCCGGCGAAGCTGCTGCTCGATCCGTACGCGCGGGCGGTGGACGGGGAGTTCGGCGGCCCCGGCTCGCCCGGTCCGGGGGCGGGCCCGCTGCCGCCCGAGGTGTACGGGCACGTGCGGGACTGGCCGCAGCAGCAGATGGCGGACACGGTGCGGGACGAGCGGGACTCGGCCCCGCACGTGCCCAAGGGGGTGGTGGTCGGCGACGGCCCCGACCAGGCCGGGGGCGTGGCGGGCGACTGGCGGCGGCCGGGCACGCCCTGGGCCGAGACGGTGCTGTACGAGCTGCATGTGCGGGGCTTCACCCGGCGCCACCCCGGGGTCCCGGCCGCGTTGCGGGGCAGCTACGCGGGGCTGGCGCACCCCGCCGCGGTGGAGCACCTGACCCGGCTGGGGGTGACGGCGGTGGAGCTGCTGCCGGTGCACCAGTTCGGGCACGAGGACCATCTGCTCCGCCGCGGCCTGCGCAACCACTGGGGCTACAACTCCCTGGGCTACTTCGCCCCGCACGCCGGATACGCCGCCACCGGCACCCTCGGCCAGCAGGTGGGCGAGTTCCGGGCGATGGTGCGGGCGCTGCACGAGGCCGGGATCGAGGTGATCCTGGACGTGGTCTACAACCACACCGCCGAGGGCGGCGAGCTGGGCCCGATGTTCTCGCTGCGCGGCATCGACAACCCCGGCTACCACCGGCTGGCCCAGGACCCGCGCCGCTACGCGGACTACACCGGCTGCGGCAACACCCTCGACGTAGCGCGCCCCCCGGTGCTGCGGCTGGTCACCGACTCGCTGCGCTACTGGGTGACGCAGATGGGGGTGGACGGCTTCCGCTTCGACCTGGCCACCGCCCTCGCCCGCGGCGCGCCGGAGGTGGACCTGGCCGGCTCGGCGTTCCTGGCCGCCGTCGCCCAGGACCCGGTGCTGCGCCGGGTGAAGCTGATCGCCGAACCCTGGGACGTCGGCCCCGGGGGCTACCGGACCGGCGGGTTCCCGCAGCCCTGGAGCGAGTGGAACGACCGCTACCGGGACACCGTACGGGACTTCTGGCGCGGCGCGCTGCCGGACGTGCGGGACCTGGGCTACCGGCTGTCCGGCTCCAGCGACCTGTTCGGCTGGGGCGGGCGGCGGCCGTACGCCTCGGTCAACTTCGTCACCGCCCACGACGGCTTCACCCTGCGCGACCTGGTCTCGTACGACCGCAAGCACAACGAGGCCAACGGCGAGGACAACCGGGACGGCAGTGACGACAACCGCTCCTGGAACTGCGGTGCCGAGGGCCCCACCGACGACCCCCGGGTGATCTCGCTCCGCGCCCGCCAGCAGCGCAATCTGCTGGCCACCCTGCTGCTGTCCACCGGGGTGCCGATGCTGCTCGCCGGCGACGAGTTCGGCCGCACCCAGGGCGGCAACAACAACGCCTACTGCCAGGACAACGAGATCGGCTGGCTGGACTGGGCCGACGCGGACACCCCGGCCGGGCGGGCGCTCACCGCGTTCACCGCCCGGCTGGTCGCGCTGCGCCGCGCCCATCCGGTGCTGCGCCGCGGCTCCTTCTTCACCGGCCGCGCCCGGTCCCCGGGCGGGCCGCGCGATCTGGCCTGGTTCACCGCGCACGGTACGGAGATGACCGAGGCCGACTGGTACGCGCCGGTGGCCGCCTTCGGGATGTACCTGTGCGGGCGGCAGATCCCCGACCGGGACGCCCGGGGCGCGCCGGTCACCGACGACAGCTTCCTGCTGATCCTGCACGCCGGCCCGGACCCGGTCGGCTTCACCCTGCCCGGGCCGCCCTGGGCCCAGTGGTACCAGCCGCTGCTGGACACCTCGGCCGAGGACACCGCGACCGGCGACCGCCGGCCGTCGGCGCCCGGCGCACGATGGGCGGCGGGCGGCGCGATCCAGGTGCCGGGGCGCTCGGTGCGGCTGCTGAAAGTACTGGTGGACGCGGGTCGGTGAGGAAAACCACGTGAGTCCGATCAGCAAAAAATCGTAGGCTCACCGCTGATGTCTGCCACGCCTCGTATCTCCCGGAAGCCCGATCCCGCCTCCGCCGAGGACTCCGAACCCGGCGCCATACCGGACCCCGCGCCCGACGACCGGTCCACGGTGCGCTCACTGCTGCGCCTGTGGCCGTATGTGCGCCCGGTGCGCGCCCGGCTGATCACCGCCTGCGGGGTGGCGATCGTCGCGTCCTGCCTCAGCCTGGTGATCCCGCTGGCGCTCAAGTGGATGGTGGACGGGCCGGTGGCGGACCGGGACCCGGGCGGGGTGTGGCTGGGCGGTGCGCTGCTGCTGGGGCTCGGCCTCGCGGAGGCGGGGCTGTTCGGGCTGCGCCGCTGGCTGGTGGCCCGTCCGCTGGCCGGGGTGGAGGCCACCATGCGGGCGGACCTCTACCGGCATCTGCAGCGGCTGCCGGTCTCCTTCCACGACCGTTGGCCCTCGGGGCAGTTGCTCTCCCGCGGCTCCACCGACCTGATGCTGGTGCGCCTGTTCCTGGCGTTCCCGCTCACCTTCCTGGTGGTCAACGGCGCGACCATCGTGGTCGGCTGCGTGATCCTGCTCTCCCAGGAGTGGACGCTGGGGCTGGTGCTGCTGGCCCCGCTGCTGCCGCTGCTGGTGCTCTGCTCGATGTTCGAGTCCCGGTACTCCGTGGCCGCGCGCACCGCCCAGGACCAGTTGGGCGATCTGACCACCGTGGTCGAGGAGAGCGTGCTGGGCGTCCGCATCATCAAGGGCTTCGGGCAGCACCGCAGCCAGGCCCGCGCCTTCCGCGCGCTGTCCGACCGGCTGCGCACCACCGAACTCCGCAAGGCGCGTCTGCTGGCCACGCTCTGGGCGTTGATCATGTCGCTGCCGGAGCTGGCGATCGGCGCCGCCCTGGTGCTGGGCACGGTCCAGGTGGCCGACGGCGACCTGTCGGCCGGCACCCTGGTCGCCTTCCTCTCCACCGCGTTGGCGCTGCGCTGGCCGGTGGACTCGATCGGCTTCCTGCTGGCCCTCAGCCAGGAGGCGGCCTCGGCCGCGGACCGCTACTTCGAGGTGATGGACTGCCCGCCGGCCGACCAGGCCCCGGCCGGCGCCGACGGTGCCCCGGCCGAGTCCGGCCACTCCCTGACCAAGGCCGACCGCTCCCCGGCCGCACTGGAGCTGGTGCGCGGCGAGAC
>NZ_SRID01000544.1 GCF_004684805.1 Streptomyces palmae
CCCTCGACCCGGACGGCACCGTACTGGTCACCGGCGGCACCGGCGCCCTGGGCGGACTGGTCGCCCGCCATCTGGTCACCGCTCACGCGGCACGGCACCTGCTGCTGCTCAGCCGGCGCGGACCGCGGGCGGAGGGCGCGGACACCCTGTGCGCCGAACTCACCGCCCTGGGCGCCCAGGTGACCGTACGGGCCGTGGACGCCGCCGACCGGCAGGCGCTGACCGAGGCACTGGCCGAGATCCCCGCCGCCCATCCGCTCACCGCCGTGGTGCACACCGCCGGGGTGGTGGACGACGCGGTGGTCTCGGAGCTGACCTGCGAGCGGGCCGACGCCGTGCTGGCCCCCAAGGCCGACGCCGCCTGGCACCTGCACGAACTCACCCGGGAGATGCCGCTGGCCGCGTTCGTGCTGTTCTCCTCGGCCGCCGCCACCCTGGGCGGCCCGGGCCAGGGCAACTACGCGGCGGCCAACCTGTTCCTGGACGCCCTGGCCCAGCACCGCGCGGCCCGTGGCCTGCCCGCCCTCTCCCTGGCCTGGGGCCCCTGGGAGCGGCAGGGCGGCATGGCCGACGGCCTGGACGCCGCCGCGCTGCGCCGGATGCGGCGCTCCGGGGTGCTCCCGCTGAGCGACGCGGACGGCCTGGCGCTGCTGGACGCCGCGCTCACCGCAGCCCACCCCGCGCCGCTGCCGGTACGCCTCGACCTCGCCGCGCTGCGCACCGCGCCCGGCGAGCTGCCGCCGGTGCTCCGCGGCCTGGTGGCACCCGCCGCCCCGGCCGGCGCCGCCACCACCGCGGGCACCGCCGACCAGGCCGCGCAACTGCTGCGCAGGCTGGCCGGGCTGCCCCCGGCCAAGCAGGAGGACCTGCTGCTGGACCTGGTACGCACCCAGGTGGCCCAGGTGCTGGGGCACGCCACGGCCCAGGCCGTCGCCCCCGACCGCGCCTTCGACGAACTCGGCTTCGACTCGCTGACCGCCGTCGAACTCCGCAACCGGCTGGGCGCCGCCACCGGGCTGCGCCTGCCCACCACCCTGGTCTTCGACCACCCGACCGCCGCCGCCCTCGCCCGCTATCTGCGCACCGCGATGCCGCGCGAGGGAGCACCCGCCGCCCATCCCGTACTGGAGGAACTCGACCGGCTCGAAGCCGCGCTCGCCGGGGTCGGCCCGGACGATCCGGACCAGGCACGGATCGCCACCCGGCTGAGGGCCCTGGCCGCCCAGTGGGGCGAGCAGCGCACCACGGCGACCACCGCCGACACCACCACCGCCGGCGACCTGGAATCCGCCGCGGACGATGAGGTCTTCGACTTCATCGAGAAGGAACTCGGAATCTCCTGACCGGACGGGACCCGTATCCCGATCCGCAGCACGTCCATAAGGGGTGGCGTCGTAGTGAGCAACACTGAGGAAAAACTCCGGCACTTTCTCAAGAAGGTGGCCGCCGATCTGCACGAGACCCGCCAGCGGCTCCAGGAAGTCGAGGCGGCCGACGGCGAACCGGTCGCGATCGTCGGCATGGCGTGCCGCTTCCCCGGCGGCGTCGCCGACCCGGAGGGGCTGTGGCGGCTGGTCGCCGAAGGCCGGGACGCCATCGGCGACTTCCCGACCGACCGGGGGTGGGACCTGGCCAACCTCTACCACCCGGACCCCGACCACCCCGGTACCACCTACGGGCGGGAGGGCGGCTTCGTCCACGACGCGGGCCGCTTCGATCCCGGGTTCTTCGGCATCGGCCCCCGCGAGGCCCTGTCCATGGACCCCCAGCAGCGGCTGCTGCTGGAGGTGACCTGGGAGGCCTTCGAACGGGCCGGGATCGACCCCGGGGCCCGCCGCGGCAGCAAGACCGGTGTCTTCGTGGGCACCGGGCACCAGGAGTACGCCGCCCTGGTCCAGCGGGCCACCGAGAACTTCGAGGGCTATCTGCTCACCGGCGGCGCCGCCAGCGTGCTCTCGGGCCGGGTGTCCTATGTGTTCGGCCTGGAAGGGCCGGCCGTCACGGTGGACACCGCCTGCTCCTCCTCGCTGGTGACCCTGCACCTGGCCTGCCAGTCGCTGCGGCGCGGCGAGTGCTCGATGGCCCTGGCCGGCGGCGCGGCGGTGATGGCCTCGCCGGGGATGTTCGTGGAGTTCGCCCGGCAGCGGGGACTGGCCCCGGACGGCCGCTGCAAGGCGTTCTCGGCCGGCGCCGACGGCACCGGTTGGGGCGAGGGCGTCGGCATGCTGGTGCTGGAGCGGCTCTCCGACGCCCGCCGCAACGGCCACCGGGTGCTGGCCGTGGTCCGCGGCTCGGCGGTCAACCAGGACGGCGCCTCCAACGGCCTGACCGCCCCCAACGGACCCTCCCAGCAGCGGGTGATCTGGGACGCGCTGTCCAGCGCCCGGCTCTCGGCGGCCGACGTCGACGCGGTCGAGGCGCACGGCACCGGCACCTCGCTGGGCGATCCCATCGAAGCGCAGGCGCTGCTGGCCACCTACGGACAGGGGCGCCCCGCGGACCGTCCGCTGTGGCTGGGCTCGGTGAAGTCCAACATCGGGCACACCCAGGCCGCCGCCGGTGTGGCCGGCGTCATCAAGATGGTGATGGCCCTCCGGCACGGCACGCTGCCCAAGTCCCTGCACATCGACGAGCCCACCCCCCACGTGGACTGGTCCGCGGGCGCGGTGGAACTGCTGACCGAGGCCCAGGACTGGCCGGACACCGGCCGGGAGCGCCGGGCCGGCATCTCCTCCTTCGGCGCCAGCGGCACCAACGCCCATGTGATCCTCGAACAGGCGCCCGTCGAGGAAGTGGCCGAGGGCGGCCCCGAGGGCGGCACGCCCACCGCCCCCGCGATGGTGCCCTGGCTGGTCTCGGCCCGCGACGAGCGGTCCCTGCGCGCCCAGGCCGACCGGCTGGCCGGCTACGTCCTCGCCCACCCCGAGGTGGACCCGGCCGACCTGGGCCGCTCCCTGGTCACCTCGCGTGCCGTGCTGGAGCAGCGCGCCGTGGTGGTCGGCGGCGACCGCGAGGAACTCCTGGCGGGCCTGCGCGCCCTGGCGGCCGGCGAGGAGGCGGGCTCCCCCCAGGTGGTCACCGGCCGCGACACCGGCCCCGGCGACACCGTGCTGGTCTTCCCGGGTCAGGGGTCGCAGTGGGCGGGGATGGCGGTGGAGTTGCTGGACTCCAGCCCGGTCTTCGGTGAGGCGATGGGGGAGTGCGAGCGGGCGCTGGCGCCGTTCGTGGAGTGGTCGTTGGAGGGGGTGCTGC
>NZ_SRID01000545.1 GCF_004684805.1 Streptomyces palmae
CCCCAAACCCCCCGGGGCGCGCGGGGCACCGATCGCCTCGGCGGCCCCGGAGCCACCCCCCCTGTTCCGGGGCCGCCGGCATTCCTCCTCACTCTCTGTGTTCTGGGATTCGCGCTGGTCACCTGGCAGGTGGCGGCGGACGGTCCGCTGCGCCGCCTGGACGAGCGGGTCGGACGGGGCGCCCGAGGGCAGCTGCTGCCCGCGCCACTCGCCGAGTTCCTCGCCGATCTCGGTGGCCTGGCCGTCGCCCTGCCCGTCCTCGCCCTGGCGGTCGGATACGCGGGATGGCGACTGTGGCGGACCGGGGCCCGCTGGTGGTGGGGCGTACCGCTGGCCGGCGCGGTGGCCATGGCGGCGGTGCCCGCGGCCATCGCCCCGGTGAAGGCCCTGATCGACCGCCCGGCACCGCCGGGACCGCTGGCCGGAACCGACGGCTTCTATCCGTCCGGGCACACCGCCACGGCCGCCGTCGCCTACGGAGCGGCGGCCCTGCTCCTGCGGTGTGCCGCCGCGCGCTCTCGCCGCCCCGCCCGCCGTCCGTCCGTCGCGGTGCGCCTGGCGCTGGTACTGCTGAACGCCGGCGTGGGGTTGGGCCTGGTGGTGCGCGGCTACCACTGGCCGCTGGATGTGCTGGGCAGCTGGTGCCTGTCCGGGGTGCTGCTGCTCGGGCTGTCGCTGCTCTGCCGGCGGCTGCCGCACCCCGCCCCGGAGGCCGAGCGGCCGGGACCGCGAGGCGGTCAGTAGCCGGGTGGCGGGACCTCGCCGCGGTCAAGCCGGAGTGCGGCCTCCGCCATGGCCGCGTCCAGCACGGCGGGGTCGGTGAGGTGGCCGGAGCCGTCCGGGGGCACCAGCCAGCGCACTCCGCCGGCGGGCCGGCCGGGGTACGGCACCGCGACCCAGGCGCCGGGGCCGGCGCCCCGGACGACGGTGCGGGGCCCGGCGCCCCGCGGGACGGACCCGGGTTCGGTGCGGCGGGCCGCGGTGCCCGCCGGTACGAAGAAACCCACCCGGGTGTCCTGGAAGTCGCCGAGCACGGGGCCGGGCCGGTCGGTCTTCCGGTGCAGCGCCTCCAGGGTGGTGCCCCCGAGGGCGCCGGACAGGATCAGTACGTCCCACAGCCGGCCGGCGGGCAGCAGCGCGATCCCCAGGGGGTCGCGCTCCCACGCCCGCCTGCAGGCCACGGGGTCCTCTGCCGCCGAGACCAGCCAGTCCACCGCGTTCCCTGCCGGTGCGCCGTTCATCGCGCCCCTCCACTCCCTCGCATGGCCCCGTCCGGTCGACGGGGCCGTCAAGGTGAGGGGACGGGGCACGGCGGGGATTCTTACCCGGGTCGGTCTCCCGACTGGTAGTGCGGCGGGGTGCGTCCACGCCAGGTGGTGCGCCCCGGAGCGCGAGAGGGCACCCTCACGCATCCCGGCACGGGGCCGCCGAGCCCGTAACGGTGCGGCCGGGTGCCCGTGGGGGACGCCGGAGGAGCGCACGGCGCCCTGGGAACGGCGGGCCGGCCGCCGCGGCCTCGACCGCTCAGCTCTTCTTGCGGCGGGAGCCGGCCAGTTGGCCGACGAGCACGCACAGCACGGCGATGGCGAACATGGCCGTACCGATCACGTTGACCTGGACCGGGGTGCCGCGCTGCGCCGAGCCCCAGACGAACATGGGGAAGGTCACGGTCGATCCGGCGTTGAAGTTGGTGATGATGAAGTCGTCGAAGGACAGCGCGAAGGAGAGCAGCGCGCCGGCGGCTATGCCGGGGGCGGCGATGGGCAGGGTGACGCGCAGGAAGGTCTGGGCCGGGGAGGCGTAGAGGTCCTGTGCGGCCTGTTCCAGCCGGGGATCCATGCTCAGTACGCGGGCCTTGACGGCCGTCACCACGAAGCTCAGGCAGAACATGATGTGCGCGATGAGGATGGTCCAGAAGCCGAAGTCGACGCCCATGTTGAGGAAGAGGGTGGCCAGCGAGGCGGCCATCACCACCTCGGGCATGGCCATCGGCAGGAAGATCAGGCTGCTGACGGCGCCGCGGGCGCGGAACCGGTGGCGGGCCAGGGCGAAGGCGATGAGGGTGCCCAGCACGGTGGCGCCCAGGGTGGCCCAGAGCGCGATCTCCAGGCTGAGGGCGAGCGAGCCGCACAGGTCGGCGACGCCGCAGGGGTCGGTCCATGCCTCGGTGGAGAACCGCTGCCAGGTGTAGTTGAAGCGGCCGTTGGGCTTGTTGAAGGAGAAGACCAGGACCACCACGTTGGGCACGATGAGGTAGGCCAGGGTGGCCAGGCCCGCGATGGCCACCAGGTTCCGCCGCAGCCACTGGGTGAGCGCGCGCATCAGACGAGGTCCTCCGTCCCGGACTTGCGGATGTACATGGTGACCATGGCGAGGATGGCCGCCATGAGGATGAAGGACAGCGCGGCGGCCGTCGGGTAGTCCAGCACCCGCAGGAACTGCGACTGGATGACGTTGCCGACCATCTTCTGGTCCGTGGAGCCGAGGAGTTCGGCGTTGATGTAGTCGCCGGTGGCCGGGATGAAGGTGAGCAGGGTGCCGGCGACCACACCGGGCATCGACAGCGGGAAGGTCACCTTGCGGAAGGTGGTGAAGGGGCGGGCGTAGAGGTCCCGCGCGGCCTCGTGCAGCCTGCCGTCGATGCGCTCCAGGGAGGTGTAGAGCGGAAGGATCATGAAGGGCAGGAAGTTGTAGGTGAGTCCGCAGACCACGGCCAGCGGGGTGGCCAGGACGCGCTCCCCCTCGGTGATGCCGAGCGCGCTGGTGACGTCCAGGATGCCCAGCGAGTTGAGGGTGGAGACCACGCTGCCGCTGTCGGACAGGATGGTCTTCCAGGCGAGGGTGCGGATCAGGAAGCTGGTGAAGAAGGGTGCGATGACCAGGATCATCAGCAGGTTCCGCCAGCGGCCGGCCTTGAAGGCGATGAGGTACGCCAGGGGGTAGCCCAGCAGCAGGCAGAGTGCGGTGGCGGTGGCCGCGTACAGCACCGAGATCAGGAACTGCGGGTAGTACTCGGTGAGCGCGTCGCTGTATGTCGACCAGTGCCAGGTGACCGTGAAGCCCTCTTCGAGGGAGCCGGTCTGCAGCGAGGTGGACGCCTGGTACACCAGCGGGGCGACGAAGAAGACCAGCAGCCACAGGATGCCGGGGAGCAGCAGCCAGTAGGGGACCAACCGCTTGCGCAGAGCGGGGCGGTGCTCCGTCGGGTCGGAGGGCGGGGCGGCCGGGGCG
>NZ_SRID01000546.1 GCF_004684805.1 Streptomyces palmae
TCAGCACGCTGGTGCTGCCGGCCCCGATCGCCCCGCCCGGCAGCACCAGCGTGCTGATCGGCGGCAGACCGGCCGCCCGTGTCGGGGACATGGCGGGCTGCGGCGCGCCGATCGTCACCGGCTGCCCGACCGTGCTGATCGGAGGCTGAGCGTGGCACAGCAGTTCGTCGGCGCGGGCTGGGCCTTCCCGCCCCGCACCGACGCCACCGGCAGCATCGCCCTGGTCCGCGGCGAGCGGGAGATCGAGGAGTCCATCCGGCTGATCCTGGGCACCTCGCCGGGCGAGCGGCCGATGCGCCCCGAGTTCGGCTGCGCGCTGGGGGAGTACGTCTTCGCCCCCGCCGACGCCGGCACCGCCGGGCAGCTCGCCTACGAGGTGCGGCTGTCGCTGGAGCGGTGGGAACCGCGCATCGAGGTGGCGGACGTCATCGTGCGGTTCGACGAGGCGGACGACGGCGTCCTGTACATCGACATCAGCTACGCGCTGCGCGGCACCAACGACCCCCGCAACCTGGTCTTCCCCTTCTATGTGATCCCCCAGCACGAGGAGGGCACATGACGCTCCCCAGCCCCAACCTGGACGACCGGCGGTTCCAGGCCCTGGTCGACGAGGCCAAGCGGCTGGTGCAGCAGCGCTGCCCGGAGTGGACCGACCACAACGTCTCCGACCCGGGCGTCACCCTGATCGAGGCGTTCGCCACCATGGTCGACCAGCTCGTCTACCGGCTGAACCGGGTGCCCGACAAGAACTACCTGGCCTTCCTCGACCTGATTGGCGTACGGCTGTACCCGCCCACGGCGGCCCGCACCGAGGTCACCTTCTGGCTGTCCGCCCCGCAGCCCGAACCGGTGCCGATCAGGGCCGGCACCGAGATCGCCACGGTGCGCACCGAAACCGAGGAGTCGGTGGTCTTCACCACCGGCCAGGACCTGTCGGTGGTGCCCTGCTCCCGCGAGTACATGGCGACCTGGCCGGCCGTCGGCAACGCCACCGACCGCTCCGAGGAGCTGGCCCTGGGCCGTGACGTGCCCTGCTTCTCCACCTCCCCGCAACCGGGCGACTGCCTCTACATCGGGCTCTCCAACCCGGTGCCCCACTGCGCGCTGGTGCTGCGGCTGGACTGCCGGGTGGAGGGCGTGGGCGTGGACCCCCGCCGCCCCCCGCTGCTGTGGGAGGCATGGGACGGCGCCACCTGGGAGCCCTGCGAGGTCGAGAAGGACGACACCGGCGGGTTCAACAAGCCCGGCGAGGTCATCCTGCACATGCCCGCCGGGCACGCCGCCTCCATGGTGGCCCGGCACTCCGGCGGCTGGCTGCGCTGCCGGCTGGTGGAGGCCGCCCCCGACCAGCCCACCTACATCGCCTCGCCGACGGTCCGGCAGATCACCGCCTTCACCATCGGCGGCACCGTGGAGGCCGCGCACGCCGAGACCGTCCGGGCGGAACTCCTGGGAGTCTCCGAGGGCGTGCCCGGGCAGGGCTTCCGGATCGCCCGGCCCCCCGTGGTGCCGGGCGAGGAGCCGTTCACGGTGGAGGTCGCCGAGAGCACCGGGTGGGTGGAGTGGCAGCGGGTCGACAACTTCGCCCACTCCACCGCCAACGACCGCCACATCACCTTGGACCCCAACTCCGGGCAGGTGGACTTCGGCCCGGCGGTACGGGAACGCGACGGCTCCCTGCGGCTGTACGGCGCGGTGCCGCCCAAGGGCTGCCGGATCCGGGTGCGCGCCTATCGCACCGGCGGCGGACACCGGGGCAACGTGGCCCGCGGCGCGCTGCGGGTGCTGCGCAGCTCACTGCCGTTCGTCGCCCGGGTGGAGAACCGCCGGCCGGCCCTCGGCGGTGTCGACGGCGAGAGCGTGGAGAACGCGCGGGTGCGCGGCCCGATGACCCTGCGCACCCTGCACCGGGCCGTCGTCCCGCACGACTACGAGCAACTCGCCCGCGAGGTCGCCCCGGACGCCGCCCGGGTGGCCTGCGTCCCGGCCGGCGACGTCCGCACCGCCGGCGAGTCGGGCCAACTGGCCAACGGCGTACGGCTGCTGGTGGTGCCCGCCGGCCGCAGCGACGCCCAGGGCAGGATCCAGTTCGACGAACTCATCCCGCCTCAGGACACCCTCACCCAGATCGCCTCCTACCTGGACGAGCGGCGTCCGATCGGCAACCGCCTGGTGGTGGAGCCGCCGTACTACCAGGGCGTCACCGTGGTGGCCTCGGTGCAGGGGGCCCGCGGGGTGCGCGCCGACCGGCTGCGGGATGCCGCGCTCACCGCCCTGTACGGCTACTTCAACCCGCTCACCGGCGGCCCCGAGCGCCAGGGCTGGCCGTTCGGGCGCCCCATCCACTCCGGTGAGGTGTTCGCGGTGCTCCAGCAGGTGCCCGGCGTCGACCTGGTGGAGGACGTACGGCTGTTCCCGGCCGACCCGCTGACCGGCGAGCGCGCCGAGGCCACCACCAAGATCACCCTCGATCGGCACGCCCTGGTCTTCTCCTACGAACACCAGCTCCGGGTGAGGGAGGCGTAGATGCGCGGCACCATCCCCGGCCTGCCCAACCCGCTGCCGCTGCTGCACCAGATGCCGGCCGTCTACCTCGAACAGGACTTCCTCGAACGCTTCCTGGGCGCCCTGGACGAGGTACTGGCACCGCTCCTGCTCACCCTCGACAACCTGCCCGCCCATCTCCACCCGCGCACCGCGCCCGAGGACTTCCTGACCTGGATGGCGCAGTGGGTCGCGGTGGAGGTGGACGAGGAGCGGCCGGACACCCAGCGGCGCGCGGTGGTCGCCGGGGCCGTGACCCGGCACCGGCAGCGCGGCACCCGGCAGGGACTGGCCGCCGCCATCTGGGTGGAGTCGGGGTACGAACCGGAGATCAGCGAGAGCGGTGGCACGGCCTGGTCGGCCACCCCTGGCGCCGAACTGCCCGGCTCGGCCCGCCCCTGGGTGGCGGTGCTGCTGCGGGTGCCCGATCCCCGCCGGGTCGACCGCGCCCGGCTGGAGAAGCTGCTCGCGGCGGAAGTGCCCGCCCATGTCGCCTACCAACTGGAGATCGTGCCCTCGGGGGAGGAGGCGGACCCGACATGACCTGTCCCGACTGCGGACACCGCAATATCGCGGGGGCGCAGTTCTGCGCCTCGTGCCAGGCCTTCCTGGAGTGGGAGGAGGAACGCCCGGCCACGCCCCGGCAGGCGGCCGGATCCTCCTCCGGCGCCGCGCCCGGCCCACCC
>NZ_SRID01000547.1 GCF_004684805.1 Streptomyces palmae
TATGCGATCGTCGGCAGCGTCAGTGTGTATAAGAGACAGGCCACCCCCATCGCCGGGGCGGCCGGCCACGTGCGGGTGACAGTGCCGGACCGGCACAAGACTCCGCGCCGCGCGCCACTACACTGCTCCCCACAAGCGCGTTCAGGCTCACAGCGTCGTGCGTCTTCCACGCGGCTGCCTCCTTCACCGCCTTCGGCCGTCGGGACGGCCGTCCTCCCTCCGCGGCCCCGGGCCCGGGAGGAGCCACCAGGACAGTTAAGGACTGAGACCTGTGAGCACTGCTTCGTCCAGCAAACCCGTCGTACTCATCGCGGAAGAGCTGTCGCCGGCCACCGTCGACGCGCTCGGGCCGGACTTCGAGATCCGGACCTGCAACGGCGCCGACCGCGCCGAGCTGATCCCGGCCATCGCCGACGTGGAGGCCATCCTGGTGCGCAGCGCCACCAAGGTGGACGCCGAGGCGATCGCCGCGGCACGCAAACTCAAGGTCATCGCCCGGGCGGGCGTCGGCCTGGACAACGTGGACGTGGCCGCCGCCACCAAGGCCGGTGTGATGGTGGTCAACGCGCCGACCTCCAACATCGTCACCGCCGCCGAGCTGGCCTGCGGCCTGCTGATCGCCACCGCGCGGAACATCCCGCAGGCCAACGCCTCGCTGAAGGGCGGCGAGTGGAAGCGGAGCAAGTACACCGGCGTCGAGCTGAGCGAGAAGACCCTCGGCGTGGTGGGCCTCGGCCGGATCGGCGTGCTGGTGGCCCAGCGGATGTCCGCCTTCGGGATGAAGATCGTCGCCTACGACCCCTATGTGCAGGCCGCCCGGGCCGCCCAGATGGGGGTCAAGCTGCTCACCCTGGACGAGCTGCTGGAAGTCTCCGACTTCATCACCGTGCACCTGCCCAAGACCCCGGAGACCATGGGGCTGATCGGCGAGGAGGCGCTGCGCAAGGTCAAGCCGGAGGTGCGCATCGTCAACGCCGCGCGCGGCGGGATCGTGGACGAGGCCGCGCTGGCCAGCGCGCTCAAGGAGGGCCGGGTGGCCGCCGCCGGGCTGGACGTGTTCAGCAAGGAGCCGTGCACCGACTCCCCGCTCTTCGAGTTCGACAGCGTGGTGGCCACCCCGCACCTGGGCGCCTCCACCGGAGAGGCGCAGGAGAAGGCGGGCATCGCGGTCGCCAAGTCGGTGCGGCTGGCGCTCGCCGGCGAGCTGGTGCCGGACGCGGTCAACGTCCAGGGCGGAGTGATCGCCGAGGACGTGCGGCCGGGGCTGCCGCTGGCCGAGAAGCTGGGCCGGATCTTCACCGCGCTGGCGGGCGAGGTCGCGGTGCGGCTCGATGTCGAGGTGTACGGCGAGATCACCCAGCACGATGTGAAGGTGCTGGAACTCTCCGCGCTCAAGGGTGTCTTCGAGGACACCGTGGACGAGACCGTCTCCTATGTGAACGCGCCGCTGTTCGCCCAGGAGCGCGGTGTCGAGGTGCGGCTCACCACCAGCTCGGAGTCCTCCGAGCACCGCAATGTGGTGACCGTGCGCGGCACGCTGTCCGGCGGTGGCGAGGTCGCCGTCTCCGGCACCCTGGCGGGCCCCAAGCACGTCCAGAAGATCGTCGCGGTCGGCGAGTACGACGTGGATCTGGCGCTCGCCGACCACATGGCCTTCTTCCACTACACGGACAAGCCCGGTGTGGTCGGCACCATCGGCCGGATCCTCGGCGAGGCCGGTATCAACATCGCCGGGATGCAGGTCTCGCGGGCCGCGGCGGGCGGTGCGGCCATGGTCGCGCTCACCGTGGACGACACCATTCCGAGCCAGGTGCTGACGGAGATCTCCGACGAGATCGGCGCCACCTCGGCCCGTTCGGTGAACCTCGCCGACTGACGCCGCCCGGTCGACCGCCGTCCAGCCGCGCCGGACGGCGGTCGCACCGCTCCCGCACCGCTCCGTTCAGCGGGCGGAGCCGGCGTCGGCGCCCCCGGTGAGGGCGTTGGCGACCCTGAGCTGCATCTGCTCCTGGGTGCGGTCGCGCCGCTGGGGAGTGAAGGAGAGCACCGCCCGCAGCTCCTGCCGCTCGGTGAACAGCAGCACCGAGCAGTAGCCGTACTGCTCACCGGACTTGCCCCAGAACCGCACTCCGTTGATCGTGATCGTCTGGAGTCCGCTGCTGTACCGGGCCGGGCTGCCGTCCACCATCGTCACCTCGGGGGGCGGCATCCGGAACATCTCCCGCAGCAGCCGCCCGGGCAGCAGCCTGCCGGAGCACAGCGCCCGCTGGAAGCGCAGCAGATCCGGCGTACTGGAGATCATCTCCCCCTCGCCCCAGGCGTCCGAGGGGTCGATCTCGGTGATGTCCCGCAGCCGGCCGTCGGACATCCGCAGATACCCCCGCACCTGCGGGCCGCGCAGGGTGCGCCGGTGACCGGGCACCGAGGTGTCGTGCAGCCGCAGCGGGCGCAGGATCCGCGCGGCGATCTCCTCCCCGTACGGGCGGCCGGTCAGCCGCTCGATCAGCAGCGCCAGCAGTACGTAGTTGATGCCCAGGTACTCCTGCCGGGTGCCGGGCTCGTACGCCAGCTCGGTGGCGTACCGGACGGTGTCCACGATCCGCTCCGGCGTCCAGCGGTCGAAGCGGTGCTCGAAGACCTGCTCCGGGGTGGTGACCTCCGGCCAGCCACGCCCGTGCGGCAGTCCGGAGGTGTGGTTGAGCAGCTGGGTGACGGTGATGGGGGCGAAGCCCGCGGGCAGCAGCCGGGGGAGTACCCGCTGCACGGGCGTGTCCAGCCGCACCCGGTCCTCGGCGACCAGTTGGAGCACCACGGTGGCCACGAACATCTTGGTGATGGAGCCGATACGGACCTGGTCGCCGGCCCGCACCGGGCGGCCGCTGTCCAGGTCCGCCACGCCCGAGGAGCCGTACCAGTGGCCCGCCGAACCCGCGATGTGCAGCTGGGCCGCGGTGGTCGGGGGGTGTTCCAGATCGTCGATGGCGGCCTGAAGCGCCGCGGTGTCCAGCGGTGGCACACCGGCCGGGCGGGGGCCCCGGCTCACGGGCGTGGCGGCCCGGGCGTCCGGGATCGCGGCGGTGGCCAGCAGCGCTCCTGCGGTGGTGCCCAGGACGGCGCGCCGGGAGGGG
>NZ_SRID01000548.1 GCF_004684805.1 Streptomyces palmae
CCGGACAGCGGGTGGCAGGGGCCTCGGGAGGGGTCCTCGGGGGGAGCGATGGTGCGGGAACCGAAGCCCGCGAAGGTCGTCCGCATGTCCGTGGAGCAGCCGCTGTGGAAGGCGCTCGCCGGGTACCGGGTGCTCACCCTGCTGTACGCCATCGGGCTGTTCGTGGAGGCCTGGGACACCTACGACCGTCCGCTGGTCGCCGCCGCGTACATGCTGGTGCTGACCGGGTGGACGCTCGCCACGGTGCGCGTTCCGGCCTCCGCCGAGCGCTGCACCCGCCGCTTCCTCATCGCCGACCTCGCCGTGGCGCTCGTCGGGATACTGCTCACCCCGCTCGCGTACACCGCCGAGCGGAACGCCGCGGGGGTGGCCACCCTGCCGTCGATCTGGACCGCGGGCGCGGTGCTGGGCTTCGCCGTCAAGGGCGGCTGGCGCTGGGCGGCCTGGGCCGCGACGGTGGTGGCGGTCGCCAACATCGTGCAGCGCGGCGGCTTCGCCCAGGGCGTGGTGCGCTCGGTGGTGCTGGTCTGGGTGGCCGGGGTGACGATCGGCTACGTGGTGGAGGTGGCCCGCGCCAGTGAGCGGACGCTGGCCCGCGCGCTGCAGATCGAGGCCGCCACCCGGGAGCGGGAGCGGCTGGCCCGGGACATCCACGACAGCGTGCTCCAGGTGCTGGCCATGGTGCAGCGGCGCGGTGCCGCGATCGGCGGCGAGGCGGCCGAACTCGGCCGGATGGCCGGGGAGCAGGAGATCGCCCTGCGCACCCTGGTCTCCAGTGGGCTGGTGGGGCGGCAGCGGAGTGCCGCCGAGGCGGACCCGGAGCGGGTACCGGATCCGCTGCCTGTGGGCGCGGCCGACGGCCCGCTCCCGGAGCCTTCCGCCGACCCCGGGGCGCCCTGCGATCTGCGGGCGCTGCTCGCCCCGCACGCCGGGTCGCGGGTCAGCCTGGCGGAGCCGGGCGCTCCGGTGCTGCTGGCGGCGGGTGCCGCGACAGAGTTGGCGGCGGCCGTCGGCGCGGCCCTGGACAATGTGTGGGCGCACGCGGGGGAGCAGGCCAGGGTGTGGATCCTGGTGGAGGACGAGCCGGCCGCGGTGACGGTGACGGTCCGCGACGACGGGCCCGGCATCCCGGAAGGCAGGCTGGCGGAGGCCGAGCGGGAGGGGCGGTTGGGGGTCGCCCTGTCGATCCGCGGGCGGTTGCGCGACCTCGGCGGCGACGCCGAGTGGTTCTCGGCGCCCGGGCAGGGCACCGAGGTCGAACTGACGGTTCCACGGGGTGGGAAGGCGACGGTATGAGCGGGGCGGCGGACGACCGGGCCGAGGCGGCCGTCAGGGTCATGGTGGTCGACGACCACCCGATGTGGCGGGACGCGGTCGCCCGCGACCTGGCCGAGGCCGGGTTCGAGGTGGTGGCCACCGCGGGCGACGGCCCGCAGGCGGTGCGCCGGGCCCGGGCCGCGGAGCCCGATGTGCTGGTGCTCGACCTCAATCTGCCCGGCCTGCCGGGGGTGCAGGTCTGCAAGGAGCTGGTCGGCGCCGACTCCCGGCTGCGGGTGCTGGTGCTCTCCGCCAGCGGCGAGCACGCCGATGTGCTGGAGGCGGTGAAGTCCGGTGCCTCCGGCTATCTGCTGAAGTCGGCCAGTACCGAGGACCTGCTGGACGCGGTGCGCAGGACGGCGGACGGGGACGCGGTGTTCACCCCGGGCCTGGCCGGGCTGGTGCTCGGCGAGTACCGGAGGCTGGCCGGCGAACCGGCCCCCGCCGCCTCCGGCGAGCCGGCCGCCCCCCAGCTCACCGACCGGGAGACCCAGGTGCTCCGACTGGTGGCCAAGGGTCTGTCGTACAAGCAGATCGCCGAGCGGCTGGTCATCTCGCACCGCACTGTGCAGAACCATGTGCAGAACACCCTCGGCAAGCTCCAGTTGCACAACCGGGTGGAGCTGGTGCGGTACGCCATCGAGCGGGGCCTCGACTCTTCCGGGTGAACCCCGGCGGCCAACTCCCGCCGCACCCGGCCCAGTTCGTTTTCCGGCGCGATGATGTGACTCGGATCACCCCTTAGCGTTGCCCTCCGTGTCGGCCGCCTCCCGGCCGGCTCAGGACCGACTCACCATCGGCTCACGGAGAAGGGAAGATGCGATGCGGGTCGCAGTGCTCACCGGCGGCGGCGACTGCCCCGGGCTCAACGCCGTCATCCGCGCCGCCGTGCGCAAGGGCGTGCAGGAGTACGGCTACGACTTCACCGGCTTCCGGGACGGCTGGCGCGGCCCCCTGGAGGGCGTGACGGTGCCCCTGGACATCCCCGCGGTGCGCGGCATCCTGCCGCGCGGCGGCACCATCCTGGGCTCCTCCCGGACCAACCCGTTCAGCGCGGAGAACGGCGTCCGGCGGATCCGGGAGAACCTGGACAAGTACGAGGTGGACGCGCTGATCGCGATCGGCGGCGAGGACACCCTCGGCGTCGCCGCCCGGCTCGGCGACGAGTACGGCATCCGCTGCGTCGGCGTACCCAAGACCATCGACAACGACCTGTCCGCCACCGACTACACCTTCGGCTTCGACACCGCCGTCAACATCGCCACCGAGGCCATCGACCGACTGCACACCACCGCCGAGTCCCATATGCGGGTGCTGGTGGTCGAGGTGATGGGTCGCCACGCCGGGTGGATCGCCCTGCACGCCGGGCTGGCCGGCGGCGCCAACGCCATCCTCATCCCCGAGCAGCGCTTCGACATCGACCAGATCTGCGGCTGGGTCGAATCCCGCTTCAAGATCCGGTACGCCCCCATCGTGGTGGTCGCCGAGGGCGCCATGCCCAAGGACGGCGACGCGGTGCTCAAGGACTCCTCGCTGGACTCCTTCGGCCATGTCCGGCTCTCCGGGGTCGGCGAGTGGCTGGCCAAGGAGATCGAACGGCGCACCGGCAAGGAGGCCCGTACCACCGTGCTGGGGCACGTCCAGCGCGGCGGCACCCCCAGCGCCTTCGACCGCTGGCTGGCCACCCGCTTCGGACTGCACGCCATCGACGCGGTACGGGACGGGGACTTCGGGACCATGGTGGCCCTGCGCGGCACCCAGGTGGTGCGGGTGCCGCTGGCGGCGGCGACGGCGAAGCTGAAGACGGTGGATCCGGGGTTGTACGCGGAGGCCGGGGTCTTCTTCGGCTGAGGCGCCCCGGGCTTCGCCCCGGTCC
>NZ_SRID01000549.1 GCF_004684805.1 Streptomyces palmae
GGGTGCGGCCTGCTCCAGGATGAGGTGGGCGTTGGTGCCGCTGATCCCGAAGGAGGAGACGGCGGCTCGACGGGGCCGGTCCAGTGCGGGCCAGGGGGTGGTCTCGGTGAGCGGGGCGAGGGCGCCGGTGGTCCAGTCGATGTGGGGTGAGGGCTCCCGCAGGTGCAGGGTCTTGGGCAGTACGCCGTGCCGGAGGGCCATCACCGTCTTGATGAGCCCGGCGACGCCCGCGGCGGCCTGGGCGTGGCCGATGTTGGACTTCAGTGATCCCAGCAGCAGTGGCCGGCCCTTGGGGCGGTCCTGGCCGTAGGTGGCGAGCAGTGCCTGGGCTTCGACGGGGTCGCCGAGCGGTGTGCCGGTGCCGTGTGCCTCGACGGCGTCCACGTCGGCGGGGGTGAGTCCGGCCGCGGCCAGCGCGGTGCGGATGACGCGCTGCTGGGCGCGGCCGTTGGGGGCGCTCAGCCCGTTGCTGGCACCGTCCTGGTTGATGGCGGAGCCGCGGATGACGGCGAGCACCGGGTGGCCGTTGTCGCGGGCGTCGCTCAGGCGTTCCAGCAGCACCATGCCCACGCCCTCGGCCCAGGCCGTGCCGTCGGCGTCCGCGGAGAAGGGCTTGCACCGCCCGTCGGGTGCGAGCCCGCGCTGGCGGCTGAACTCGACGAACATGCCGGGGCCGGCCATCACGGTCGCCCCGCCGGCCAGGGCGAGGGTGCACTCGCCGCTGCCGAGTGCCCGGGCGGCGAGGTGTACGGCGACGAGTGAGGAGGAGCAGGCGGTGTCGACGGTGACGGCCGGCCCTTCCAGGCCGAGGGTGTAGGCGATGCGGCCGGAGGCGACGCTGGGGGTGGTGCCGGTCAGCAGGTAGCCGTCGAAGCCGTCGGTCGGCTCGTGCATCCGGGGGCCGTACTCCTGGGCGGTGGCGCCGACGAAGACGCCGACCCGGTCGCCGCGCAGGGCCGCCGGGTCGAGTCCGGCGCGTTCCACCGCCTCCCAGGAGGTCTCCAGCAGCAGCCGCTGCTGCGGGTCCATGGCCAGCGCCTCACGCGGCGAGATGCCGAAGAACTCCGCGTCGAAGTCGCCGGCCCGGTGCAGGAAGCCGCCGTCGCGGACGTAGGTGGTGCCGGGGTGGTCCGGGTCGGGGTGGTAGAGCGCGTCGAGGTCCCAGCCGCGGTCGGTGGGGAATCCGGAGACGGCGTCCACGCCGTCGCCGGCCAGCCGCCACAGGTCCTCGGGGGACCGTACGTCGCCGGGCAGCCGGCAGCTCATGGCGACGATGGCGATGGGCTCGCCGGCCGCCTGGTCCGGGGCGTGGCCGCCCAGGGTGTCCTGGGGCAGGCCCAGGGCCAGTGCCCGCAGCCGGTGGGCGAGGGCGGCCGGGGTGGGGTGGTCGAACACCGCGGTGGCCGGCAGCGGGAGCCCGGTGGCCTGGGCGATCCGCTCGATCAGCTCGACGGCGGTCAACGAGTCGAAGCCCGACTCCCGGTAGGTGCGGGCTGGATCCACCGCCTCCTTGGCGGTGTGCCCCAGGACGGCGGCGGCGTGCGCGCGTACCAGGTCGAGGGTGGCGCGCTCCTGTTCCGCGGCGGACAGCCCGCGCAACCGCCGGGCCAGCGGCGGCACGGTGCTCACGGCGGTCGCGGTCCCGTCCGCGGGGCTCGGGGCGTCGTCCTCGGCGGGCTGGTCCCGTCGGGGCGGGGCGGCCCCGGTGGCGTCGGCGGCGGCCGGTTCGGGCCAGTAGCGGCGGCGTTGGAAGGCGTAGCCGGGCAGTGCGATCCGCCGGGCGTCGCGGCCGTGCAGCACGGCCTCCCAGTCGATGGCGACGCCGTGCGCGTGGAGGGTGGCCAGGGCCCGGGTGAGCGCCTCGGGCTCGGGACGGTCGGAGCGCAGGGCGGCGATCGGTACGGCCGTGGGCGCGGCGCCGGGCGGCGTGTCGGTGAGGCTGTGCCGGCTGAGGGCGGCCAGGCTGCCGTCGGGGCCGATGTCCAGCAGGACGTGTACGCCGTTGTCGCGCAGCCAGCGCAGCCCGTCGTCGAAGCGCACGGCCTGGCGTGCGTGCCGGACCCAGTACTCCGGGGAGCACGCCTGGTCGGCGGTGAGCGGGCGTCCGGTCAGGTTCGAGAGCACCGAGCGGGTCGGCGGGCGCAGCGTCAGGCCCTCGACGACCTCGCGGAAGTCGTCCAGCATGCCGTCCATGTGCGGGGAGTGGAAGGCGTGGCTGACCCGCAGCCGGGTGGTCTTCCGGCCCTTGGTCCGCCACAGCCGGGCCACCTCCCGTACGGCGTCCTCGTCGCCGGAGACGACGGTGGACCGGGGGCCGTTCACGGCGGCGATGGCGAGGCTTCCGGGCGTACCGTCGAGGGAGGCCATGACCTCCTGTTCCGAGGCGCGTACCGACACCATGGCGCCGCCCTCGGGGAGGGCCTGCATCAGTCGGCCGCGGGCGGCCACCAGGGCGGCGGCGTCGGGCAGCGAGAGGACTCCGGCGAGGTGCGCGGCGGCGAGTTCGCCGACGGAGTGGCCGAGCAGGTGGTGCGGGGTCACCCCCCAGTGCTCGAAGAGCCGGTACAGGGCCACCTCGACGGCGAAGAGAGCGGGCTGGGTGAAGGCGGTGTGCTGGAGCAGTCCGGCCTCGGTGGATCCCGCCGGCGCGAAGAGCACCTCCCGGATCGGGCGGGTCAGCCGCGGGTCCAGGGCGGCGCACACCTCGTCCAGGGCGGTGGCGAAGACCGGGTGGCGGCCGTGGAGTTCACGTCCCATGGCGGCGCGCTGGCTGCCCTGTCCAGGGAGGAGGAAGGCGAGCTCGCCGGGGAGGGCGTCCCCCTGGACCACCGCGGGGTGGGCCTCGGAGCGGTGCAGCGCGTCCAGTCCGGCCAGCAGTTCGGTGCGGTCGGCGGCGATCACCACGGCCCGGGAGCGCAGGGGGGTGCGGGTGGTAGCCGCGGAGTGGGCGGCGTCGGCCGGCCGGATGTCCGGGTGGGCCCGCAGCAGTTCGGCGAGCCGACCCGCCTGGGCCGGCAGGGCGTCCGGCACCGCGGCGGACAGGGGCACCGGGACGGCGGCCGAGGCGGCGGTCCCGGACTCCGGCCCGACCGGAAGCCCCGCAGAGGCAGCGGACCCGCACTCCGCCCCGCCCGAAGGCGCGGCGGAGGGGGGTGGGG
>NZ_SRID01000054.1 GCF_004684805.1 Streptomyces palmae
GGGTTCTGTGGTCGGTGGGCTGCGGGTTGAGTGGGGTTGGTCGCGCCGTTCCTCGCGCCCCTTCGGGGCGAGGGGTGCGGATGTGGGAGGTGCGTCTGGCGGGTGCGGGAGGTGAGTGGCTGGTCGCGCAGTTCCTCGCGCCCCTTTGGGGCGGCACCGCGTGGGGACGGTCGGGGAAATCGCGGGGTGCCGAACGGGAGTGGGGGATCAGCCGTTAGGGTGCCTGTGCAGGCTGGACGAGACGGCGGTTTGAACGAGATGAGCATCCCGGATCAGCACGGGCAGGCGGGGCTTCACGGCGACTTCCCCGGCACGGTGCCCGGCACCTTCCCCTTCCCCTCTCCCGGCAGCGAACTGGAAGAGGTGCTCGCCGCCGCCGTGGACGTGCCCGGCGCCGGCCCCCGGATCGTCGAGGTGCTGGGCAGGAGCCCGGTGTGGGTCCCGCTGCCCAAGGGCGGCGGGCCGGACAGCGCCGACCTCGATCTGCCGACGCTGGAGATCGACGGGGTCGCCTATGTCCCGGTGTGCAGCTCCCAGCAGCAGTTCCTCCAGGTGTTCGGAGACCGGATGTCCTTCGCCGTGGCCCCGGCGGTGGAGTTCGCCCGGGGCCTGCCGCCCGGGGTCGGGATCGTGCTGAACCCGCAGGGCGCGGTCAGCGTGCCGCTGCCGCCGGGCGCGGTGGCCGAGCTGTGCCGCGGTGGCCGCGGCGAACTGGAGGGGCCGGCCAACGGCGGCCGGGTGCGCCTTTTCGAGCCGGACTGGCAGGACGAGCCGGTCGACTTCCTGGCCGCGGCCGGCCTGGAGTTCGGCAAGGTGCCCGGGGTGCGCAGCGCGCGCCGGGCGCTGGCCAGCGTGGAGGGTGAGGAGCCGGGGCTGCTCATCGGGGTGCTGCTGGACCTGCCGTCCCCGGAGAGCCAGGCCGTGGTGCTGGACGCGCTGGGCCGGGCGCTGGGCGCGGTCCCGGTGCGCTGGCCGGTCCAGCTGGTGCTGCTGGATGTCGTCCAGGATCCGGTCAGCGACTGGATCCTGGAGCGGGTGCGCCCGTTCTACGACCGCGACCTGTGACCGTGCCCGAGGGCTGTCCGGTCCTCCTTGGCGATTCGATGGGCCGACGGCGCCTCCCGGCGGTGACCGGGGGAGTGCGGCCCGGCGCGTCCTCCTCATACCGGGCGTACGCGGACGATGCGGCGGCGCGGCGGGGTGCCGTGCCGGGCGCCGGGCGTCCGCCGGGGAGGATCGGACGGTCCCTGGGGCCGTCAGTGCGGCTCGTAAGCTGGTTGGATGACCGGCGGGGGTGCCAGAGCACGCCCCGGATCGACGCGGAGCGGGCCGACGGAAGGGGCGGAGTCAGGTGAGCGCTGGCGCGGAGTGGAGGGCGGAGCGCGGCGACTCCCAGGACGGCGGCGCCGAGTTGAGCCGGCTGCTGGGGCAGGTCGCCCCCGGCCGGTACGACGCCTATGAGGCACTGCTGCACGCCCTCGCCGACGGCCGGGTCTGGATGCTGCTGTGGCACGGTACGCCCGGCTCACCGGACGCCCAGTACGGGAACATGGAGGTCGACGGGGTGGGCTACGCGCCCTGCGTCACCTCCGAGCAGGAGCTGGCGGCCAGCGGTTGGAGCCGGGCGCACGAGGTGGTCGGCGGTCGGCAGATCGCCGCCGCGCTCTACCGGGACCGCTGGGGACTGTGGCTGAATCCGCACGCTTCCGGCGGCGGGGTCGGCGTCCCCTGGCTGGATCTGCGGCGCGTCGCGGGCGGCCTGGACCGGCTGCCGGCCGGACCGCTGCGCATCACCGAGCCGGCCATCGAAGTCCCGCAGTTCTACGCCCTGTTGGGGCAGAACGCCCACCGTACTCCCGTTGTGCGGGCCTTGCGCAGGGCCTGGGTGCAACCGGCCCTCGGCGCCCCCTATCTGGCGATCGGTCTGGATCTGTACGACACCAGCCCGTCCTCCGTCGAAGCGGTGCGGCTGATGATGCAGCAGTCCGTCGGTGTGGTGCCGGACGGGCTGGCGGTGTCCACCGTCGCGATGTCCGACGAGTACGACCCGGTCGCGATGTGGATGCGGGCGAACGCCCGCCCGTTTTTCGACCGTGACGCCTTCGGCGGCGCGCCGGCCGGCTCCTACGGCTATGGCTATCCGCCGCAGCCGCATGCCTTCTGATCAGCGGTTATCTTCGGCCGAACGGACCAAAGCCGCATATTTCCAGGCCACTTGACGCCACGCTCAGCTGGTACTGCTGTTCGTATAACGGAACCCGTATCGCCACATCACGGTTGCGCATCCATTGCCTGATAGGTCTGGCGGGTGATCAGGAACGCGTTGAAGACTCGCTGCTCCAAGGGGCGCGTAGCCGCTGCGTGCGCCCCCTTTGAGAGCACTTCCACACCATCGGCACGACATGCGCCGTGATGTGAACCAGGCCGCTACCAACAGCGGGTCGTGGACCGGTCACCGCCGGTCGAGAGGGGTCCCCAGCACCATGACGGCACCAATGCACGACACAAGTGCGGCCGCGGACACCGCGGCCGTCGATGTCGCGGCTGATGTAGTCAAGGCGTCAGTCGAAGGGCGGTCGCTGCGCCAAATCGCCTGGAAGCGCCTGAAGCGGGACAAGCTGGCGCTGGCCGGCGGGATCATCGTCCTCTTCCTGGTGCTGGTCGCGATCTTCGCGCCGCTGATCGTCGGCTGGCTCGGACACCCGCCGAACGAGTTCCACGAGGACCAGATCGACCCGCTGTTCGGCACCCCCAAGGGCGACATGGGCGGCATGAGCTCCGACTTCCTCTTCGGAGTCGAGCCCAAGAACGGCCGCGACGTCTTCAGCCGGGTCATCTACGGCGCGCGCATCTCGCTACTGGTGGCCTTCCTCGCGGCCCTGGTCGCGGTGGTCCTGGGCACCATCTTCGGCATCATCGCCGGCTACTTCGGCGGCTGGATCGACACCGTCATCAGCCGGGTCATGGACATGCTGCTCGCCTTCCCGCAGCTGCTGTTCATCATCTCCCTGGTCTCGGTGCTCCCCAACGACCTGTTGGGACTGACCGGCAGCGGCGTCAGAATCCTCGTCCTGGTCTCTGTGATCGGCTTCTTCGGCTGGCCGTACGTCGGGCGCATCGTGCGCGGACAGACCCTGTCGCTGCGCGAGAAGGAGTACATCGAGGCCGCGCGCAGCCTGGGCGCGGGGCGGCGCTACATCCTCTTCAAGGAGCTGCTGCCCAACCTGGTGGCCCCGATCACCGTCTACACCACCCTGATGATCCCCACGAACATCCTCACCGAGGCGGCGCTCAGCTTCCTCGGGGCGGGCGTGAAGCCGCCGACCGCCTCCTGGGGCCAGATGCTCTCCAAGGCCGTCAGCTTCTACGAGGACGACCCGATGTTCATGATCATCCCGGGTGCGGCGATCTTCATCACGGTGATGGCCTTCAACCTCTTCGGCGACGGCGTACGCGACGCACTCGACCCGAAGGGCACGCGCTGACGCCGCCGGCTCACGCCGCGCCGTCAGGCCCGACCGAACGTGCCGCCTGACCCCAGGTCAGGCGGCGAACCCGAAGAATTCCCGGGCGTCTCGCCAGGGACCGCTACACCGGAGGTTGTAGGAACAATGACATCCCAGCGTTCGCCGAGGAGACGGCGCATCGCCGCCGCGACGGTCGTCGTCGGCGCACTCATGGCCACCGCGGCGTGCGGTGGCGACAAGGACGACAAGGGCGGCGGCGGTGACGGCGCCGGCTACAACGCCGGCATGACCGGCATAGCCAACAAGTCGACGAAGAAGGGCGGCACGCTCCGCTTCATCGGCAAGCAGGACTTCGACTCCCTGGACCCGCAGCGCCAGTACTACGGTATGGCCTGGGACTTCTCGCGCTTCTACGCGCGCCAGCTGATCTCCTACGAGCCCAAGCCGGGCAGCAACAAGCTCGTTCCGGACCTGGCCACCGACCTCGGCAAGATCAGCGACGACGGCAAGACCTACACCTACACCCTGCGCGACGGGGTCACCTGGGAGGACGGCTCGCCGATCACCTCCAAGGACATCAAGTACGGCATCGAGCGCCTGTGGGCCAAGGACGTCATCTCCGGCGGCCCGACCTACCTGGTGGACGTCCTCGACCCCAAGGGCAAGTACAAGGGCCCGTACAAGGACAAGACCAAGGACAAGCTGGGGCTCTCGGCCATCGAGACCCCGGACGACAAGACCATCACCTTCCACCTGGCCAAGCCCAACGGCGACTTCGAGCAGCTGCTCGCCATGCCGGCCGGCTCCCCGGTGAAGCAGTCCGCGGACAAGGGCGCCCAGTACGCCAACCACCCGATGTCCTCCGGCCCGTACAAGTTCACCTCGTACAAGGCCGGCAAGAGCGCCGAGCTGGTCCGCAACGACAAGTGGAACAAGGCCTCCGACCCGATCCGCCCGGCCCTCCCGGACAGGATCACGGTCACCATCAACTCCAACGTCGAGGCCATCGACAAGCTGCTCATCAAGGGCGACTACGACGTCGACCTGAACGGCACCGGCATGACCGGCTCCGGCCGCGCCCAGGCGCTCAAGGAGCACAAGGCCAACGTCGACAACATCCAGACCAGCTTCACCCGCTACGTCGACATCGCGACCAAGGTCGCCCCGTTCGACAACATCCACTGCCGCAAGGCGGTCTTCTACGCGGCCGACTACAAGTCGCTGCAGACCGCCCGCGGTGGCCCGGAGGCCGGTGGCGAGCTGGCCCCGAACATGCTGCCCAAGTCCGTCGCGGGCTCGGACGACTACGACCCGTACGGCGTGCTCAAGCGCGGTGGCAAGCCGGACGTCGCCAAGGCCAGGGAAGAGCTGAAGGCCTGCGGCAAGCCGGACGGCTTCTCCACCACCATCGTCGCCCGCAACAACCAGCCGGGTGAGGTCGAGGGCGCCGAGTCCCTGCAGCAGTCGCTGGGCAAGGTCGGCATCAAGGCCGAGGTCGACCCGATCGACGGTGCCCAGTCCGCCGGCATCACCGGCTCCCCGTCCGTGGTGAAGAAGAAGGGCTACGGCCTGTCCGTCACCGGCTGGGGCCCGGACTTCCCGACCGGCCAGGGCTTCTCCCGCCCGCTGGTCGACGGCCGCTTCATCCAGCAGTCGGGTAACTACAACTACTCCGAGACCAACGACGCGCAGATCAACAAGTACTTCGATGAGGCGCTGGCGGAGACCGACCCGGCCAAGGCCGCGGAGATCTACAAGAAGATGAACCACCGGGTCTCCGACCTGGCGGTCGAGATGGCCTTCGTCTACGAGAAGAACTTCAGCTGGCGCGGCTCGCGTCTGACGAACGCCTACTCGTCGCCGGCCTACAACGGCCGTTACGACTACGTCTCCCTCGGCGTGAAGTGACCTCGCGTTCGTTCCATCGGGCGCCGAAACGCGTCAAGCGAACCGTCGTCACCACACCGTCGCTGATCCGATAGGCCCGAAGGGCAGGTGATGGCCGCGCGCTGCGGCCCGGGAAGGATCTTCCCGGGCCGCAGCCGGGCCGCGCACAGTGCTTGCTTACCTCATCCGGCGCTTGTTCGCCGTCGTCATGATGCTGTTGGTCGTGATGCTCACGACCTTCGCCATCTTCTTCGTGATCCCCAAATGGGCTGGTACCGACCCGGCGTTGCTCTTCGTGGGCAAGCAGGCGGACCCGGCGGCCATCGAGGGCATCCGCGAGAAGCTCGGCCTCGGCGACCCCGTCCTGTTGCAGTTCTGGCACTTCGTCGAAGGAATCTTCGTCGGCCGGGACTACTCCAGCGGTCCGGACGTCATCCACTGTTCCGCGCCCTGCTTCGGCTACTCCTTCCGCACCGAACAGGCCGTCTGGCCCCAGCTGACCGAGGCCATGCCGGTCACCCTCTCGCTCGCCGCGGGGGCCTGCCTGCTGTGGCTGATCGGCGGCATATCCGCCGGCGTGGTCTCCGCGCTGCGCCGGGGCACCATCTGGGACCGCGCCGCGATGACCGTCGCGCTGGCCGGCGTCTCCCTCCCCATCTACTTCACCGGTCTGCTCTCGCTGGCGGTCTTCAGCTACCAGCTGGACTGGGTCAACGTGGACTACCAGCCGCTGACCTCGGACCCCGGCAAGTGGCTCGAGAGCCTGGTCCTCCCCTGGGTCACCCTCGCCTTCCTCTACGCCGCCATGTACGCCCGGCTCACCCGGGCCACCATGCTGGAGATCATGGGCGAGGACTACATCCGCACCGCCCGCGCCAAGGGCCTCAAGGAGCGGGTGGTCATCAGCCGGCACGCGATGCGTTCCACCTGGACTCCCATCCTCACCCTGCTCGGTCTGGACCTCGGCGCCCTGCTGGGCGGCGCGGTGCTCACCGAGAGCACCTACAACCTGCCGGGCCTGGGCCGGCTCGCGGTGAACGCGATCAATGAGAAGGACCTCCCGGTCATCCTCGGAGTCACCTTGATCGCGGCCATGTTCATCGTGGTGGCCAACCTTCTCGTGGACCTTCTGTACGCCGTCATCGACCCGCGAGTGAGGCTCGGATGACCGACCTGAACCAGCCCGTCGCCACTCCTGGCGAGGGTGCGCCCCGCGCCTTCCTGGACGTACGCGACCTGCGCGTCCACTTCCCCACCGACGACGGCCTGGTCAAGTCCGTCGACGGGCTCAGCTTCCAGCTGGAGAAGGGGAAGACGCTGGGCATCGTCGGCGAGTCCGGCTCCGGCAAGTCGGTGACCTCGCTGGGCATCCTGGGCCTGCACACCGCCGGGCAGTACGGCCGCCGAAAGGCGCAGATCTCCGGCGAGATCTGGCTGGACGGCAAGGAGCTGCTGAGCGCCGACCCGGACGAGGTGCGCAAGCTCCGCGGCCGCGAGATGGCGATGATCTTCCAGGACCCGCTGTCCGCGCTGCACCCGTACTACACCATCGGCAAGCAGATCATGGAGGCGTACCGGGTCCACCACGACGTCACCAAGAAGGTGGCGCGTACCCGGGCGATCGAACTCCTCGACCGGGTCGGGGTGCCGCAGCCCGACAAGCGCGTGGACGCCTACCCGCACGAGTTCTCCGGCGGTATGCGGCAGCGCGCGATGATCGCCATGGCGCTGGTCAACAACCCCGAGCTGCTGATCGCCGACGAGCCGACCACCGCGCTGGACGTGACCGTCCAGGCCCAGATCCTCGACCTGATCCGGGACCTGCAGAAGGAGTTCGGCTCCGCGGTCATCATCATCACCCACGACCTGGGCGTGGTCGCCGAACTCGCCGACGACCTCCTGGTGATGTACGGCGGCCGGTGCGTGGAGCGGGGCCCGGCCGAGAAGGTCTTCTACCAGCCCCAGCACCCCTACACCTGGGGCCTGCTGGGCTCCATGCCGCGCATCGACCGGGAGCAGACCGAACGGCTCATCCCGGTCAAGGGCTCACCGCCCAGCCTCATCAACATCCCCAGCGGCTGCGCCTTCAACCCGCGCTGCCCCTACGCGGACGTGCCCAAGGGCGGTGTCACCCGCACCGAGCGGCCGGAGCTGAGCCTGGTCGGTGACCGGCACTACTCCGCCTGCCACATGGCGCAGGAGGAGCGCACCCGCATCTGGACCGAAGAGATTGCGCCGAAGCTGTGAAGGACGCCACTGTGTCGAAAGACGCCACCGTGTCGAAGGACGGCGCGCTCCCGGACCAGCCCGCCGGCGCCGCGGAGCCGCTGCTCAAGGTCACCGGCCTGGTCAAGCACTTCCCCATCAAGGAGGGACTGCTCAAGCGGCAGACCGGCGCGGTCCAGGCCGTCGACGGCCTCGACTTCGACGTCCGCGCCGGGGAGACCCTGGGCGTGGTCGGCGAGTCCGGCTGCGGCAAGTCCACCATGGGCCGGCTGATCACCCGGCTGCTGGAGCCCACCAGCGGGAAGATCGAGTTCCAGGGCACCGACATCACCCACCTGGGCACCTCCGGCATGCGCCCGCTGCGCCGCGACGTCCAGATGATCTTCCAGGACCCGTACTCCTCGCTGAACCCGCGGCACACCGTGGGCACCATCGTCAGCGCCCCGTTCCGGCTCCAGGGCGTCACCCCCGAGGGGGGCGTCAAGGCCGAGGTGCAGCGGCTGCTGTCCCTGGTGGGCCTCAACCCGGAGCACTACAACCGCTACCCGCACGAGTTCTCCGGCGGTCAGCGGCAGCGCATCGGCATCGCCCGGGCGCTGGCCCTCAAGCCGAAGCTGGTCGTCGCGGACGAGCCGGTCTCGGCGCTGGACGTGTCCATCCAGGCCCAGGTGGTCAACCTGCTGGACGACCTCCAGGAGGAAATGGGCCTCACCTATGTGATCATCGCCCACGACCTGTCGGTCATCCGCCATGTCTCGGACCGCATCGCGGTGATGTACCTGGGCAAGATCGTGGAGCTGGCCGACCGGGACTCGCTCTACCGGAACCCGCGCCACCCCTACACCAAGGCGCTGCTCTCCGCGGTCCCGATTCCGGACCCCAAGCGCCGCGGCAAGCAGGAGCGCATCCTGCTCAAGGGCGACGTGCCCTCGCCGATCTCGCCGCCGACCGGCTGCCGCTTCCACACCCGCTGCTGGAAGGCGACCGAGCTCTGCAAGACCGAGCAGCCGGCCCTGCTCACCCTCACCACCGGCCACCAGGTGGCCTGCCACCACCCCGAGCCGGAGGACGCCCCGGCCGCGGACTCCGCCGTGGTGATCTCGCCCAAGGCGGAGGCGCCGGCGGGGGATGCCAATGCCCCGGCGGGGGACGAGGCCCCGGCGGAGGCCCCCGAGGCGGCTGCTCCGGCGGACGCGGCTGAGGCGGATGCGCCCGCGGCGGACGAGGCCGAGGGCAAGGCGTCCGCGGAGGCCGCGCCGAAGGCGGATGCGGAGTCGGGGACCGAGTCCGAGCCCGAGGCTGACTCCGAGGCCGGGGCACCGGCGGACGACGAGGCCGCGGAGGACGGCGAGGCCGCCGACAAGCCGGCCGAGAGCGCCGAGAAGGGCGACAAGGCAGGCAAGGGCAAGAAGGCCGCCGAGCCTGACGAGGCCGAGGAAGCAGACAAGACCGTCAAGGCTGACGAGAACGTCAAGGCTGACAAGACGGCCAAGGCCGCCAAGACCGACAAGGCCGCCAAGGCTCCCGAGGCCGGGAAGGCCGAGGAGCAGACGGACGACAAGTAGGCCGTACGCACCGCGCCCTCGGAGGGCCGGAGGGGCTGGGAATCCAGCGACTCCGGCCCTTCGACGCGTGTCCGGGCCGCCGGCCCCCACAGGGGCGCTGGGGTCCCCCTGGACGGAGTCCGGGGGAAGGAGAACCGCGTGACCAGCCACACACCACCCCCACCCGACCGCGTATCCGGGGGTGCGGCAGGTGGTGTCGCGCACATGTGTAAATAGCACCCTCTTCCGCAGGTAAGAATGTCTGGTGCTTACCGATCTGTTCAGCCCTTCTGTCCAGTACACGCTGGACATCGCCGGAATCTTCGTCTTTGCGATATCCGGTGCGCTTCTCGCCGTCCGCAAGAACTTCGACGTGTTCGGCATGGCCGTGCTCGCCGAGGTGACCGCGCTCGGTGGCGGGCTGTTCCGAGACGTGATGATCGGCGACGTACCGCCCACCGCCTTCACTGACCTGGGGTACTTCCTGACCCCGCTGTTCGCCACGGTCCTGGTCTTCTTCCTCCACCCCGAGGTGGAGCGGATCACCCGGGCGGTCAACGTCTTCGACGCCGCCGGACTGGGGCTGTTCTGCGTCACCGGCACCACCAAGGCACACGACTACGGACTGGGCCTCACCGCCTCCGCCGCCCTCGGGCTGGCCACCGCGGTCGGCGGCGGGGTGCTCCGCGACGTCCTGGCGCACGAGGTGCCCTCGCTGCTCCGCTGGGACCGCGACCTGTACGCCGTTCCCGCCATGGTCGGGTCGATCATGGCCGCGGTCCTGCTCCGCTTTGACTCGCTGAACGGCCTGACCAGCGGTTTCGCGGTGGCCACCGCCTTTGTGCTGAGGCTGCTCGCCATGCACTTCGGCTGGCGCGCCCCGCGCGCCTGGCACCGGCGCAGCGCCGCCGTCGAGGAGGTCTGACCCGCTCGCGGAAGCGTGTGCAAGACCCTTGGATGCCGCGCCGCGGGTGCGCAAGAGTGGTGCACCGAGTCCCGGTGGCGCCCGCCGCCGGGCAACGGCGACAGGGGGATATGCCATGCGGTCGGACACCACCCAGCGCGACACCACACGCGCCGGCACCAGCCAGCGCAAGGGACCGTTTCCGCTCCGAAGGTTCCGGGCGCCTCGATCGCGGCGCGCCGCCGGTGCCGCGCTGGCCGGGGGAGCGATGCTCGCGGCCCTGCTGAGCGGGGGAACGGCCACCGCCCGACCGGCCGACTCCACAGATTCCGGGCTCCCCGCCCGGACGGACGGGTTGCAGGGGCCGGTGGTGACCCACCCCGCCTCCAGCACGTACGAGTACCCGGCCGGCGAGGTGTGCCCCTTCGCCGCGCGAGCCGAGTTCCCGGTCAGCGACCTCACCCTGAAGACCTGGACCGACCGGGACGGCGATCCGGTGTTCGCGGTGGAGAGTGGTGCCCTGGTGCTGCGCGCGACCAACCTGGAGACCGGCCGGTCCGTGGAGCGCGACGCCTCCGGCACCGGCACCCTGGTCTACTCCGACCCGTCCACCTATGTCCTGAGCGGCAACGACTGGGTGGCCGGCTTCCACACCGGCGACAGTCCGGAGCACCGTTGGATCGTCGCCAGTGACTTCATGTCGGTGCGCATCAGCACCACGTCGGGCCATACGACCCGGCAGCTGCTCGGCCTGCGCGGCGCGTACGAGGACCTCTGCGAGACCCTGGCCTGACCCGCACCGCAGGCGCGTGCGCGATCTTTGGGCGCAAGCCGGGGCTGCGGGGGCATGACGGCCCGCGGCCCTCGGCCTCGCGCACCCCCCCCGCCAAGCGGCCCCCGCGGCGACCCCCGCTCACATCGGGTCGACCGCTTCCCGGGCCTTGCCGCCCAGCGGCAGCAGACCGCGCGCCGAGAACACCTTCCGGGCCACCATGGTCGCGTTGATGGCTCGGGGGAAGCCGCAGTACGGGGCCGTGTGCAGCAGCGCCTCCACGATCTGCGCGGGGCCCAGGCCCACCTGGAGCGAGGTCTCGACGTGCACCTCCAGCTCCGGTTCGCAGCCGCCCAGCGCGGTGAGCATGCCCAAGGTGACCAGCTGCCGGTCGCGGGGCGCGAGCTGGGGCCGGGCGTACATCTCACCGAACCCCCAGGCGACGATCTGGTGCGCCAGCTCCGGGGAGATCGCGCTCAGGGTGTCGATGAGCCGCCCGCCCGCCTCGCCGTCGATCTCGTTGAGTACCCGCATCCCGTGCTCGAAGCGCCGCTGCCGGGCCTCGCTCGTCTCATCGCTCATGAGCGCGACGGTACGGCGCGGGGTGGGCCCCGAGGCGGCAACCGGGCGGTGGGTGTCGCCTGGCCGGACCGCAGGCGTCCCTCGGCCACGGGCCCGTACCGCACCCCGACCTCGGCTCGTAGAATCGTCACACCATGGCATACCTCGACCACGCCGCCACCACCCCGATGCTTCCGGAGGCGGTGCAGGCGATGACCGCCCAGCTGACCGTCACCGGCAACGCCTCCTCGCTGCACGCCGCCGGCCGGCGGGCCCGGCGCACCGTGGAGGAGGGCCGCGAGTCGCTCGCCGCCGCCCTTGGCGCCCGGCCGAGCGAGGTGGTGTTCACGGCCGGCGGTACGGAGGCCGACAACCTCGCGGTCAAGGGGCTCTACTGGGCCCGACGGGCAGCCGACCCGGCCCGGGTCCGGCTGCTGGCCAGCCCGGTCGAGCACCACGCGGTGTTGGACGCGGTGCACTGGCTGGCCGACCACGAGGGCGCTCGGGTGGAGTGGCTGCCGGTGGACGGCTACGGCCGGGTCTCCCCGGAGGCGCTGCGCGAGGCCATCGCCAAGGACCCCTCCGACGTGGCGCTGGCCACCGTGATGTGGGCCAACAACGAGATCGGCACGGTCATGCCGGTCCGGGAACTCGCCGAGGTGGCCGCGGAGTTCGATGTTCCGCTGCACGCCGACGCGGTACAGGCGTTCGGCCAGCTGGAGGTGGACTTCGCCGCGTCCGGCCTGGCCGCCATGACGGTCAGCGGCCACAAGATCGGCGGACCGTACGGCATCGGGGCGCTGGTGCTGGGCCGCGAGTACGCCCCGGTCCCGCTGCTGCACGGCGGCGGCCAGGAGCGGCAGGTGCGCTCCGGGACCCTCGACACCCCCGCCGTCGCCGCCTTCGCGGTCGCCGGGGAACTGGCCACGGCCCGCCGCGCGGACTTCGCCAAGGAGGTCGGCGCCCTGCGGGACGCGCTGATCGCGGCCGTCACCCAGGCGGTGCCGGACGCGCTGCTCGGCGGCGATCCCGACCCGGCCGGCCGGCTGCCCGCCAACGCCCACTTCTCCTTCCCCGGCTGCGAGGGGGACTCGCTCCTCCTGCTGCTGGACGCCCAGGGCATCGCCTGCTCCACCGGTTCGGCCTGCACCGCCGGGGTGGCCCAGCCCAGCCATGTCGTCCTCGCCACCGGCACCGACCCCGAGCTGGCCCGCGGCACCCTGCGCTTCTCGCTCGGCCACACCTCGACCCGGGACGATGTGGACGCGGTGGCCAAGGCCATCGGCCCGGCGGTCGAGCGGGCCCGTACCGCGGGCCTCAGCTAGGCCGTGGCTCGTCAGTAGACCCTGAGCCTCGTCACGGACCTCAACGAGTGGTCGTGACCAGCCCGTCAGGAAAGACGGGCGGAGGGCCACTGGGGTTGAGGCGGTTCAGGGGGTGATGGCGTGTTCGGTGAACTGGCCGCAGGAGCGGAAGCCCAGGCGGCGGTAGACGGGCTCGCCGTCGGCTGACGCCTGCAGGACCGCGATGCGGTGGTCTCGGTCGCGGGCCGTGTGGAGTGCCGCGAGTGTGATGGCGCCGCCGTAGCCGCGTCGGCGGTGGGCGGCCAGGGTGGAGATGTTGTAGATGCCGGCGACTCCCGCGTGGTGAAACACCTCGGCGGAGCAGACCGGACGGTTCTCCACGTAGCCGACCAGATACCGGGCCGGGCAGTGCGCGGCCAGTGCCTCTGGGGCGGCCTGGGCGAAGAAGCGGCGGACGGTGTCGGCGGGCGGGTCCCAGTTCGCGGCGAGAACCGTGGCGTAGTCGGCGAGCTGTTCGGGCGTGGTCACCCTCTGGATGTCCAGCCCTTCGGCGGCGGGAGCCGGCAGGGTGTCGTCCAGTTCGGCCCACATCGCCGTCTCGCGTTCGGACGCGGGGAGACCGGCCGCCGTCAGGCGGGCGGTGAGGTCCAGCGGTGTCGAGACGGGCCCCACCCACCAGGAGAAACGGCGGCCGGTGCGGGCCAGCGTCCCAGTGGTCTCGGTGATACGCGCCGTAGCGTCGGCGGCGGTGAAGCGGGCCGCGGCAACGATGTTGAACGTGTCGTCGTCCAGGCCGCTGTCCGCGACCAGGAGGTCATCAGCCTCCGTGACGCTCGCACCGGTCATGCTCCGGTGCAGGTGACAGGCGTGTTCCGCCAGGTTGCGCTCCATCCTGTCGATCACGTCGGCTGCGTCGAGGGAATGCTCGTTCATGGCGATCGACCCCAGCACAACCGGGCGAAGATCGCATGCGATTTTGAGTCGGCCGCCGGCAGTGCGGCGCCGGCGGCCCGCACATTCGATACATGCCCCCTGGGACCGTACCGGCCGAGAGCCCTGTGGCGGCGGCGTCAGCGCACCCTCCCACCCCGGGCAAGACCGGTGGCCCTGCCCTGCCACCCCTCGCCTCCGCAAGATCCGGGAGGGGGCAACTTCCTGCCAATCCGGGGAAGTTGAGGTGTTCATCACAGAGGGTCCCCGGGTGGTCACCCTAGAGTCCGCGATATGCGAACTGAAGAGCGAACTCTTGATGTCGTGGGGTATCTCGCGCGGCTGGGTGTGGAGCGTCCCGAGGAGCCGACCGTCGACGCGCTGTTCGCCCTCCACCGGGCGCATGTCGAGCGGATCCCCTACGAGGCCTGGGACATCCCGCTGCGGGGCCCCATCGAATTGGATCCCCTGGAGTCGGTGGCGAAGATCTTCCGGGGGCGTGGCGGCTACTGCTTCCAGCTCAACAACGCCTTCGCCGAACTGCTCGGGGCGCTGGGCTACGACGTCGCCCGGCACCGCGCCGGTGTCCAGGTCCGTCCGGAGGACGCGCCGCCCGGCCGGCACGGCAACCACATGGCGCTCACCGTGCGCTGCGAGGGTCGCGCCTGGCTGGTGGACGTGGGCCTGGGCGACGCGCTGCACGAACCGCTGCCGCTGCGGCCCGGCACCTACCGGCAGGGCCCGCTGACCTTCGTCCTGGACCACTCCGAGCTCATCCCGGGCGGCTGGCGGCTGACCCACGACCCCAAGGGCAGCTTCGTCCTGGTCGACATCGCCACCGAGCCGACCACCGTCGAGGAGTTCGGCCGGGTCTACCTGGAGAAGCTCGACTTCATCCACGAGCAGGTCCGCAAGTACGGCTTCCTCCGCTCGCCCTCGGTCTACCTCAGGGACGCGGACGGGGTGCACGAGCTCTCCTACTGCATGCTGCGCCGGGTCGAGGACTCGGTGGAGGAGCGGGAGGTGGCCACCGAGGACGAGTGGTTCGGCACCCTGAGCGAGGTGTTCGGCCTGACCCTGGAGGACGCCCGGGAACGTACCGAGCTGTGGGACCGCATCCACCCCGCCCACCTGCACTGGCGCGAGCGGCAGCGCGAGATGGGCCGGACCGCCTGAGCCGGGCGGCGCCGGGGGAAGCGGCGCGTACGGTCCGAGTCCGGCGGTATCCGGGGGAGCGGCGGGTACGGCCTGAGCCTGGCAGTATCCCGGGGAGTCGCGCGTGCCGCCTGAGCCCGGCGGTGCCCGGAGCAGCCCGCGCGGGCCGCCTGAGCCCGGCGGTGCCCGGAGCAGCCTCGCGTACCGCCTGCCTGCCCGTTCGCCCTCCCGTAACGCGGAAGCGGAACACCCGGCGGGCCCCGTACCCTGGACGGGCTATGACTGACTTCCCCGGCGCCCCCGATCCGAACGCCCCCCGCGACGGCCGTCGCCTGCGCGTCCTGGCCGCGATGTCCGGCGGTGTGGACTCCGCCGTCGCCGCCGCCCGCGCCGCCGAGGCCGGGCACGAGGTGACCGGAGTCCACCTGGCGCTCTCCGCCAACCCGCAGTCCTTCCGCACCGGCGCCCGGGGCTGCTGCACCCTGGAGGACTCCCGGGACGCCCGCCGGGCCGCCGATGTGATCGGCATCCCCTTCTACGTGTGGGACCTCGCCGAGCGCTTCCGCGAGGACGTGGTGGACGACTTCGTCGCCGAGTACCAGGCGGGTCGCACCCCCAACCCCTGCCTGCGCTGCAACGAGAAGATCAAGTTCGCCGCGCTGCTGGACAAGGCGCTGGCGCTGGGCTTCGACGCGGTGTGCACCGGCCACTACGCCACGGTGGTCACCCGCCCGGACGGGAGCCGGGAGCTGCACCGGGCCTCGGACGAGGCGAAGGACCAGAGCTATGTGCTCGGCGTCCTGGACGAGCGGCAGCTGGCGCACGCCATGTTTCCGCTCGGCGACACCAGCACCACCAAGGAGGAGATCCGCGCGGAGGCCGAGCGGCGCGGGCTCGCGGTGGCCAAGAAGCCGGACAGCCACGACATCTGCTTCATCGCAGACGGCGACACCCAGGGCTTCCTGGCCTCCCGGCTGGGCACGGCCGAGGGCGACATCGTCGACGAGGACGGCAACAAGCTCGGCAGCCACCAGGGCGCGTACGGCTACACCATCGGCCAGCGCAAGGGCCTGCGGCTGGGCCGGCCCGCACCGGACGGCAAGCCGCGCTACGTCCTGGACATCTCGCCGGTGAACAACACCGTCACCGTCGGCCCGGCCGCCTCGCTCGACGTCACCGCGCTCACCGCGATCCGGCCCCGCTGGTGCGGCACCCCGCCGAGCGGCCCCGGCACGTACACCGCGCAGCTGCGCGCGCACGGCGGCGAGACCGAGGTGACCGCCGAGCCCATCGGCGAGGAGATCCACGTCACCTTCACCGCCCCGGTCCGCGGCGTCGCCCCCGGCCAGGCCATCGTCCTCTACGACGGCACGCGCGTGGTCGGCTCCGCCACCATCGCCACCACGGACCGGGTCCGGGCGTCGGCCGACCACTGACGGTCCGGTCCCCGGCGGCCCGCCGATCCGGGCTGCCGGGCGGGGACGTCCAGGGCCGTCCGGAGGCCGGTCAGCGGGTGCCCTGGTCCACCGGCGTTCGGCGCTGGGGGATGCGGACGGAGTTCATTCCGGCGGCCGTCGCGGCCTGGATGCCCATCTCGGTGTCCTCGAACACGAGGCAGTGTTCGGGGGCGATGCCGAGGAGCCGGGCGGCCAGTAGGAAGCCCTCGGGGTCGGGCTTGGGGCGGCCGTAGTCCCCGGCGCAGACCAGGGTGTCGAACCTGTCGAGCAGCCCGATGGTGCGCAGCGAAGCGGTGACGGACTCGCGGGTACTGCCGGAGACGACGGCGAAGGGGAGCCGTCCGTGAGCCTCCTCGATGTGCTCCAGGGTCTCCGGGACCGCCTGGAGCCTGGGCAGCATCTCCTGGAAGAGCTCCTCCCGGCGGCGCGCGACCTGCGCCACCGGCATGTCGAGGCCGTTCCGCTCGTTGAGCGAGGCGATGATGTCCGCGACCGGGCGGCCGCCCCAGGCGTAGAACAGGTCCTCCGGGAACTCGCAGCCCCACTCGCTCAGCGCCTGCTCCCACGCCGTGAAGTGGAGCGGCATCGAGTCGGCGACGGTGCCGTCGCAGTCGAAGAGGTAGGCGCGGTAGTCGCCCGGGGGCGGAGTGAGCATCATCCGGGCACCGTACATGAGGGCGATGGCGGGACGACCGGCTCAATCCAGGGCGCCGACCGGGCTGTTCGACGCCGACCGGCGGCACGGCCGGCCCGGACGGTGCCGCTGGGGGAGTCAGCCCGCGGCGGTCAGCCGGTCCAGCCTGCCGGTGCGCACCGCTCGGGCCGCCGCGGCCGAACGGGAGGTGTACACAAGCCCGCACGCCGTGAGGCCGGCCCTCTGCCGCGCTCACCGCGCACGGTCTCGCCCCGCTCGTCGAGCGCGCGCATGCCGGCGCGCGAGTTGGCGACCGACTCCGCCCGCTACTCCGACGGTCCGGCAGGGGTACGGCTCTCCTGGGCGTACCCGGTGCTGCGGGGGCGTGGGGGACACCGATCCCACGCTGCCCGGGTGACGGCGGTCACCGGCATTCGGTGCGGCTGTTCGCCGGATACCGTACGGACATGAACATCTGCGTCTTCCTTTCCGCCGCCGAGCTCGACGAGACCTACACCGCCCCGGCCCGGGAGTTCGCCCGGCTGATCGGCGAGGGCGGGCACAGCCTGGTGTGGGGCGGCTCCGATGTCGGGCTGATGAAGGTGGTGGCGGACGGGGTGCAGGAGGCCGGCGGGCGGCTGGTCGGGATCTCGGTGGAGTTCCTGGCGGACAAGGCCCGCGTCGGCGCGGACGAGATGGTGATCACCAAGGATCTCGCGGAGCGCAAGGCGCTGCTGCTGGCCCGCTCGGACGCGATTGTGATCATGGTGGGCGGCACCGGGACGCTGGACGAGGCGACCGAGATCCTGGAGCTGAAGAAGCACGGACTGCACACCAAGCCGGTGGTGCTGCTCAACACGGCCGGGTTCTACGACGGCCTGAAGCAGCAGTTCCAGCGGATGGAGAAGGAGGGCTTCCTGCCCCTGCCGCTGACCGAGCTGGTCTTCTTCGCGGAGGACGGGGTCGGGGCGATGGCGTATCTGGAGGAGGCTCGCGGCGCGGCCTGAGCAGGCCCGTGGTACCCATGGGGACATGCGTACACATGTGATCACTGGGGCGGGTTCGGGCATCGGGGCGGCCGTCGCGGAGCGGTTGGCCGAGCGCGGTGACGAGCTGTGGCTGCTGGCGCGGAACGCCGGGCGGGCGAGGGAGCTGGCCCAGCGCTTCCCGGGGGCCAAGACCCTGGTCGGTGACCTCGCCGAGCCGGAGCGGCTGTCCTGGGCGTTCAGCCACCAGGCGCTGCCGGAGCGGATCGACTCGCTGCTGCACATCGCGGGTGTGGTGGAGCTGGGTGAGATCGGCGAGCTGACTCCCAAGGTGTGGACCCAGCAGCTCGCCGCCAACCTGGTCGCCCCCGCCGAGCTCACCCGCCTGCTGCTGCCGCAGCTGCGGGTGGCCCAGGGCCATGTGCTGTTCGTCAACTCCGGTGCCGGGCTGCGCGCCAACGCCCAGTGGGGCGCGTACGCGGCGAGCAAGCACGGGCTGCGCGCGCTGGCCGAGGCGCTGCGCTGGGAGGAGAAGGACAACGGGGTGCGGGTCACCTCCGTCTACCCCGGTCGGACCGCGACCCCCATGCAGCAGAAGGTGCACCAGCAGGAGGGCAAGGAGTACGACGCGGAGCGCTGGATCACCCCCGAGGCGGTGGCCACGACGGTGCTGACCGCGCTGGACCTGCCGCGCGGCGCGGAGATCACCGATCTGTCGGTGCGCCCGCAGGGCTGAGGTGCTGCGGGGCTCGCCCTCGCCCGGCCGGTGCGTGCAGGGGACGCGTACCGCCCGCGCTCGGGCAGGGCGCGGGGCGCCGACGTCCCTGCCCGCGCGGTGGTGAGCGGCCCGGTGCGCCGGCCTGGAGGCGCGGGTGAGTTCGCGGGGTCCCCGCGGTGTGGGGGTGAGTGGCGCCCTGCCCGGCCGGGCGTCGCGGCCCCGGCGGAGTGCGCCGGGTGCGGCCACGGTGTGCGCGGGACCCTGGGGCGGGCGGTGACCGGCCCCGTACCCTTGGGCGGGTGAGCGGCGAAGCGAAGGCGGCGAAGGCGGCGAAGGCCGGGTGCGGGGTCAGGGAGATCCGGGGGCTCGTCACCGAGCTGGCCCGTCGGATGGACGCGCACCAACGCGGCCGGGTCGCCGAGCTGGATCTCACGCCGACCCAGGCCAAGGCCCTGGAGGAGTTGGGCGAGCCGAAGACGGCACGTGAGCTGGCCGCCGTGCTGTGCTGCGAACCGCCGAACGTCACCTATGTGATGGACAAGATGGAGAAGCAGGGTCTGGTGGTGCGGCAGCCGCATCCGACCGACCGCCGCGCCAAGCAGCTGGTGCTCACCGAGGAGGGCCGCGCGTTGCGGCTGGAGCTGCTGCGGCGGATCGGCGCGGACTCGCCGCTGGACCATCTGCCCGAGGAGGGCCGCGAGGAGCTGCGCCTGCACCTGCTGCGGGCACTGGGCCGGTAGCGGGACCTGCCGTACGGGCGGTGAGGCCCTGGAGCGGGTTCGCGGTGGCGAACCCTGTTCCAGGGCCTTCGATATGGGCGAGGGAAGCCATTGGTATGCATCCGGCAAAGATAAAGCTGTAATCAGTACGCGCCATGTAGATACAGCTGTAACTTCCTTCAGTGATCACTCGCACGGACTCCGCGTCCCCCACCGCGACTGGCGCACCCGCGCGCCAGGGACTCCAACTCCTCGCCCTCGCCCTGGGTTTCGTGATGGCGACCTTGGACGTCACCATCGTCAACGTGGCCGGCGCCAAGCTGCGCAGCGGCTTGGACCTCTCGCTCTCCGGCCTCACCTGGGTCGTCGACGGCTATGTGCTGGTCTTCGCCTCCCTGCTGCTGCTCGCCGGTTCGCTGGCCCGGCGGTTCGGTGCCCGGCGGATCTATCTGGCCGGGCTCGCCCTGTTCACCGCCGCCTCGCTGGCCTGCGCCGCCGCCCCGACCGCCGCGGTGCTGGTGGCCGGGCGGCTGCTGCAGGGCGCCGGGGCCGCGTTGTTCATGCCCAGCTCGCTCACCCTGCTGCTGAACGCCTTCCCCGACGAGCGGCAGCGCGCCCGGGTGCTCGGCCTGTGGTCCGCGATCGTCTCCACGGCCGCCGGACTCGGCCCCGCCGTCGGCGGCCTCCTGGTCGGCGGGCTCGGCTGGCGCAGCATCTTCCTGATCAACCTGCCGATCGGGGTCGCCGGACTGCTGCTGGCCCGCGCCGTCATCGCCCCGGTCGCCGGACGGCCCGCCCCGCTGGGGGCCGGCGGGCATGTGCTCGGGCTGCTCACCCTGGCGGCCCTCAGCTTCGCGCTGATCGAGGGACCGGAGACCGGCTGGGCCTCGACCCGGGTGCTCGCCGCCTTCGCGCTGGCCCTGCCGGCCGGCGCGGCCTTCGCGATACGGGAGCGCACCGCCCCGGTGCGCATCCTGCCCGGCGAGCTCTTCGCCGACCGCGACTTCTCCTCCGCCAACGCCATCGGCTTCCTCTTCAACGGCGGTTGCTACGGAGCCATGTTCATGCTCGGGCTCTTCCTGCAGAACGCCCGCGGCGCCGACCCGATGACCGCCGGCCTCCAACTGCTCCCCACCCAACTGGTCTTCCTGCTCGGCAACATGCTCTACGCGCGCTGGGGGCACCGCTTCGGCAACCGCCTCGCGCTCACCGCCGCCCTGCTGTGGGCGGCGACCGGCACCCTGGCGCTGGCCCTGACCGTCTCGCCCGGCATGCCCTACTGGGTGCTCGCCGTGGTACTGGGCGCCGCCAACACCGGACTGGGCATCGGCTCCCCGGCCATGACCAGCGCGCTGATGACCGCGGCCGGAAAGGAGCACGCGGACATCGCCGGCGCCACCCTCAACGCCAACCGGCAGATCGGCACCCTGGTCGGCGTCGCGGTGATGGGCGCGGTACTCGCCTCCGGCGGCTGGTACCACGGGGCGGCGGCCGCCTTCGGGATCACCGCCGGGACCTACGCGGCGGCGGCCCTGCTCGCCTGGTTCGGACTGCGCCCCCGGGCCGCCTGACCGGACGACGACGACCAGCACGTTCGCGGCGCCGGCCGCCTGACCGGTGCGCCGGGGCTCCGGCAGGGGCCGCCTGACCGGACGAGCCGGGCTCTCGGCAGGGGGCCGTCCGGGCGGCCGGGCGGTTCCCCGGGAGGGGTCGGTGCGGGCGCGCGTTCCCGTACCACCCCCGATGGCTCGTACGCTTCCTCGGGTGAGCGAGACGAAGAACATCTGGGGCCCGGCCGCCGCGACCGGGGTCGGGTCGATGCCGGGCGGCGACGCGCGGGAGGCGGCGAAGACCGTCACCGGGTCGCTGGAGGCACTGCCCCACCTGCCGGAACTCCCCGCGCGCGGACCGGGTGCGGACATGATCGGGCGCACCGCCGGGATGCTGGTGGACCTGTACGCCCGGGTGGAGCCCAGCGGCTGGCGGATCGGCGACCGGCCGGGCCGGGACACCCGGCGGGCCCGCTCCTGGCTGGTGGAGGACCTGGACGCGCTGGAGGAGTTCACCCAGGGCTACACCGGGGCGCTCAAGGTCTCCGCGGTCGGCCCCTGGACCCTGGCCGCAGCCCTGGAACTGCGCAACGGAGAGGTGGCGCTCAGTGATCCGGGCGCCTGTCGCGACCTGGCCGGATCCCTCGCCGAGGGACTCCGCGGCCACCTCGCGGAGGTACGCCGGCGGGTGCCCGGCGCCTCGCTGGTGCTCCAGCTCGACGAGCCCTCGCTGACCGCGGTGCTCACCGGCACGGTGCGTACCGCCAGCGGCTACCGCACCCACCGCGCGGTGGACCGGGGCGTGGTGGAGGGCGCGCTGCGCGATGTGCTCGCGGTGGCGGGGGACGGCCCGGTGGTGGTGCACTCCTGCGCCCCCGCGGTGCCCTTCGCACTGCTGCGGCGCGCCGGGGCCACCGCGATCTCCTTCGACCTCTCGCTGCTCACCGAGCGTGAAGAGGAGTCGATCGGCGAGGCCGTGGAGGCGGGCACCGCGCTCTTCGTCGGCACGGTGCCCGGCACGGACAGCCCGCTGTCAGACCCTGCCGGTAGCGTCATGGGGGTCAGGACGCTGTGGCGCAGGCTGGGGCTGGCACCGGGGACTCTCACCGAGTCCGTCGTGATCACTCCCGCCTGCGGGCTCGCCGGTGCCTCACCGGGGTACGCGCGCGCCGCGCTGGCCCACTGCGTCCGGGCGGCAGGATCGCTCGCGGACAACCCTGAGTGACGGAAGACGGAAGGACGAACGGTGGCTGGCGAACAGCGGTCGGCGGTACCCGCCGAGGCACGGGAGAAGCACGCCCAGCTCGCTGAGCAGATCGAGGAGCACCGCTTCCGGTATTACGTCAAGGACGCGCCGGTCGTCAGCGACGCGGAGTTCGACCGGCTGCTGCGCTCGCTGGAGGCCCTGGAGGAGGAGCACCCCGAGCTGCGCACCCCCGACTCGCCGACCCAGAAGGTGGCCGGGGCGTACGAGACGGAGTTCACCGCCGTCGAGCACCGGGAGCGCATGCTCAGCCTGGACAACGCCTTCGAGGACGAGGAGCTGTCCGCCTGGGCCGAGCGGATCGGGCGCGAGCTGGGCGAGCCGGCCGGCAGCGGCGGCTCGTACCACTTCCTGTGCGAGCTCAAGGTGGACGGACTCGCCGTCAACCTCACCTACGAGCGGGGTCGGCTGACCCGGGCCGCGACCCGCGGCGACGGCCGCACCGGCGAGGACATCACCCCCAATGTGCGCACCATCGCCGAGATCCCGGACCGGCTGGCCGGCGACCGGGTCCCGGAGCTGGTGGAGATCCGCGGCGAGGTGTACTTCCCCCGCGAGCGCTTCGACGAGCTGAACGCCCGCCTGGTGGAGGCCGGCAAGCCGCCGTTCGCCAACCCGCGGAACGCGGCGGCCGGTTCGCTGCGCCAGAAGGACCCCAAGGTCACCGCCTCCCGACCGCTGCACATGGTGGTGCACGGCATCGGCGCCCGCGAGGGCTTCCGGATCGACCGCCTCTCCCAGGCGTACGAGCTGCTGCACGAGTGGGGCCTGCCCACCGCAGCCCACAACAAGGTGGTGGACTCCCTCGCCGGGGTGCGGGAGTTCATCGCCGGCTACGGGGACGCCGAGCGGCGCCACTCGGTGGAGCACGAGATCGACGGCGTGGTCGTCAAGCTGGACGAGATCCCGCTCCAGGGGCGGCTGGGCTCCACCTCGCGCGCCCCCCGCTGGGCCATCGCCTGGAAGTACCCGCCCGAGGAGGTCAACACCAAGCTGGTGGACATCCGGGTCGGCGTGGGCCGCACCGGCCGGGTCACCCCCTACGCGGTGGTGGAGCCGATCACCGTGGCCGGCTCCGAGGTGGAGTTCGCCACCCTGCACAACCAGGACGTGGTCAAGGCCAAGGGCGTGCTGATCGGCGACACCGTGGTGCTGCGCAAGGCCGGCGACGTGATTCCCGAGATCCTCGGCCCGGTCACCGACCTGCGGGACGGCACCGAGCGGGAGTTCGTGATGCCGGCGGTCTGCCCGGAGTGCGGCAGCGGCCTGCAGCCGATGAAGGAGGGCGACGTCGACCTGCGCTGCCCCAACGCCCGCTCCTGCCCCGCCCAGCTGCGCGAGCGCCTGTTCTACCTGGCCGGCCGCAAGTGCCTGGACATCGAGAACTTCGGCTATGTCGCCGCCGCCGCCCTCACCCAGCCGCTGGAGCCCGCCGAGCCGCCGCTGCGCGACGAGGGCGATCTGTTCGGCCTGACCGTCGAGGAGCTGCTGCCCATCCGCTCCTATGTGCTCGACCCGGACAGCGGGCTGCCCAAGCGGGACCCCAAGACCGGCGAGGAGAAGATCGTCACCTTCTTCGCCAACCAGAAGGGCGAGCCCAAGAAGAACACCCTCGCCATGCTGGCGAACATCGAGGCGGCCAAGGAGCGCCCGCTGGCCCGGATCATCACCGGGCTGTCCATCCGGCACGTGGGCCCGGTGGCGGCGGTGGCACTGGCCCGCGAGTTCCGCTCCATCGACCGGATCGCCGAGGCCGACGAGGCGGAGCTGGCCGCCGTGGAGGGCGTCGGGGGGATCATCGCCGCCTCGGTCAAGCAGTGGTTCGCCGAGGACTGGCACCGGGAGATCATCGAGAAGTGGCGGGCCGCGGGCGTCCGGATGGAGGAGGCCGGCGGCGAGGAGGCGGGGCCGCGTCCACTGGATGGACTGACCGTCGTGGTCACCGGCACCCTGCAGTCCTTCACCCGGGACGGCGCCAAGGAGGCCCTGCAGAGCCGTGGCGCGAAAGTAACCGGTTCGGTGTCGAAGAAGACAGCTTTCGTGGTGGTCGGTGACAACCCGGGATCGAAGTACGACAAGGCCGTGCAGCTCAAGGTTCCCGTGCTGGACGAGGCCGGGTTCGCCGTTCTGCTCGAACAGGGGCCCGACGCCGCCCGCGAGGCCGCCGAGGCGTCGGCGGAATAGACACGGCGTCAGCCATAAGGAGTAGGCCATATCTGGAGGGGAGTAGTTCCGGGCCCGACCAGCGGGCATCACCCTTACAGCGCATACCAGATGCTCGCGGATGGCCGGGTGGCATTCGGCAACCCCCACCGATCGCCGCCCGCCGTCCCCGTCCGCGGCCTAATGTTGAGAAGTGCGCCTGCCGTGGCGCGGGCACCGCCGGCTGGAAGAGGACGGGTATGGAACCGACCGACAGCGCCGCCGTCCCGGCGTCGCGGCTGCGCGGCCTGGCGCAGTCGATCCTGCCGCCCACCGCGCTCGCGGTGGCCGCCGCCGCCCTCGGCACCGGCGTCTGCCGGACGCTCCAGCAGGGCCGTTCGCTCTTCCCGCACGGCACCATCGGCTGGTCCCTGGCCGTCCTCACCGGTCTGATCGTCGGCCATCTGGTCGCCCTCGGCCGGGACCGCTGGTGGGGCGGCACCGGCTCCGGCGCCGCGTTAACCCTGGCCACCCTGCTGCTGTTCGGATGGCTGCCCGCCGTACTGGTCAGCCTGGCGGTCGTGGTCCTGGTCGGCGCCGCGCGCCGCCACCGCTGGCGGCAGGCGCTGCTGCACGGCTCGGTGGACATCCTCGGCATCGGCGCGGCCGCCCTGGTCCTGGCCGCCTTCGGCACCGTCCCCTCGGTGGAGCACGCCTGGCACCCGGACAATTGGGAGCTGGTCGTCGTCCCCCGGATCGCCCTGGCCGCCTTCGGCTACCTGCTCGTCACCCGCGCCCTGCTGTGGTACGCGCTCACCCCGCCGGGCGCCGCGCTGCGCAGCGTGGCCCGCCCCGCCCTGGTCCGGCAGGCCCTGGTCGGCGTCGCGCTGCTGGGCATCGCCCCGCTCATCGTGGTCGTCGCCGACCACCGGCCCCTGATGCTGCCGCTGTTCGCGGTGCCCCTGATCGCCCTCGACTCCACCCTGTGGATCGCCCGGGTCCGCGCCGAGGAGCAGCTGCGCGACCGGCTCACCGGACTGCCCAACCGCCAGTGGCTGCTGGACCGCACCTGGTCCGCCCTGGACGAAGCGGACCGGGCCGGTGCCCGCACCGCACTGGTCCTGATCGACCTGGACCGCTTCCGGTCCGTCAACGACACCCTGGGGCACCTCGCCGGCGACCGGCTGCTGCTGCAGATCGCCGAGCGGCTCCGGCAGGCGCTGCCCCGCGGGGCGGAGGCGGCCCGGCTCGGCGGCGACGAGTTCGCCGTGCTGCTGCCCGTCGCCGACTCCCTCACCAGCGCCCAGCGGGTGGCCCGCAACCTGATCGGCGCCCTCGGCTCCCCACTCGACCTGGACGGACTGACCCTGGTCCTGGAGGCCAGCGCGGGCGTCGCCGTCTTCCCCGACCACGCCGAGGACGCGGAAGGGCTGCTGCGCCGCGCCGACGTCGCCATGTACCAGGCCAAGCGGGACCGCAGCGGCGTGGAGGTGTACGAGGCCCGGCGGGACGGCAACACCCCCGACCGGCTCGGCCTCCTCGGCGATCTGCGCCGCGCCCTGGACGCGGGCGAGGTGGAGCTCCACTACCAGCCCAAGGTCGGCTTCGACGGACACGTCGCCGGGCTGGAGGCCCTGGTCCGCTGGGTCCACCCGGACCGGGGCCGGGTCCCGCCCGACGAGTTCATCGCCATCGCGGAGAGCTCCGGGCTGATGCCGCGCCTGACCGAGTACGTGCTGGAGACCGCCCTCGCCCAGGTCGCGCGGTGGCGGGCGGTGGGCCTGGAGGTCCCGGTCGCGGTCAACGTCTCCCCGCGCGATGTGCACACCCCCGGCTTCGCGGGCGCCGTCGCCGGACGCCTGGCCCGGCACGGGGTGCCGCCGGTCGCCCTCCAGCTGGAGATCACCGAGCACGTGCTGCTGGAGGACCCGCAGCGGGCCGCCGACACGCTGGCCGGGCTGGCCGGCCACGGGGTGCGGATGTCGCTGGACGACTTCGGCACCGGCTACTCCTCGCTGGTCCACCTGCGGCGGCTGCCGGTCAGCGAGCTGAAGATCGACCGGTCCTTCGTGGCCCGCCTCGCGGTGGACAACGAGGACGCGGAGATCGTCCGCTGCACGGTGGACCTGGCCCACTCGCTCGGCCTGTGCGTGGTCGCGGAGGGCGTCGAGGACGACGAGACCTGGGAGCGGCTGCGCGACCTGGGCTGCGACGCGGTGCAGGGCTGGCTGGTCGCGCCGGCCATGCCGCCGGAGGAGACCACGGCCTGGCTGCGGGCCCGCGGCGAGGGCGGCCCCGCGGCCCCCGCCACCC
>NZ_SRID01000550.1 GCF_004684805.1 Streptomyces palmae
CCGCCCAACACAACCCGCCAGACGACCCGGCTCCCCCCGCGAATCCCCCCGGTACGCTGGGCCGTATGAGTGCCGTATCCCGAACTGACAAGCCCGCCGGCCGCTTCCGGCGGATGCTCGACCGGTTGTCGAGTTCCCAGGAGGACCTCCACTCCGCCGAGCTGCAGCAGGACGCCGAGGCTGCGGGCTGTACCAAGATCGGTGAATGCGGTGACCGGCAGATCGTCACGGTGACCGGTACACTGCGCACGGTCACGCTGCGCCCGCGGGCCGGGGTGCCCGCGCTGGAGGCGGAGCTGTTCGACGGCACCGCCGCCCTCGACGTGGTGTGGCTGGGCCGCCGCTCCATCATCGGGGTCGAGCCGGGGCGCAAACTGATCGCCTCCGGCCGGATCTCCATGAGCCACGGGCGCCGGGTGCTGTTCAACCCCAAGTACGAACTCCGACCGCTCGGACAGGAGTAGCGGGTGACGTCTGACGACATGCAGACCCCGATCGACCAGGACGCCGCCGGGGCCGCGGACAGCGATGCCGCGCGGGCCAGGGCGGCGGCCGACACCGCGCTGCTGGAGGCGTTCGGCGGTGTCTGGGGCATGGTGGACACCACGGTGCCCGGACTGGTCTTCGTGCTTCTGTACACGATCGACCGGAACATCCACACCGCGGCCATCGCGGCGCTGGCGCTCACCCTGGTGCTCGCCGTCGCCCGGCTGATCCGCAAGGAGACCCTCAAGCACGCGCTCAGCGGCGTCTTCGGGGTGGCCTTCGGCGCCGTGTTCGCGATGATGTCCGGCGACGCCAAGAACTTCTACCTGCCGGGCATGCTCTACACCCTGGGCCTGTCCGTCGCCTACCTGGTCTCGGCGCTCTGCCGCTTCCCGCTGATCGGGGTGCTGCTGGGCCCGATGCTCAAGGAGAACCTCTCCTGGCGCACCCGCAACCCGGGCAGGCTCCGGGCGTACACCAAGGCCACCTGGGCCTGGGGCCTCATCCTGCTGGCCAAGTCGGCGATCCTCTTCCCGCTCTACTGGTGGGGCGACGCCGCCCAGCTGGGCTGGGTCAAGGTGGCGCTGGGCATCCCGCCCTTCCTGCTGTGCGTCTATCTGACCTGGATCTTCCTGGCCAAGGCGCCGCCGCCGATCGACGTCATCGCGGAGATGGAGGCCGAGGAGCAGGCCGAGCGGGAGCGGGAGCGGGCCCGCCGCGAGGAGGCCGAGGCGGAGCGGGCGGTCCAGCCGCTGCTCGCCGAGTGGACCGACCAGGTGGTCGCGGAGTCCCGGACCGACGCCGCCGACCGGCAGCCGCCGCATCCCCGCTGACCGCGCCGCGGTCCGCCGGACCCGCGCGGACCACCTGCGAAACGCCGCCGGGTCCCGGGAATCGACTTCCCGGGACCCGGCGGCGTTCACGTCCGTACGAGCGGACCGCTCAGTCGGAGACCTCTTCGCGGCGCACCGAGAGCAGGTCCTCCAGCTGCTCCTCGCGTGCCTGGGCGGCCACGAACAGCAGCTCGTCGCCGGCCTCCAGCACATCGTCCGGGCTGGGCGTCAGGACCCGGGTGCCGCGGATGATGGTGACCAGGCTGGTGTCCTGCGGCCAGTCCACCTCGCCTACCCGGGTGCCGGCGAGCGCGGCCTCCGGCGGCAGGGTCAGCTCCACCAGGTTGGCGTCGCCGTGGCTGAAGCGCAGCAGCCGCACCAGGTCGCCGACGCTCACGGCCTCCTCGACCAGGGCGGACATCAGACGCGGCGTGGAGACGGCGACATCCACCCCCCACGACTCGTTGAACAGCCACTCGTTCTTCGGGTTGTTGACCCGCGCGACCACCCGGGGCACCGCGTACTCGGTCTTGGCCAGCAGCGACACCACCAGGTTGACCTTGTCGTCCCCGGTCGCCGCGATGACCACGTTGCAGCGCTGCAGGGCCGCCTCGTCGAGCGAGGTGATCTCACAGGCGTCGGCCAGCAGCCACTCGGCCTGCGGCACCCGCTCCACCGAGATCGCGGTCGGTGCCTTGTCGATCAGCAGCACCTCGTGGCCGTTCTCCAGGAGCTCGCCCGCGATGGAACGACCCACCGCACCGGCTCCGGCGATGGCTACCCTCACGGCATCTCCTTGTTCGCTTTCGAGCCCGCGCGGCGCCACGGCGCGGGGTACGTCCTCAGCGGCGCCGCGGCGACCGTGTGCGAGCCGCTCACCGCTGGTCCTCCGGCCCCTGCGCGAAGGCGGCCTCGATCTTCTCGACCTCGTCGGTGCGCATGATCACGTGCACCAGGTCGCCCTCCTGGAGCACCGTCTGCGAAGTCGGCAGCACCGCCTCGCCCAGCCGGGTGATGAACGCCACCCGGACACCAGTCTCCTCCTGCAGCTTGCTGATCTTGTGGCCGATCCAGGACGGGGAGGGGTGCACCTCCGCGAGCTGCACCGCCCCGCTGGGGTCGCGCCACAGCGGCTCCGCCCCGGAGGGCAGCAGCCGGCGCAGCATCTGGTCGGCGGTCCAGCGCACGGTGGCCACGGTCGGGATACCGAGCCGCTGGTAGACCTCGGCACGGCGCGGGTCGTAGATACGGGCCGCGACGTTCTCCACGCCGAACATCTCGCGCGCCACCCGGGCGGCGATGATGTTGGAGTTGTCGCCGCTGCTGACCGCGGCGAACGCCCCCGCCTCCTCGATGCCCGCCTCGCGCAGGGTGTCCTGGTCGAAGCCGACGCCGGTCACCCGGCGCCCGCCGAAGCCGGCGCCGAGCCTGCGGAAGGCCGTCGGGTCCCGGTCGACCACGGCGACCGTGTGGCCCTGGGACTCCAGGGTCTGGGCGAGGGCGGAGCCGACTCGGCCGCAGCCCATGATGACGATGTGCATCGTCCTCCTACCCCGCACTCCTGGTCGACCCGCTCAATTCCGTAAACAACCCGCTCACTCTTCCTACTCGGCTCACCGGACACCATCGTGGCCGGGCGATCCCGGCACTGCCGGGTCTCGGCGCTGAGAACGAGGCGGCGGAGCCGGCCTCGCGCATGTCTGAGACCACCGTAGCGGCATCCGGCGTCCGTCCATCGAGCACGTGCCCGGACAGCCATCGGGCCCGTGCCCGGACGAGCACCGGGCTCCTACCCGGACAGGCGGTCGGCACGCGCGCCCGCCCCGACCC
>NZ_SRID01000551.1 GCF_004684805.1 Streptomyces palmae
GCCCCGGCCCCGAGCGTGCCACCCATCGCCCAGCTGCTTCTGGACGCCTTCACCGCCTACGGCAACCCCGCCGACCTCACCATCGCCCAACTCGCCGACCACCTGGTCGCCGCCGACCCAGGCACCTGGGGCCTGTGGGAGGGCAAGCACAACCGGCAAATCATGATCGGGCGCACCCTCAAAAAGCACCTGAAGGAGGCAGGGCTGACCATCCCCACCGCCCGACTGGAGGCAGCCGTCGACCCCAAGCGCCCCACCATCTACCGCCTCACCGACATCCACAGCGCCCTGTCGTGACCAGCCCGCACCTGGCAGTGTCGGTGCAGGTGGGCGAGCACTCGGCGTGCGACGCCCGACGTTCACCCCGGAGGTCTCATGACCCACAATCCAGGCCAGCACGCCAAGGTGGCCGCCGACGCCGTGGCCCGACTCGTGCAGGAGGTACGGGCCGGCCGGGCCGCGTGGGAGCACCCCCACACCATCGGCGCCACGGCCGAGGAGGCGGCGCGCCTGTGCGAGTCCTTGGCCATCGCCCTCCAGGAACTGGCCGGCGCCTGGGGCCGGTGCGGTCCCCGCGGCCCCCGCGGCGACCAGGCGATCGGCGCGCTGCACCAAGCCGGCCAATCCACGACAGCAGCGGCGCGCCACCTACGGCGAGCCCGTCAGACTATGCGGTAGCGACGACCTGGAGGGGGAACACCGTGTGCCACGCAACGCCCAGCGGCCGGAGGCGTGATGCTGCTCGAACCTAAAGACCCATGCAGCGATTTGATCGGCCCAATCCGGCAATCCTGCGACGACAAAGACGGGGCGCCATCCGTTGAGGACCAGGTGGACCCGCTCTCCCACATGGCCCGGCAGGTAGCGGAGGCCGCCGACTGGATGGCCCGACACCTGGGGAAGGTGATCGCCGACCGGGACGCCGTCGACCTCACCAACCAGGGCTTCCTCCAGCAGTACGCCATCGTGTTCGCCGCCTCCACCGTCCTCGTGCTGATCCTGTGGCTGCTGGCGGTCACCAAGCGGGCCGTACGCGGGGTCCCCATGCTCACCGCGATGGGCGAGGCGGTCGGCCTGCTGTGGCTCGCCGTCCTCGCCACCGCGTTCACGCCCCTGATCCTCTACACCGTCGTCAGCGCCACCAGTGCCGTGTCCGACGCCCTTCAGAGCGCCTTCGGCGGCAGTCCCGGCAGCACATACGAGGCCCTGGCCGACGACCTGGAGGCCGGCCGGGTCGGCGGCGGCCCGCTGATGCTCGCCCTCGTATCCCTCGCCGCCATCATGCTGTGCGGCGCCCTGTGGCTTCTCCTGGTGCTGCGGGCGCTCGGCCTGTACGTGGGAGCCCTGCTCGGTGTGGTCGTCTACGCCGGCCTGGTCGACAAGGACATGTGGGGCAAGGTCCGGCGCTGGGGCGGATTCATGACCATGCTCATCCTCGTGGAGCCGGTCATCGTCATCGTGCTCGGATTCGCCTCCGCGCTGGAGACCTCCGAGGACACCAGCGCTGTCTCCATGGGGCTGGCCGTCACCGTCATCGCGCTGGGCGCGGCGATCTACATCGTGGTGAAGTTCCCGGGGTTCACCGACTCGGTGAAGGTCGCCCGGGAGGTCGGCCGCACCGCCGGACTCGGAGGGCGAGCCAAGGTGGGCGCCGCCAGCCCCGCTCAGGGCATCCGGCACGGCATCTCCACGCACAGCGTGCGCACCGGAAGCACCACCGGCTCCACCAGCTCGGGTGACGGCGGGCGGCGGGTGAACGGCCAGAGCAAGGCGGCGGAGGGCATCACCACCCACGCCCACCGCAAGCCCCGGCCCGACAGCGGCGGCGGCACCAGCAGCACCGACAGGAAGTGAGCCGCTGACCCAGACGCACACATGGACGGCGCCCCTCCCCACCCGGGGAGGGGCGCCGTTGACGTTGTGTCATCCGGCGTGTCCGGCGGCGTGTCCGGGCGCGTCCTGGTGTGTTCGAGCGGCCCCCACGGTGTGGCGCGCCCCGGAGATGGCGTGTCGGTGTGTCCGGCGGTGACACACCGCAAGAACACATGTGACCTGCGAAGACACACGGACACATCAATTTTTGAAGGGGGGGTAGGGGTGCCTATAGGCGGCCGGCGCCCTATCTTCGCGCGTGTTGCCGGCGCGCTGCCCGCGGTCACCATGAATCGCGTACCCTATGCGATATGACCTCTCTCCCGCCCGGCGACCAGATCACCGCGACCCAGCTCAACCGCGCGTTCCCTGGGTGCATCCGGGCCGCGCGCGAGGGTCGCCCGCAGTACGTCACCCGCAATGGCCGCCCCACCGTGGCGATCATCAGCGCGCCCCAGTACGCGGAAAGCGTGCTCGACCACGGGCCGCTACCCGGGGGGGAACGGCGCCTCACCCTGACGGAGGCCAAGCACGGTATGGGTCAGGCGATCCAGGATGTGCGCGAGTACGGGTGCGCCATCATCCTGACCAAGCGCGGTGCACCCGCCGTCGCGCTGGTGCCCGTTGAGCGGGTGGCCGACTGATCCAGAGCTAACGATTCCTGCGTGCCCCCCGGTGATCCCGCCGGGGGGCACGTTGGCGTTCACGCCCTCCCTGTTGGTAACGAACTGATAACTTCCGTGGGCTGAATCGCGTAAGGTACGCGATTCGTGGTTAGGTGTGGAGCACACACCAACGCACCCCGGGAGGCCCGGCCCATGACCACCCACACGATCACCCCCGCCCGGTACACCGCCCCACCCATCAGTGCGGCGCAGGCATGGGGGACCGTCGCGCGGACACTGGCCACCGCCGCCGGATTCGCCGCGCACGTGTGGGTGGTCGCCCCCGCCCGCCGCGCATGGGCCATCACCTGGGTCCGCATCGCCGCGTGGTGCCTACTGCTCCCGCTGGTGTGGCGCCTCGTGGCGGTGGGGGTGACCGTGCTCACCCGGTGGGCCCTCGGCCCACTGGTCGCGCTCGCAGCGCTCCGCTTTCGTGCGGCAACCCGAGTGCCCGACAGCCACGCCCGACAGGCGCGGTGGGTGCTGCTGGTGATGCGTCAGGGGTACCGCCGGGGGCGCCGGTCGGGCGCCCGCGTGGCCGCACTGGTCTACCGCTAAGGCGCCCGACTCCCCCCGCCAGTCCACCCCGCCTCCCGCCCCTCAGGAA
>NZ_SRID01000552.1 GCF_004684805.1 Streptomyces palmae
GCCCCCCGCGGACGACCCGATCGCCGCCGAATCGGTCCCACTCCCGCCACCCGAGGTGGAGCCGGCCGCGGCCGACGGCGGGCTGCCGCCGGATTGGTGGAGACTGCCCGCCCAACCGGCCGGGGTGCCGGCGCCGCCCCCGCACCCGCCCGCCATGCCCGGCACCCCAGGCGATCCGGGCGCGCCCGACGCGATGGCCCCCGAGGCCGCCCCCGCGGGCCCGGACGCATACAGCCCGATGTCCGAGGGCGTACAGATCGCCCACGAGGTCGCCGTCACGATCGGCGAGGCGGTCGTGTCCCACCTCCCCGACGTCCACGGAGCAGCGGCGCAGCGCGGGCTGGACATCCGATGGATGCGCCTGAAGATCAACATCCCCGGTTTCGTGCTGGGGCTGATGGTGGTGTGGAGCGGGAACAGCCTGATCTCGGCAATGGCCCAAACCGTCAAGGAATCGGGGCCGTTCGGGCTGCTGGGGTGGCTGCTGGTGCCCGCGGTCATGGTCGGCCTGGTCATGGTCACACCGGTAGGTGGCTCGCTCGGGCGAGCCCTGATCGCGGCCCTCCAGCCGATCCTCGGTGGTATCGGCCGACTCCTGGCGCGCGGGTGGCACGTGCGGGGCGTCGGCTACGTACTGCGCGTAGCCGTGGCCATGGCCGTGTGGTCGCTGACCATCGCCATCCTCGCCGTCGTCGGCCGCGCACTCATCCATCTTTTGACAGGAGCATAAGCACGTGAATACGCCTGCCGCAGCCGCCGGCGGAATCGGTGGGGTCGCCCTCGGCTTGGTGATCCTCTTTTATCAAATCGGACGGTGGAAAGGTGGGGACCCCACCCCCAAAATCCATTTTTTCGCAGGAGTTGCCCTGGCCGCATTGTTGTTCCTCGGCGGTGGCATCCTCGGCGTGATGGGCGGCACCGCCGCCGCCCTCGGTGACGGGATTGGCACCTACGCCCTGGAAGCGGGGACCGGCGCCGCAGCAAAGGGCGACCACAAAACTCTCACCGGCGGTGAAAGGGTCGGTGTCTCCGGCGCCATCGCGGGACTGTGTCTCCTGGCGCTCTACATGGGGCTGGTCAAAAGCGGCCGAGCGGACCTGAAAGAGCCGGTACTACGCGGCTCGCTGGTCGGCGTCTTTCTCGGCGCCTCCGCCGGATTGGTGGGCATGGCCATGGGACTCATCCGCACATCCGGTAACACGGTGGGCGACGTACTTCTTGGCACATTCTGAGCAACGGGGGAAACGCTATGTCCGGCGGCACCATAGGGGCCGGCGTGCGCCATCTACGCGCCGAATGGGGTCGCTGGTGGCGCACTGAGGATCTGGAAGACGTGCACATCGCACACCGGATCTTGAACGACCAATACCGCATATGGCAGCGGATCAGGCAAAGAACCGCCGCCGAATTGCAGCAGAACATGACCCTGCTGAAACAACAGCAAAAACAGGCCGTCTACATGCAGATGCAGCGCATGCAGGCGCAAAAGCGCGGCGGCTACCGCGGCTACGGTTACGGCGGCTACGGGTTCGGCGGCGGCGGCGCGTCACCGATGATCAGCTACCGCATGATGCAGTGGGCGCAGCTCCAGGTGAAGATCGGGCAGGAGGAGTTCCAGCACACCGAGGTGACGGTGGGGATGCTGGCCGTCGGCCGGGGGCAGGTACGCGCCCACCGCCACCGCACCGCCGCGGCCGTACTCCTGGTGCTGTCGCTGCTGTGGGTGGGCCTGTGGGTCCTGTCCGTCGCCGCCGGCCTGGTGGTCACCGCGCTGGCCGCCGCCGTGTTCCTGGTGCTGGCGTGGGTGCAAGGCCGCCGCCCCACACGCCGCAGGCCACCGGTCCCCCGGTTGCTGTTCGTGCCACCGACCGCACCGGCCCACACCGATATGGATCCCGAGCCCGACCCCGCGCCCTTCGCGCTCCGGGAGGCCGGCAACAACCCCCGCCAGGCGCGGGAGGCCATGCGCCTGGCCCTCAAAAAGGAGGGCGCCCGCATCGCCGAGGTGCTGCCCCCCACCCAGACCACCTACGGATGGCGCATCCCGGTCGTCCTCGACTCCGGCACCCTCGCCCAATTCGCCACCAAGCTGCGCCCGCTGGCCACCACGCTGCGGGTGGGCGAGTCCCGCATCCTGGCGCGGCCGGCCGATCCGGAGGACGCCGCGCTCATCGATGTGGATGTCCTGCTCAAGGACCCGTTTGCCGACCCGCTGCCGTACCCGGACCGGGCGCCGGGCTCGTGCTCCATCCGCAACGCGGTCAGCACCGGCATCAGCATCGAGGGGGAGACCACCCCGGTCGTCCTCGCCGGACAGCACGTCATCATCGTGGGCGACACCGGCAGCGGGAAAACCGCGATGGTGCAGTGCCTGGCCGAGTACGTGACCGCCTGCGCGGATGCGGTGGTGGTCGACATCGACACCTACAAACGCGGCCTCAAAGCCCTCGCCCCCGCCGCGGCGTTGACCGCGCGCACCGACGAGGAGGCGGAGCAGGTCCTGGAGCACCTGCTGGAGCGGGCCCGCACCCGCATCGCGTCCATGCCCCCCACCCAAGACATGTGGGACCCGAGGCCGGACGCCCCGGCCATCGTGGTGTTCCTGGATGAGTACCCGCGGCTGAGCCCACGCGCCAAGCAGCTGGCGGTCGACCTGCTCCGCCTGGGCCGGGAGGCGCTGGTCTCGGTGGTCATCATCACTCAGGACGCCACCAGCGACGTGATGGGCGACGCCATCGCGGACGTGCCCGGCGTCCGCATCATGCTGCCCTGCCGCGCCGCGGACACCCCCCTGGTCGTGGGCCGGTCCGACGCGGTGTCGCAGGGGTGGCTGCCTCATCTCCTGATTCCCTCACCGGATCCGGACAACCCCGCCGACGCCGGCAGGTTCTACTGCATCACCCCGCGCCACCACCAGCCCGTGCTCCGCTACGTCACCCCCCTGGACCCCCAGGAGGCAGCACGCCGCACCGCAGAGCGCATAGCGGCCGGCCTGCCCCGCCTGGAGCCCATGATGGGCGCCGCGCCGTACACGCCATACATGCCGGCACCGGTAGCACCGCTGGCACCGCTGGCGCCGCCGGCCGCCGACTGGATGGCCCGACACCTGGGGAAGGTGATCGCCGACCGGGACGCCGTCGACC
>NZ_SRID01000553.1 GCF_004684805.1 Streptomyces palmae
GGCTACCTCGTCACCGGCCCAGCTTAGGGCGCGGCAGCCGGTTCGGGGCGGGACGGCCGGCAGGGGGCGGCAACCGGTCTCCCGGCCGCGCGGACCCCGACCGGCGGGAGCAATGCCCCCACGGAAGCGGCACCCCCGCGGAAGCGGCACCCCTCGCGGAAGCGGCACCCCCGCGGCAGCGGGCCCGCGCGGAACCGGCGCCCGCAGAAGACCGACCCGCACGCGGGGCCGCCCGCGCGGGATCCACCTCCGCGCGCCGCACCCCGCGGCCGGGGCCGCGCCCCCGTGCCGGGTCAGTTCCTCCGCTCGACCGGCAGCAGTTCCACCCGTACGTCCGCCGGGAAGCCGTGTCCCGTACCGGCGCGGCGTACGAACTCGGCGATGCCCTCCAGCTGGGGCTCGCCCAGGCTGAAGTCCAAAGTGGTGAAGTACCGTTCCAGCACCGGGGCCTCCAGCGCCTCCCAGCGCGCGGCCTGCTCGGCGACCTCGGTCACCTCCTTGAGCGACAGGTCGCGGGAGGACAGGAACTCCTCGTGCACCTTGCCCACGATCCAGGGCTCCCGCTCCACGTAGTCCCGGCGCGCCGCCCAGACCGCGAAGACGAACGGCAGCCCCGTCCACTCCTTCCACATCTGCCCCAGGTCATGGACCTGGAGGCCGAGCCGGTCCGCCTCGTGCAGATTGGCGCGCAGCGCGGCGTCGCCGATCAGCACCGCGGCGTCCGCCTCCTGCATCATCAGGCTGAGGTCCGGCGGGCAGGTGTAGTAGTCCGGCCGCACTCCGTACCGGTCGGCGAGCAGCAGCCGGGCCAGCAGCACCGAGGTACGGGAGGCGGAGCCCAGCGCCACGCGGGCGCCGTCCAGCTCCTTCAGCGGGCGCTGGGAGACGATCACGCAGGACATCACCGGGCCGTCGCAGCCGACCGCGATATCCGGCAGTGCGATCAGATTTTCGGCGTTCCTCAGATACTCCACCAGGCTGATCGGGCCGATATCGAGATCACCGCGGGCCAGCAGGTCATTGAGCGCGTCCGGCGTGTCCTTGGTCAACTCGAAATCGAGCAAACTGCCGGTCCGGGCGAGGCCCCAATAGAGGGGCATGCAGTTGAGGTACTGGATGTGGCCGACCCGCGGCCGGCTCCGGCGGTGGCCGGTGGCGGTGGCGGCGGCAGGGGCTGAAATATCCACATCCGGAGGCTAAGCCCAGACTCGCCGCCGCCTGTGCGGGGGGTGTGCGCCAGGCGCGCCATCCGGCGTGCGACCTGCGGCCGTGCCCGTCCCCCGTGCGTGGGAAACCCCCAACTGCCGTGATCTTCGGCTCTTTCTCCAGCGACAGCCGCCGTGCTAGGCTCGCCTCAAGTTGCAGTTTGGTTTCCCTTGCAGTACAGAGCCTGCGGAGCATGTGACCCGCAGGCTTTTGTAATTTTCAGACTTCTTGCAGGTTCTGGAGCAGGGCAACCCTTTGGCCCAAGGAGGGCTTATGGCTACCGGAACCGTCAAGTGGTTCAACGCCGAAAAGGGCTTCGGTTTCATCGCTCAGGACGGCGGCGGCCCCGATGTCTTCGTCCACTACTCCGCGATCAACGCGGCTGGTTTCCGCTCCCTTGAGGAGAACCAGACCGTGACCTTCGACGTCACCCAGGGCCCGAAGGGCCCGCAGGCGGAGAACGTCACCCCGGCCTAAGGTCGGGTTCGACGATCGCGTCGACGACTAGCAGTACCCAAGGAGCCCTGCCCTCTCCCGCCACCAGCGGAGGGGCGGGGCTCCTGCCTTTCCCGCGGCCGGGTCAGTGATCGTCCCAGTGCCCGTCGTGGGCGGCGTGCCGGTGGCCGTTGTGGAGGTAGTCCACATGGTCGCCGTGCTGCACCTGCTGGTGCCCGCAGGCCGGTCCGTGCTGGTGTTCGTGGGACTGGTGCTCGGTGTGCTTCCCGGGCTCGCACTCGTCCCAGTGGCCGCTGTGCGCGCGGTGCAGATGCCCGTCGTGCGAGTAGTCCATGTGGTCGCCGTGCGGGATCTGGGGATGGCCGCAGTCGGGGCCGTGCTGATGGCTGTGCGCGGCGTGCTCGTGATGGGAAGCGGTGGCCATGAGTGACTCCCGGTGACGAGGCTTTGTAGATCTTTACCCCTTTTCGCACTATACGCCGAAGGGTGCCCCCGCACGCCGGAGCGTGCCGCATCACGCGCCCCTGCCTCGCCCCGCTCCGTCCCGCCTCCGCTCAGGCCGGGCAGCGGGCCGCCCCGTTCCGCCGGCCGCCGGATGGGAGCCGGCGTACCGATCACCGGGCGGGGCCCGCGTACCCATCACCGGGCTGGGCAGGCACACCGCTCACCAGGTCGAGGCCCGCGTACCCATCACCGGGCGGAGCCGGCGCACCGATCACCGGGTCGAAGCGAGCGCCGGAGGAGAAACCCACCCATGCCCCGTCCAGGTGAGATGTCACCGGCGAATCATCCGCATCCACCCCAGCTACGCATCGGCGCCCTAGCCTGGCCTACGGCCGTGTCCTCCCGGCAGGCCGGGGCGGCGATGGGACCGGAAGGGGACCCCGCGTGGAGCGCCAGAAGATGGATGCCCTCATCAGGGCGCATGTGGCCGCCGAGATGAACGGTGACCCAGCCGGCTGTGTGGCCGTGTACACCGATGACGTCGAACACGACGTCGTGGGCTTCCCGCTCGGCCCCCAGCACGGGCGGCAGGCGGCGCTGGCGGTGTACGAGCGGCTGACCCAGGACATCCGCACCGAGGAGATGGACCCCAGGCGCACGTACTACGGCGACGACTCCTGCGTGATGGAGCACCAGTGGACCGGTACCGTCCCGGGCGACTTCCTCGGGATCCCCGGCAACGGTCGCCGGATCTCCTTCCGGATGCTGCACGTCTTCGAGTTCCGCGACGGCCTGATCAGCCGTGAGAACGTCTGGATCGACGGCGCCGCGGTGACCGCACAACTGGCCTGAGCCGGGCGCCGCCTATCCGGTGGTACGGCCCGGTGACCAGCCCTCGCCCCGGATCAGGTTCTCCAGCCCGGCCCAGGCGAAGTTCATCAGGGTGGCCGCGGCCTCCTTCGCCGACCGCCCCTCCGGCCCCCCGGAGCCCGTACCTCCATCCGTGCCCTCGGCGGCCCCCCTGCCCTCAGC
>NZ_SRID01000554.1 GCF_004684805.1 Streptomyces palmae
ACCGGGAGGGCTGGGCGCGCCGGGTGGAGGGGTTGGCCGCCGCGGGGGTCCGGGTGCGTGCGGTGGTGCACACCGGGGCGGAGACCCAGCGGGTCCGGCTGGCCGAGTTGACCGGGACCGGGCTGGCCGAGGCTGTCTCGGCCGGGCTGGGCGGTGCCGAGTACCTCGATGAGCTGTGCGGTCTGGAGCCCGGCGATCCGGTGGTCTACTTCTCCTCGGTGGCCGGGGTCTGGGGCGGCGGCGGGCATGCCGCCGGTGCCGCCGCCGACGCCTGCCTGGAGGCGCTGGCCGGGTGCCGCGGCGCCGCCGGGGGCCGGGCCGCCTGGCTGGCCTGGGGGGTGTGGCAGGAGCCCGGGGCCGCGGCCGATTCGGCGGCGGCGCGGCGGGCCGAACGGGCGGCGCGGCAGGGGCTGCCGGCACTCGATCCCCGGCTGGCGCTGGCCGTGTTGCGGCAGGCCCTGGACGGCGGTGCGGCACCGCTGGTGGTCGCGGACGTCGGCTGGGAGCGCTTCGCCCCGCTGTTCACCCTGGCCCGGGCGAGCCGGCTGTTCGACGCGGTACCGGCCGCCCGGCGGGTACTGGACGCGGCGCACCGGCCCGAGGACGACGGTCCGGCCGAGGGGCTCGCGGCGCTGCGGGAGCGGCTGGCGCCGCTGTCGCCCGAGGCGCGCACCACGGCGCTGCTGGAGCTGGTGCGAACCCATGTGGCGGGGGCGCTGCGCTACCCCGCGGCGGAGGCCGTCGATCCGGACCAGCCGTTCAAGGCGCTCGGGTTCGACTCGCTGGCCGCGGTGGAGTTCCGCAACCGGCTGCGGGCCGCCATCGGGTTGAGCCTGCCGGCCACGCTGGTGTTCGACTACCCGACGTCGAACGCGCTGGCGGGCTATCTGCTGACCGAGGTGTTCCCGGCGGAGCCGGCGGCCCATCCGGCGTACGGGCGGCTGGACGAGGTGGAGGCCGCGCTCGCCGAGCTGCCCGCCGACGACCCCCGGCGCTCGGGGCTGACGCACCGTCTGCGGATGCTGCTGTGGAAGTACGAGCAGGAGGCCGGGGACGGTGCCCCGGTCGCGGACGGGCAGGATCTCGACGGCGCCTCCGCGGACGAGGTGTTCGCCCTGATCGACCGGGAGTTCGGCCAGTCCTGACGGTGCGGAGGGGGCTCGGGGACAGTCGACTGACCGTCCCCGAGCCCCCCGGCCGTACTCCCGCGGGTTCAGGACTTGCCGAACTCCTCGGAGATCAGGGCGAAGATGTCGTCGGCCGTCGCCGTCTCCAGCTCGCGGTGGGCCGCGGAGCGGTCCGCGGCCTCCTCCGAGCCGCTCCACTTGTCCGCCAGCAGCCGCAGGCGTGCGGAGATCCGGGCGCGCGCCGCCTCGTCCACCGCGTCGACCGGACTGGCCGCGTCCCAGCGGTCCAGGTCGGCCAGGAAGCGCTGCTCCCCGGCCGCCTGGTCCTCGGCGAGCTTGCCGTGCAGGCAGCGGGCGAGCTCCTCGCAGGTCGGGTAGTCGAAGAGGATCGTGGTGGGCAGCCGCAGCCCGGTGCCGGCGTTGAGCTGATCGCGCAGTTGGACGGCGGTGAGCGAGTCGAAGCCGAGCTCCTGGAAGGGCTTGCCGGGCGGTATGGCCTCAGGGCCGGAGTGCCCGAGGATGCTCGCCGCGTGGGCCTGGATGTGCCGCACCAGGATGCGGCGCTGTTCGGCCGGCGGGGCGCCGTCGAGCTTTTGCTGGAGTGCCCCGTCGGCCTCCGCGGCCTGCTCCCGCTCGGGCCGCTGTTCGGCCGCCTCGGGGAGGTCCGCCAGGAGCGGGCTGGGGCGCAGTGCGGTGAAGCCGACCAGGAACCGGCGCCAGTCGACGGCGGCGATGGTGGCCGTGGTCTCGCCGTGGTCCAGGGCCTGTCGCAGGGACGCGACGGCCAGTTCGGGGTCGAGCGGGTGGAGTCCGCGGCGGCGGAAGAAGTCGAGTGCGCTGTCGTCGGCGGACATGCCGACCTCGCCCCAGGGGCCCCAGGCCAGTGAGGTGGCGGGCAGCCCGAGTCCGCGGCGGTGCTCGGCGAGGGCGTCCAGATGGCTGTTGGCGGCGGCGTAGGCGCCCTGCTGGCCGCTGCCCCAGACCGCGGCGCCGGAGGAGAACAGGACGAAGGCCGACAGGTCGAGCTCCAGGGTCAGTTCGTGGAGGAGCTGCGCGGAGAGCGCCTTCGGTTCCAGCATCCGGTTGAGGCGGTCCGGGTCGAGGTCGGCGATCAGGTCGTACTCGGTGACCCCGGCGGCGTGCAGGACGGCCGTCAGGGGGTGCTCGGCGGGGATGTCGTCCAGCAGTGCGCGGAGCGCGTCCCGGTCGGCGGCGTCGCAGGCGGCGAGGGTCACGGTGGTGCCCAGCTCGCGGAGCTCCGCGGCGAGTTCCCGGGCGCCGGGCGCGTCGGGACCGCGGCGGCTGGCCAGGACCACGTGCGGGGCGCCCGCTTCGGCGACCCAGCGGGCCAGTCGTCCGCCGATGCCGCCAGTGCCGCCGGTGATCAGGACACTGCCGGTGGGCCGCCACGGCCGACCGGCCGATTGCGCCGGCCGAGGGCTGTCGACCGAGGTCGGCGGCGAGGCGGCGGCACCTCCCAGCACTGGCTGGAGGAAGGCGGGGGGTTCCGCCGGCCCAGGGCTGTCGACCGAGAACGGCGGCGAGGTCGGGCCGCCCTCCAGCGCTGGCTGCCGGAGGGCGGGCGATTCCGCCGACCGGGGGCTGTCGACCGAGGACGGCGGCGTGGGGGCACCTCCCAGCCGTGGCTGGGGGAGGCCGTGGTCGAGGCGGCGGGCCAGTACCGTGCCGCCGCGGATGGCGGTCTGGTCCTCGGGTTGGCCGTCGGCCAGCAGCCCCGCCAGCAGCGCCGCACTCCGCTCGTCCAGGGTCTGCGGCAGGTCGATCAGACCGCCCCAGCGGTTGGGGTGCTCCAGCGCGGCGACCCGGCCCAGGCCCCAGGTCTGGGCCTGGTGGGGGTGGGGCAGCGGGTCGTTCGGCCCGGTGGACACCGCGCCCTGGGTCAGGCACCACAGGGGGGCGGTGGTCTCCGCCTCGCCCAGGGCCTGGATCGCCGTGACGG
>NZ_SRID01000555.1 GCF_004684805.1 Streptomyces palmae
CCCTCGACCCGCCCCTCCCCGCTGAGCACCGACTCGTCCAGCCCGGTACGCGCCCGCGCCCGCTCCAGGTCGGCCCGGTACTCCGGGTCATCGGTCCGCAGCGCCACCGGCTCGTCCCAGGACTGCCAGCTGCCCGGGTCGACAACGGCCTCGATCAGCTCAAGCGCGCCCGCACGGGAGTTCGTTCCGGTCATGTGCCCACCTTGCCACGCGACCGCGGCCGGCGGTACGCGCCGACCGGCGGGATGCCGCCCGCCCGTCGGCGATGGACGGGCGGGCGGCACGGTGCCGGCCTCGCGGCCCCGGAGGACGGCGACCCGTCAGATCGAGAGGCAGGTGGTCGGGGTGGCGTGGGCCGGGTCGAGTGCGTTGGCCACCTCATGGAAGGCGATCCTGTCGGTCAGACCGATCGCCACGTGGCCCGACAGGTCGAGCGGGCACAGGTCCTGCAGCAGGACGTTGCGGACGCCCGGTCCGGACAGGTAGCCCGAGGTGTAGGGCGTCACCACCTCGTCGTACCGGGTCACGATGGTGGTGTAGCGCACCCCGGGCACGGTGTCGCCGCCGGCGTTCAGACGCTTCAGGAACTCCGAGCCGGCGACCTGGTCGGTGAGGGCCGGCGCGGTCTCGTCGATGAGGTCGCGTACCTCGGGGAAGTAGTCCAGCAGCCTGGTCAGACCGGACATGGTGGTCCCGTGATTGGTGGGGGCGATGCCCACCAGCGCGTTCACCTTCGCCGCCCCGCCGAGGAACTTGAGGTAGTAACGGGGCATCATGCCGCCCTGGGAGTGGCCGACCAGGTCGGCCTTGGTGGCGCCGGTGGCCGCCAGCACCTTGTCGACATAGGCCGAAAGCTGCTCCGCGGACTTGTCGATCGGGCCGAGACCGTAGACGAGGGGGACCACGGGCAGCTGGCCGTAGTCGAGCGAGAAGACGCAGTAGCCGCGTGCCACCAGGTAGGGCGCGAGGCCGAGCCAGTTGTCGACCCCGTTGCCGAGCGTGCCGTGCACCAGGACGACCGGACGGGGGTGCTGCGCCGAGGGCCGGCACCCGAAGTCGTTCCAACCGCTGCTGCTCAGGGCCTGGGAGGTGGTGGCGGGCGTGGCCGCGGAGGCGGCGGAGGCGGGCAGCGCGACAGCGGCGGCCAGCGCCAGGGCGGGCAGGAGTCTGCGGATCCGTTTCCAGGGCAGCTTCATCAGGGCTCCTCGATGGGGGGTTGTGAAAGCCGTGCACCCATGCGATCCGGATCACAAGAACGTCGCGCGCTGTATTAAATTACGGGCGAGTAGCAGAGCTCTCCAGCCATCGGCACGTGAAGAAACCTGCACCGTGTTTTCACCTGCCGTTCAGGAATGCCTCCTTACCGCGCATCAGAAACTCCCGAAAAGCCGCTTTTGCGCGCGGTGACCGAGGAGAAGCGGCGGGAGAGCGACCCGGACGGCCTTCCTCGGGGCGCCCGGGAAGGCGGCCTGGCCTCCTCGGGGGCGTTCGGGGAGGGCGGCGCGGCGGCCTGGCCTCCGTCAGGCGGCGTCCGGGAAGGGCCGCCCCCAGGCGGCGTCCAGGAAGGCGGCGGGGCGGATCGCCCCTGCCCCGAACCGGGCCCGCGCCCGGTCGGCGGCGGCCTCGATGCGCCGCGCCTTGTCGTCGGCGGGGTCGAAGGTCAGCTGGTGCGCGGCGCTCCCGGCGTCCGCCAGCCCCTCGGCGCGCAGCGCCACCGACCGTACCCGGGCCCGTTCCAGGCCGAGCGCCTCATGCAGCGCGTACGCGGCGGCGACCAGCCGCGGGGTGTGCGCGGTCGGCTCGGGCAGCGCCCGGCCGCGGGTGGTCACCGACCGGTCCGCGTAGCGGACGGTGAGGGTGAGGGTACGAGCCACCTGCCCGCCGGTACGCAGCCGAACGCCGAGTTCGTCGGCGAGGGTGAGCAGGGCCCGGCGCCTGCGGTCGGGGTCCAGTTCGTCGTGTGCGAAGCGGTGTTCCGCGCCGAGGGAGCGGGCGGGGGCGTTGGGGACGACCGCACCGGGGTCGATGCCGTGCGCCCGCTCGTGGACCCGCCGCCCGGCCGCCGCGCCCAGGATGCGTTGCAGCGTGGAGAGCGGGGCCGCCGCGATCCGGTCCACGCTGTCCAGGCCGTACGCGCACAGGGTGCGGGCGGTCGCCGGCCCGACCCCGTAGAGGGCGGCCGCGGGCTGGTGCGCGAGGAAGGCGGCGACCTCCGCCGGGTCTCCCGGCACGGTGTGCACCGCCCCGGCCCGGTCACCCGCCCGGAACCGTCCGGTGCGCTGCCGCGGATGCGCCGCGGCCATCCGGGCGAGCAGGGGGTTGACGGCGACGCCCACCGTGCAGTCCACGCCGTAGCGGGCCAGGGCCCGGACCCGCAGCAGCGCCGCCAGCTCGGCCGCGTCCCGGCCGAAGTAGCGCAGGGCGCCCCGGACATCGGCCAGCGCGGCATCCGGCGGCAGCGCCTCGACGACCGGGGTCAGCTCGGTGAGCAGACCGAGCAGCCCCTCATAGATGTCCGCGCCCGGCTCCGCCCCGGCGACCGAGTGGAAACGCACATAGAGCACGCCCGGCACCCGCCGGTCATCCGACGCCCCCTCGGAGGGAGGTGCGGTGGGGCCGACGCCTTGGCCGACGGCGCCCGGGTCCCCCGCGCTCACCCGTGCGGTGGAACCCGCGCCCCGGGCCACGGGGCCCGACCCCGCCGACACCCGTGCCTGCGCCTCGGAGCCCGACCCCGCCGCCGCACGCGCGGTGGGACCCGTACCCAAGGCCCCGCGGTCCGCCCTCGCCGAGGCACGCGCGGCAGGGCCCGCGCCCCGAGCCTTGGTGTTCCGGTCGTCGGGGGTCATCGTCCCGCGCTCCCCGGACTCGCGTGCCACAGTTTGCGGCCGGTGGCCGCGCCGTCGCCCGCGGGCCGCAGGTCGACCCAGGGGTGCATCGCATAGCCGGTGGGCAGCTGGATACGGCGATCGGCGCCCGTGCCCGCCCCGTCGGCGTCCGCGTCCCCGTCCGCGTTTCCGTTCTCCCCCGTCGCACCGGACGCGGCGGCGGAGGCCGGCACCCGCTGTCTCT
>NZ_SRID01000556.1 GCF_004684805.1 Streptomyces palmae
GCTCGATGCCGTCGACCTCGACCAGGCCGTTCTTCAGCAGCCGGGACATGGTCGAGTAGACCTGTCCGTAGTGCAGCGGGCGGTCGTGGCCGAAGCGTTCGTCGAAGGCCCGCTTGAGGTCGTAGCCGTGCCGCGGGCCGGCTTCCAGGAGTCCGAGCAGGGTGTGGCTGATGGACATGCGAGCGACTATACATCAGGTGTATACACCTGATGTATAGCTGCGCGGGGGGCGGCGATCGGCCGTGCGCTCGAGTCGGCCCGGGGAGGGCTGAGCGCGCGGCGCCCTTGAGTCGGCCCGGGGGGCGGCCGACCGCGCGGAGCCCCTCAGCCGGCCCGGGGGACGGCCGGCCGCGCGCGGCCCTCAGCCGGTGCCCCGCCGGCCGACCGGCCTACCAGCTGTGCTTCGTGCCCTCGTCCCCCACCCCGTAGGTCTTCCGCTGGAGGTCGCGCACCGCCTTGTTGGCCAGGTCCCTGTCGGACTGCCCGGGGTGTTCCCTCTTGGCCATCTCGAACCCCCGCTCGGCCATCTCGGTGATGTCGTCACCCCGCTCCTCGAGCCACTGACGCTTGTCCTGGTCCAGGTGCTGCATGAAGTCGCCCATCATCGGGGCCTTCCGTGCGGTGGGTAGGCGTGCGGGGTGGCCGGGAGAGGTACGGTCACCCCGCCTTCCACCGTTGTCCGCCGTGCGCCCGTGGGCACCCTGAGTAGGCCGAATGGGTGAGGCATCCTCCCCTGCCACTCCCTGGCGCGCGTCGCTGACCCGCGCCGATGCCCCCGGGTGGCGGAGGGCCGGGGGCCGGGGTCCGGATCGGGGCGTCAGCGCGCCCGGACTCAGTCCCGCGCGAGCCGGCCCTCGGCCGCCGGCGCCAAGGGGCGACCGCGGGCGGCCAGGCGATCGGCGACGCAGGCGGTGATGGCGGGGACGACCCCGGTCATCTCCGGGCGCCAGCCCGGCACCGCGTTCACCTCGCAGACGGTGTACCCGTCCTCGCCTGCGAACAGCAGGTCCACCCCCGCTATGTCCAGGCCCAGGGCGCGGGCCGCGCGCACCGCCAACTCCTCCGCCCGCGGATGGCGCCCCGGGCACCGGTTGGCGGCGCTGCCCTTGGCGATGTTGGCGGCGAGGGCGCCGTTGCGGGAGGAGTGCAGTACGGCGTCCACCGGTTCGCCGTCCACCACGACCACGCGCAGGGTCCGGCCGTGCGAGTGGGCCACGTACTCCTGGAACAGGAACGGCGCCTCCTGCGTGAGGCTGCCGGCCACCCCGCGGAGCATGTCCGCGTCCGGGGCGAGGAAGACCTGCCCGCCCTTGGTGCCGACGACGGACTTCACCACGCACGGCGGGGCCGTGTCGGTGCTGTGGACGACGCCCTCCATCGGGGCGGTGGCGTAGGAGACGGTGTCGGGCACCGGCACCCCGGCCAGGGCGAGTTCCTGCGCCTGCCAGAGCTTGTTACGGGCCTTGAACTGGGCGTCCACCGCGTTGACGAGGATGCTGCCCATGGCCTCCAGATGCCGCATCAGCGTCACCTCGCGGTCGACGTGCATGAAGCCGGGCACCTGGCGTACGCACACCACCGCAGGAGCGGCCAGGTCCAGGCCGCCCAGCGTACGCAGCACCAACCGCCCGCCCCGCACGCCGAAGAGCAGCTCGTCGCTGTGCCACACCGCGAACCGGGGGCCGTACGCCTCGGCCAGCGCGTCCGCCAGTTCGCGCGTGGACCGGCGCAGTTCCGTCGGCCGCTGCCGCACCAGCATCCACACCTCGGCGGGTGCCGGGACCGCCGGCTGAGCGGGGTGCTGGGTGACCACTTCGGCTCCTCACCTCTTCACGGCCCAGCGGGCCGTCGACCCGGCCAGTCTCGCAGCTCCGTGATCCGGGTGTCACGGAGGGTGGGCAGGCGGGCGGACCTCTTCAGCGGCGCCTCCCCGCAGGGTCGATGGCCGACGGTCACCCGCAGGACGCCGGAGGGGGCGCGGTCACCCCTCCGCCGACGGCTCGTGCTGAGCCTGCGGTACGGGCACCGGCGCCAGGCGTTTGCTGCGGCGGACCTGCTCGCGGATGTGGCGGCGCAGCATGGCCGGCGGCATGGCCCGGTAGTACGCGCGGGGGCGGGGGTCGGGATCGTGGCGGTGCCGCCTGGGCCGGGTGAGCCGGGGCAGGAAGGCGTTGCCGAAGAGCGCCAGGGTGGGGCGGTCCGCCTGGGCCAGCTCGGCGTCCAAGTCGCCGAGGACCCGGGCGTACAGCGCGCGTTGGGCCTCGGCGGCGCCCCGCGGCCCGTGCAGGACGGCCTGGAGGCGCAGGGTGTTGAAGGAGCCCTCCGCCAGGTCGGACGCGTAGGTGACGCAGTCGGCGGTGATCTCGTCCCGGGCGAAGACATGACCGGCCAGGCGCAGGAACTCCTCGTGGAGGGGCAGATCGGCGAGGTGGTGGGCCAGGCGTACCAGGAAGCGGATGTGGGAGGAGCGCTGGTAGCAGGTGGCGTGGAGGAGATCGGGGGTGAGGGGTTCCAGGCCGCCGGCGATGCGGGTCTCCAGCTCGAAGTAGTCGGCCAGGGTGTCGAGTTCCCCGGCCAGCGCGGAGTCGTCGGCGAGCCGGTAGGCCCCGAGGATGGCGTCGATGCCCTGCCGCCAGGTGGTGTCGGCGGCGGTGCCGTGGCGCTGGTGGTCCTCGAAGCTGAGGTCGCCGCGGTAGACCAGGGCCTCCACGTGCTGGAGGGCGGGCCGCAGGCAGTTGGCGGCGCGGGCCGGGCTGCCGAGACGGATGGCCAGGTCGATGGCGGTGTCGGTGATGGGCATGGCCTTGAGCTGGTGCTGGAAGGTGATCGCCGTGTGCTCCCAGGCCGGCTGCTCGGCCAGCGCCAGCGGCCCGCGCACCAGGTCCCTGGTCCGAACGATGGCGGTGTGGACGGTGGTGGTCATGATGGGCGCCCTCCTCAAGGGTGCTGCTGGAAGGGATTGTGCGTGCGGTGCCGGCGTTCCATGCGGGGCGGGCGCGGCGCATTGGGGCTCCTGGTGGTACGCCCGCACGCCCGCCCACGGCCCGGGCCCCGCGATGCCC
>NZ_SRID01000557.1 GCF_004684805.1 Streptomyces palmae
GGGCAGGCGGGCGCCGAGCAGGGGGTGGCCGGTGTTGTCGTCGATGTCGTAGCGGATGTCCAGGCCGGCGATCATGGCGGCGAGGTGGCCGCGTACCGCCGCCGAGGCGAGCAGTTCGGTGATCAGTGCGCGCGGTGAGCCGGCCTCGGTGCCGCCGAGGAGGAGCTGGGCCTGGACCCGGATGTTGGCCAGGACCCGGCGGCCGACCGCGTGGCGCTCGGTGTGGTAGGTGTCGAGAAGGGTGTCGGGGGTGCGGCCGCGTACGGTGGCGGCGAGTTTCCAGCCGAGGTTGACGGCGTCTTGCAGGCCGAGGTTGAGGGCCTGTCCGCCGATCGGCATCTGCCGGTGCGCGGCGTCGCCCGCGAACAGGATCCGGCCGTGGCGGTAGTGGGTCAGTTGCCGGCAGGCGTCGCCGAAGGAGTTGACCCACAGCGGTGTGCCGGAGCTGATGTCCTCCCCCGTGACCCGTTGCCAGACCTCGCACACCTCGGCGAAGTCCGGCTCCCGGGTGCGCGCTGTGGCCTGGCGGCCGAACTCGTGCACCATCACGCGGGTGACGCCGTCGCCGCGTCGTGCGGCCACCGCCAGGCCCCGTTCCAGGCGCTGGAAGCGCCGGTTCGGTATGTCGATGCCCTCGACGTCGGCGCGCAGCAGTTCGCGCCGTGCGTCCTGGCCGGGGAAGTCGGCCCCCAGCAGGCGGCGGACGGTGGAGTTCTCGCCGTCGCAGCCCACCAGGTACCGGGCCCGTATCCGTACCGGTCCGGTGGGGCCGGCGGCCACGGTTTCGACGTGCTGCTCCCCGGTGCGCAGGGCGCGCAGTGTGTGCTGCCTCGCGATGTGTGCGCCCAGGGATCGTGCCCGGTCTTCCAGTACGCGCTCGGTCTGGGTCTGCGGTACTTTCCACTGCCCGGGGTGGGTGCTGGGCAGGGTGAGGTCCAGTGGGATGCCGCCGAAGTGTCCGCGGATCTCGCGCGGTGGGGTGCCGAAGGCGGCGAGCAGGCCCCGGCTGTCGAGGATTTCCATGGTGCGGGCGTGCAGGGTGGAGGCCCTCGACTCGGTGGTCGGGGCCTGGCGTGTCTCCAAGACGATCACGTCGGTGCCGTTGAGGCGCAGTTCGGCGGCGAGCATCAGCCCGACCGGTCCGGCGCCCACGACGACGACCTCGGTGTCCAGCCGCTGGGCCGCCATGGTCAGCGCTGGTTCTCGGCGTGGTCTTTGGCGTGGCCCAAGGTGGCGCGGCTGTTGGTGCTCAGCGCGTCGTGCACGTACTTCCTGGCGTCCGCGACGGTGGCGTCCGGGCCCAGGACGCGGGCGATGTTGGCGGTGTTGAGCACCACGGTGTGCTGCGAGGTGGCGGTGCTGGTGCCGTCGGGGTTCTCGATGAACGTCCAGTAGCCGGTGTGGAGGGTCATCAGGGCGGGCAGGGTGATCTGCTTGTAGGCGATCTTGTGGTGGGGGAAGGTCACCCGGTACGACTTGGTGGTGTGTGTGGAGCCGTCCTTGGCGCGGGTGTCCATCTCCAGCACCTGCAGGCCGGGGGTGGGCTCCTCGAAGCGGACGGTGGCCACGTGCGGCAGTCGCTCGGGCCATCGGCCGGCCTCGTTGACGAAGTCGTAGGCGTCCTTGGCCGCCCCGGCGATGGTGATCGAGTCCTCGAAGGAGAACGTGACGTCCTCGGTGGTGTGGACGAGTTCGACGTTGGACTTGAGGGCCGCCAGCTCGGAGCGCGAGTTGCGGTCGACGGCCTCGTCGATCCAGGCCAGGCCGTCGGGGTCGTCGTCGATCGCCCGGTAGTCGTGCAGCAGCCGTACCCGGGAGGTCGTGCCGGTGAGTGGTTCGATGATCCAGGTGCCGCCCATCGCGGCGACCGGGGGTGTGGAGACCTCCTGGCGGAAGGTGATGCGCAGGGCGTCGGCGTCCAGGGTGCGGCGGGAGGTCCAGTTCTTCGGTTCGCCGCCCGCGGTGGCCCAGATGCGGATGCGTTCGGTGTCGCCGTCCTTTTCGAGGTGGTCGACGTAGAGGGTGGGGGGGAAGATCCGCGGCCAGTTCTCCACCTGGGCGATCAGGCGGTAGACGGCGGGGGCGGGGGCGCCGATATCGATGGTGTGTTCGACTTCGCGGAGCATGGTGGCCGATCTCCTTTCCGGGTGGGGGCTAGAAGTTGCCGAGGCCGCCGCAGACGTTGAGGGCCTGCGCGGTGATGGAGGCGGCGGTGTCGGAGACGAGGTAGCCGACCAGGCCCGCGACTTCTTGGGGGGTCGAGTAGCGGCCGAGGGGGATCTTCGCCTGGAACGTGGCGAGGATGGCGTCCTCGGTGGTGTCGTAGGCGGCCGCGTAGCCCTGGCGTACGCGCTGTGCCATCGGGGTCTCCACATAGCCGGGGCATACCGCGTTGACGGTGATGCCGGTCGGCGCGAGTTCGTTGCCCAGGGCCTTGGTGAAGCCGACGACGCCGTGTTTGGACGCCGAGTAGGGGGCGCCGAGGACGACGCCCTGCTTGCCCGCGGTGGAGGCGATGTTGATGATCCGGCCCCAGGTCTTGGCGCGCATGCCGCCGGCGGTGAGGACCGCGCGGGTCATCCGGAAGACGCTGTTGAGGTTGGTGTCGATGACGTCGTCCCACAGTTCGTCGGCGATGTCGGCGGTGACGCCGCCGCCGCTGCGGCCGGCGTTGTTGACCAGCACATCGACGGTGCCGAACCGGTCGACGGCGCCGGCGACGAACGCGGCGATGGCGTCGGTGGACCGGACGTCGAGTGCGGTGCCGTCGACGTCGAGACCTTCTTCGCGCAGGTGCTTGACGGTGCTGGTGACGTTCTCCCGGGTGCGGGCGCCGAGGTAGACCCGGTGGCCGCCGGTGGCCAGGAGCCGGGCGACGGCGAGGCCGATTCCGCTGGTCGCGCCGGTGACGAGGGCGACGCGCTGGTCCTGCTGCATGGTGGATTCCTTCTCGGTCCGGGCCGGGTCAGGCGGTGGTGGAGACGGAGGTGAGCAGGCTGTTGACGGCCGCGATGAGGGTGCGGGG
>NZ_SRID01000558.1 GCF_004684805.1 Streptomyces palmae
TCCTCGCTGTGTTTTTTCTTCAAAGGAACCTCGTCCCAGACCATCAGGCCCGGAGACGGGGTATCAACTAATCTGGCGTTGACTTTTGGCACGCTGTTGAGTTCTCAAGGAACGGACGCTTCCTTCGTACTCACCCTCTCGGGCTTTCCTCCGGGCGCTTCCCTTCGGTGTTTCCAACCTTACCAGATCCGATTTTCGTTCTTTCCGCTTCTCGAAAGTCGCGGTCGGTCCGAAATTTCATTTCCGGTGGCCGTTGGAGGGCCTTTGCCTTTCGGCGTGTTTCGACTTTATCAGAATCGCTTCTGCCGATCTAATCGGCTTCGCTTTCCCAATGATTTCGAAGGTGCCTCTCTGGATCTCGTGAACGATCCTCCGGAGGTAGCGCTGTAGACGCTAGCAGTTGCGGGTGGGTATGTCCACCTTCCCGGCAACCGTTTGAATCTACCTCCCCACGGGACCTGTGTCAACAGGTCTCTTGGGGCGAAGAGGAGACTAGCAGGTCAGCGGCGCTTCGCGCACATCAGGCGAAGGTGGACGGGGGCGTGTCCAGGTCTTCGAGCTCGATGCCGGGTGCGCTGAGTACCACGTCGCCAGCGAGGTGGACGCTGTGCCGCTCCCCCGTGTCCAGGGCGCTGACCTGGTATTCGTCCACCATCAGGGGCCCGCTGTCAGTGGTGTGTGCTGTCCTGTGGAGCAGGGCCCAGGACTGGTCGAGGGTGCGGGGGGCGAGTACCGGGGCGATGAAGGAGACCAGTCGTACCCGGGTGGCGGGGGCGCCGGGTTCCAGGCGGAGCAGGCGTGCGGTGGCGACCAGGAAGGCCGGCGAGTCACCGGTGAAGGCATGGGCGCGGACATTGCCTTCGGTGGCGTGCTCACCGGTGGGGTCGGTGCGGACCCAGGTGACGCCGTCCAGGGCGGCGCCGCGGACCTGCCAGCTCGCGGCGTGGAGTTCCAGGCGGAGCGGGCGGCCGAGCTGGTCGATGGTGAGGTCGACGGAGCCGGCGGGATCGCCGGAGGGGGTGGTGAGCCGGGAAACGTAGCGCCAGCCGGACGGACCGTCGGCGCAGTGGAAGTGTTCTTCTCCCAGGGGGGTGTGATCGTGCGGATCGTGGAGGGAGTAGCGGCCTCGGGGCATGGCGGGGTCCTCGACGGTACAGACGGGACAGGCCCCCGCTGGTGGGGCGGGGGCCTGATACCGGCTGCCGGGTGCCGCTGACCGCGAGGCCGGCGGCACCGCGGATCAGTAGCGGTAGTGCTCGGACTTGTACGGGCCCTCGACCGGGACGCCGATGTACGCGGCCTGCTCCGGGGTGAGGGTGGTGAGCTTCGCGCCCAGCGCGTCCAGGTGCAGGCGGGCCACCTTCTCGTCCAGGTGCTTGGGCAGCACATAGACGTCGGTCGGGTAGGCCTCGGGCTTGGTGAACAGCTCGATCTGCGCGATGGTCTGGTTCGCGAAGGAGTTGGACATCACGAACGACGGGTGGCCGGTGGCGTTGCCCAGGTTCAGCAGGCGGCCCTCGGACAGCAGGATGATCGCCTTGCCGTCCGGGAAGGTCCAGGTGTGGACCTGCGGCTTGACCTCGTCCTTGACGATGCCGGGGATGGCGGCGAGACCGGCCATGTCGATCTCGTTGTCGAAGTGGCCGATGTTCCCGACGATGGCCTGGTGCTTCATCCTGGCCATGTCGCCGGCCATGATGATGTCCTTGTTGCCGGTGGTGGTGACGAAGATGTCGGCGGTCTCTACGACGTCGTCGAGGGTGGCCACCTGGTAGCCGTCCATCGCCGCCTGCAGGGCGCAGATCGGGTCGATCTCGGTGACGATGACCCGGGCGCCCTGGCCGCGCAGCGACTCGGCACAGCCCTTGCCCACGTCGCCGTAGCCGCAGACGACCGCGACCTTTCCGCCGATCAGCACGTCGGTGGCCCGGTTGATGCCGTCGATCAGCGAGTGGCGGCAGCCGTACTTGTTGTCGAACTTCGACTTGGTGACGGAGTCGTTGACGTTGATCGCCGGGAAGAGCAGGGTGCCCTCCCGGTGCATCTCGTACAGGCGGTGGACGCCGGTGGTGGTCTCCTCGGTCACGCCGCGGATCTCGGAGGCGAGCTGGGTCCACTTCTGCGGGGCCTCGGCGAGCGTGCGGTTGAGCAGCTCCAGGATGACGCGGTGCTCGTCGTTCTCCGCGGTCTCCACCGCCGGGGCGGCACCGGCCTTCTCGTACTCCACGCCCTTGTGGACGAGGAGGGTGGCGTCACCACCGTCGTCGAGGATCATGTTCGGGCCGCCGGTCGGGGCGTCCGCCCAGGTCAGTGCCTGCTCCGTGCACCACCAGTACTCCTCCAGGGTCTCGCCCTTCCAGGCGAAGACCGGGACGCCCCGCGGGTCGTCCGGGGTGCCGTTCGGGCCGACCGCGATCGCGGCGGCGGCGTGGTCCTGGGTGGAGAAGATGTTGCAGGAGGCCCAGCGCACTCGGGCGCCGAGCGCGACCAGGGTCTCGATGAGGACCGCGGTCTGGACGGTCATGTGCAGCGAACCGGTGATCCGGGCGCCGGCGAGCGGCTGGGCCTCCGCGTACTCGCGGCGGATCGCCATCAGGCCGGGCATCTCGTGCTCGGCGAGGGTGATCTCCTTGCGGCCGAAGGCGGCCAGGGACAGGTCGGCGACCTTGAAGTCCAGGCCGTTGGCGGTGGTCATGCGGTTGTCCTCCATGGTTCGAGCGAGAGTGGTCTCGGCTGGGCATGCGGCAGCGGAAAACGGCACACGCAAAGGCGGTGCGCGCGCCTCCACCACTCACAGCGCAGTCCGTCGAAGGCCCTCTCTCCCTCGGACGGTCCGCGAGCGGAGCGCCCGACCGCCATCAGCAGCGACGTCTGGCTCTGGTCACGAATCTACACCGATCGGCCTGGCGTCCCCCAGCCCGCGATCAGCCGACGGCGGTCTTCGGCCGGGTGGAAAGCGCCGGGTGGACGGGGAGGGATCGGGGAGTGCGCGGGTGCGGTG
>NZ_SRID01000559.1 GCF_004684805.1 Streptomyces palmae
CCCCGTACGTCAGGAACGCAGACGCCATGGACCGCCTCGTCAACACCGTGCGCCCCTACGCCTGGGGCTCCCCCACCGCCATCCCCGAGCTGCTCGGCGTCCGGCCCACCGGCGAGCCGCAGGCCGAACTGTGGATGGGCGCACACCCCGGGGCACCCTCCCGCCTCGACCGGGGGAGCGGTCCGGTCCCCCTCGACGAGGTCATCGCCGCCGACCCGAAGGGCGAGCTGGGCCCCGAGACGGTAGGCGCCTTCGGCCCGGAGCTGCCCTTCCTCCTCAAGGTGCTGGCGGCCGGCTCTCCGCTCTCCCTCCAGGTGCACCCCGACCGCGCGCAGGCCGAGGCCGGGTACGCGGACGAGGAGGCGCGCGGCGTTCCGCTGGACGCCCCGCACCGCAACTACAAGGACGCCAACCACAAGCCCGAGCTGATCTGCGCGCTCACCCCCTTCGAGGGGCTGTGCGGCTTCCGCGCCCCGGCCGAGACCGCCGAACTGCTGGCCGCCCTGGGCGTGGACTCGCTCAAGCCGTACGTCGACCTCGCCTACGCCCACCCCGAGCCCGACGCGCTGCGGGAACTGCTCACCGCCGTGCTGTCCGCCGACCGGGAGGCCATGGCCGAGACCGTGGAACAGACCGGCCGCGCCGCCGAACGCCTCGCCGGCCGACCAGGCCCCTGGGCCGAGGCATGCGCCGCCTACGCCACCCTCGCCCGGCACTTCCCGGGCGACCCCGGCGTGATCGCCGCCATGCTGCTCAACCACATCCGACTCCAGCCCGGCGAGGCCCTCTACCTGGGCGCCGGCGTGCCGCACGCCTATATCGAGGGCATGGGCGTGGAGATCATGGCCAACTCCGACAACGTGCTGCGCTGCGGACTGACCCCCAAGCACGTCGACGTACCCGAACTCCTGCGCGTGGTCCGCTTCGAGGGCGGCGCCCCCCGGGTGCTGCGACCGGAGGCCGACCCGGACGGCGAGGAGCTGTACGACACCCCCATCGACGAGTTCCGGATCTCCCGCCATGTGCTGGTCGGGGACGCCGCCGCCCGCCCGCTGCCCGCCCGCACCCCGCAGATCCTGCTGTGCACCGCCGGCTCCGTGCACCTGCGCACCACCGACCGCGGCCCGCGCCATGCCGGCACCGGGGAGCTGGTACTGGCCCGCGGCGAGTCCGTCTTCGTACCGGCCGGCGAGCGGGTGGAGGCCACCGGTGACGGGACCCTGTTCCGGGCCACCGTGATCGCCTGACCGCGCCGCCCGCGGACCGGGGCTGCGACAATGTCCCGCTGACAAGCGACACGACGACCGCAAGCCGCCGGATGGCGGAGCTGCCAAGCGTCGGAAGGGACAAGCGGCACACCATGAGTGCATCAGGCGGAACCAAGGCGATCGTCGCCGCGCTGGGAGCCAACGTCGCCATCGCCGCGGCCAAATTCGTTGCCGCGGCGATCAGCGGCTCGGCATCGATGCTCGCCGAAGGCGTGCACTCGCTGGCCGACTCGGGCAACCAGGGGCTGCTGCTCCTCGGCGGCAAGAAGGCCAAGCGGGAGGCCACCTCCCAGCACCCCTTCGGCTACGGCCGCGAACGCTATGTCTACGGCTTCCTGGTCTCCATCGTGCTGTTCACCATCGGTGGCGTCTTCGCCCTCTACGAGGGGTACGAGAAGGTCGTCCACCCGCACAGCGTCGAGCACTGGTACTGGCCGGTCGGCGTGCTGATCTTCGCGATCATCGCCGAGAGCTTCTCCTTCCGTACCGCCATCAGGGAGTCCAACGAGCTCCGCGGCACCCTGAGCTGGTCCCAGTTCGTACGCCGCGCCAAGGCCCCCGAGCTGCCCGTCGTCCTCCTGGAGGACTTCGGCGCCCTGATCGGCCTGGTCCTGGCCCTCGGCGGCGTCGGCCTGTCCCTCCTCACCGGCGACGGCGTCTGGGACGGCATCGGCACCATGTGCATCGGCGCCCTGCTGGTCCTGATCGCCCTGGTACTCGCCGCCGAGACCAAGTCGCTGCTGCTCGGCGAGGCCGCCGACGTGGACCAGGTCCAGAAGATCCGCGAGGCCGTGGTGGACGGCGAGACCGTCACCGGCCTCATCCACATGCGCACCCTCCACCTCGGTCCCGAGGAGCTGCTGGTGGCCGCCAAGATCGCGGTCCGCCACGACCACACCGCCGAGGACGTGGCCCGCGCCATCGACGCCGCGGAGGTCCGCATCCGCGAGGCGGTCCCGATCGCCCGCGTCATCTACCTGGAGCCGGACATCTACTCCGCGGAAGCCGCCGCCTCCGGCACCCCCGTCCCCTCCTGACCCGGACCTCCCCGGCACCGAGGCAGGCCTGACATCGGACCTGGCCCCGGAAAGGTTCGTCCTGCCCCGGGCCTCCCACCCCGGGGCAGGCCCGACGCGGGACCTGCCCCGGCGACGGAAAGGGGTTGGGCCGGGGGCGAGCACACTCCCAGGCCCAACCCCGCTCTCCCACCCTCCAGCCACTACGCGACCTCGGCCAACACCCTCGCGATCGCCCCCGCGTCCTCCGCCGCCAGCAGCCGCGCCCGGAACTCCGCGTCCATCAGCCTCCGCGACAGCATCGCCAGGATGCGCAGGTGGTCATCGCCCGCCACCGCCTCCGGTACCGCGATCATGAAGATGAGCCGCGCCCTGGTCCCGTCCGGCGAACCCCACTCGACGCCCTCCGCCGAACGCGCGAATCCGACCACCGGAGCCGTCACCGCGCCCGTCTTGGCGTGCGGAACCGCGATCCCCTCGCCGAGCCCGGTCGTCCCCTGCTCCTCCCGCGCCTGCGCGGCCCGCACCAGCGCGTCCACATCCGTGACCCGGCCGGTACGCGCCAGCAGCTCGGCCAGCTCGCGAAGGGCGGCACCCTTGCTGGTGGCGGCCAGCCGGGCCCGTACCGCCTCCACGCTCAGATACCCGGACAACCCCCGCCCCGGCACCTCCGCCCCCCGGGAC
>NZ_SRID01000055.1 GCF_004684805.1 Streptomyces palmae
GGGGATGGTGGGTAGGGGGTACCCAGCGCGACCAGGCAGGTGCGTGATGAGTGACGAAGCGAAGTCGGTATCGCGGATCGTGGTAGGGGTCGACGGCTCCGAACCGTCGAAGGCGGCCCTGCGATGGGCGGTCGACCAGGCCAAGCTGACGGGTGGCGTGGTCGACGCGATCATGGCCTGGGACTTCCCGACCGCCTGGTTCGGCTTGGCCCCGCCCATGGTGACCGATCCGGCTGACTACCAGAAGCAGGCACGCGACGCTCTGGACCAGGTGATCGAGGAGACCCTCGGCCCCGGGCGGGGCCGGCCCGTCGAGCTCCGCCCTGTCCCGGCGCAGGGGCACCCGGCCGCTGTGCTGCTCGACGCCGCCGAGGGAGCACACCTGCTCGTCGTGGGCAACCGGGGACACGGCGGATTCGGCGAGGCGCTGCTGGGGTCGGTCGGCCAGCACTGCGTGCAGCACGCCCCGTGCCCCGTCGTCGTGGTCCGCGGTTCCGGCCAGGGAGCCTGAACAGCGAGACGGCGTACGTCCCCAGTTGCGGCCCACTGAGCGTGCCCCCTGAGTGGCTAGCTCGACGATCCCTCCCACCGGTGTCGTCTCCTCTGACGTCTGCGAGCAGGGGCGTCGTATCCGGTGTCCGGCAGGCCCAGGACGTCGGGGACGCCCGGCTACCACTGGCCGACGGCGGCGAGACGTTCGACGACCTCACGGATCTGGATTGCGGTCACCACGGCGACGTCGGCGCCGGGCTCAAGGCGGATCGCGTCCAGCACCGCGCTCCAGGAGGTGCGGCCAGTCTCCGGCGCGGCCATCATCGACGACCGGTAGCACGGGGCCATGATGAGTGATGGGGACATGGGCGCCGCTGTGGAACGACTGATGAGCGCGCCGGTCGGGCGCACTGGAACGGGCAGGACCTGAGGGTTGTCGTCGAGCGACTCGGCTGGGTCTGGACGGAGCACGTGGGGTGCGCTGCCACGGGACAGGGAGGGGACGGAACAGTGGGACTGATCGAACGGCTGTGGGCGGCGGGGAAGATGCCCTTCCACGACGGGCTCTACCGGCCGGACGACACCGGCCGGGTGCTGTACGCGGATGGTCCGGGGGCCTTCCACCCGGATGCCGGGCAGCCGATTCCCTTCCGGCTCGGTGGCCCGCTCGACGTGGTCCGGGCCGTCGAGGCGGGTGGCGTCAACGCATTCGACACCAACGTCGAGAGCCTGCTGCCGGACGGATCAGGGTGGCTGTCAGCCGGCGGCGGTGGCATGGGCAACATCGGCTACCTGGCCCGCCTCAACGCCGACCGCTCCCTGCGCTGGGTCGCCACCTCTTTCCACTCCAACCCGTTCGTGCGCGTGCAAGTCGAGGGCGCGACCGCCGTCTTCACCAACGACTGGCGGAACGTGCTGGTACTCGATCTCAACGACCCGGACCTTGTCTGATCGACGTATCCGATCTGCACGGCAGGAGGCCCGCGGCGGCGACTACGGCACGAGACGAGTCACCTGGTCAGCCCACCGGTTGGAGCGATCCCAGTCCATGCCCAGACGGTCGGCGGGATCGCCGACCGGGGTGGCCGGCGTCGGGAATCGGTGATCGTGACGAGGCTTCGCGCAGGGTCTCGCCGGTCTTGAGGTTCCGCACCGGGGGTGTGGATCGGTCGGGCGGGCGGTGGTGGCGGCCCGGGAGCGGTCAGGAGTGCGCTTCGTGGACCCGCAAGCCGCGCAGATAGGTCGCCAGCACCTTCGTCTGGTGGATCCGGTGGACGTCGATGTCGAACAGGTTCTGCGAGAGGACGAGGAAGTCCGCGGACTTCCCCACCTCGATGCTGCCGACGCGCTCACCGAGACCCATCGCCTCGGCCGGGCGTCGGGTGAAGCTGACCAGCGCCTCCCGGAGAGTGAGCCGCTGTGCGGGATTGATCGTCTCCTCGCTCCCGCCCGGCGCTTCCCGGGTGACCATCGTCTCGATCCCGGTCCAGGTGTGCGGAAGGGGAGCCCCGGCGGGCCAGTCGGAGCCGGCCGAGACGTTGGCCCCGGAGGCCAGGAGGTCCGCGAGCGGCCAGGACCTCTCGATGACCTCGGCCGACACGCAGCTCGCCAGACTGTCCTGGATGATGCTCGGGTACCACAGATAGGGCGACGCGTCCGCGACGATGCCCAGCTCGTCGAACCTCGGCACGTCGGCCGGGGCGATGAAGAGGGGGTGCGCGAGGTGGAAGACCGGCCGCGATCCGTGCCGCCGGCGCATGACCGCGATCGCGTCCAGGGCCATCCGCATGGACGCGTCCCCGGCCGCGTGGATCTTCACCCCGCGCCCCGCGCGGACCGCTGTCTCGAGTTCGGCGACGAGCCCGTCCAGGTCGTACAGGCATTCCCCGGAGCTCGGTCCGTGGGCGGAACACCCGTGCGGAAGATAGGGGTCCAGCATCGCGGCGGTCCGGGTCATGGGAACGCCGTCGAGGAACACCTTGACGAACCCCACGTGGAGCAGCTCGGATCCGAACCGTTCGGACGCCGCGAGCAGTTCCGCGCCGGTGATTCCGGGTTCCGCCAGTAGCGGTCGCGCCACCGTGGACGCGACGACCCGGAGGGTGAGTTCGCCCTCGGCCTCCAGCGTCGAGAGCGTGCGCAGCGCGGGCTCCATGGTCGCGGCGTCGCAGGCGGTGGTGATCCCGAACCGGTTGCAGACCTCCGCGGCCGCCGCGAAGGTGACGCGGTTCCGTGCCTCGGGGTCCTCGATGCTCGCGGCGAACGCCTCCTCCGCCACCCGGGACGCCTGTTCCCACAGGACACCGGTGAGGCGGCCCGCCTCGTCCCGGACGTACGTACCGCCTTCGGGATCGGGTGAGTCGTCCGTGACCCCCATGGCCCTCAGCGCGGCACTGTTGACCCACCTGTTGTGCTGCGTGTCGTCCTTGAATAGCACGGGGTGCCCGCCGGATGCCCTGTCGAGCCTGGCGAGTGCCTCGACGTTCGCGAGCTGCTCCATCGTCGTCGAACCGACGACCCCGCCGGCGATCCATTCGCCGGGACCCAGCTCCGCCGCCCGTGCTTCGACCGCTTCGCAGATCTCGTCGGGACCGTGGTGCGGTGAAACCTGGAGGTCCCAGGCCACCGACGCCCCGCCGAGCCCGAGATGGAGGTGGACGTCGCAGATTCCCGGCATGAGCATCCTGCCGTCCGCGTCGATGACGGCCGTTTCCGGGCCGGCCAGCGCCGCGATCTCATCGGAGCGTCCGACAGCGGTGAACTCGCCGTCGGTGACGGCGAACGCCTCGGCCGTGGTTCCTGCCGCATCGCCGGTGAAGACCGCGGCGTTGACAACGATCAGATCGGGAGTCTTCCTCATGGCTTCCTTCGCACTACCCGACAGGGCGTCGGGATCCTCGTCGCCCGCTCATGTGAGTGGAGGCGCTGTGGTCGATTCGTCGTTCCCCTGCTGCGGCCCGGTGACCGGAGACCTATCTGAGGGTGGCCGCATGGACGGCGGGCCGCCGATCGGCCCACGGCATCGCGTCCTCCAACTGGCCGGCGACCCGCAGCAGCACCGCCTCCGAACAGACCGGACCGGCCAGCTGGACGCCGATGGGCAGACCCCGCGCGGACTGGGCCTCTTCGGACGCGATGACCGCGGCGCGGGCGGTGGCGTCGAGGGCGGCGTACTCGTCGATGTTCATCAAGACCTCTTTTTCTGCCGTGACGCGGACGCGGCGCGTGGGCCGGCCCGGTCATCGGAAAGCTACGAGCATGCGAGGTGCCGCACCTCGGCCGAAAAGCCGATCCCCCCGCCCTCCGGAGATGCCTCCGGCAGCGGACGCGGGGCAGGCGGGTGCCCCGAACAGGGCTACAACCGTGCCGAACCCGGCTTCGCTCGAGGGCCAAGATTGCTCTACAACACGGCAGTCGGTCTTGACGCCGCCGCGGCACCGCCGTCAGAATCCGTCCGATATCGGAGGTTCCGAATGGCCACGGACGTACAGTGGTGGGTTCGCCTCGCCGGAGAGATCCGTGCGGCCGGCCGCGGTGACCTGCCCGTCGAGGTTCCCCTGCGCGCCGTGCGCGACAGGCTCGGTTTCGACTGTGTCGCGCTGATCGCCTGCGGATCCCCGCACGCCGGTGGCAGCACGCCCGCCGCCGTCGTCAACCTCGGCTATTCGGCGGAGACCCTGGCCTACATCACGACGACATACAGCCGCACCTGCCCGGTCCATCGGCTCGCCCTGCGCCGGGGCACTCCTCTGCGCTTCGTGGACGTACCGTTCGACTACCGCGAGTCCCGGACGTACCGGGACGTGCTGGCGCCCAACGACTTCCACGAGGGACTGACCCTGCCGCTGGGGCAGCCCACCGCCGGAAAGGGGGTTCCGGGTTTCGTCGCGATGAGTTCGACGCGCGCCACACCGCTCGACGACGAGTCGTGTCTCGCGTTGACCATGCTGGCGCACGATCTCGCCGGACTCCTCGACCCCGGGGCCGAGGGTGATGACGACGCGGCCGAGGTGGTCCTGCACATCACCCGGGACCTGGTCGAGGTCAGGGCCGGAGACCTGGGTCGCGTGCCGCTCACCCGTGCCGAGCTGCGTCTGGCCGTGCGGTCCGCCGTCGGCGGTACGGGCGACCGCATCGGATTTCACCACCGTGCCGCCGACGGCACCTGGTGGCGTGTCCGCACGGTGCGCCGACCGGACGCGGTCCTCGTCCGGATCGGCCGGGCCCCTGCCCTCGGCCCCCTCACCGGCCGCGAACTCGATGTCATCGGCCTGGTCGCCCGCGGGTGGCCCAACGAACGAATCTCCCGGGCGCTGGGCATCGCCGTCCGCACCGTCCGAAGCCACATCGAGTCCTCGCTCATCAAACTCGGCTGCCCCAATCGCACGGCACTGGCCCGCATCGCCTTCGAGTACGAGCTCGACACCCTTGGCGCCCTGTGCGCCGCGCATCGCTGACGGCGGCCACGAGACCGCCACCACTGGAGTGGTCGGGGTCCTGACGCGACGAGGGATGGGCTGGGCGGTCCCCTCGCCCCCAGGCGTCATGTGCCCGAGGAAGCGTCATCGAAATTGTGTAACAATCCTTGCCTTGATGGCCATCTCATGCTTGGTTGAGAAAGGGAGAGCGAGCCGAACAGGCGCGCCGGCCCGACCAGCAACGGCCCACAGGCATGCGGCGGTCGACGCGGCGCTGTCCCGCCGCGCGACCTGTGGACGGCTACGGCACACACCGAGTGATCCTCCGGCAATCTCTGATGGTGTACCCATAAGCCCCACCCGAAATTGTGTATCAATCGTATGGGCGCCGCCCCGCGAGTCCTTCCGCTCCGGCGATGAGGAGTATGCGCATGACCACGTTCAACCCCGAGCCCGAGCATCTGCCCAGGGAGAGGCCGAAGCGCCGGCTACCCCGGCCCTCGGAACTCCGGCCACTGATCACGTTCCGACGACCCCGGTTCGACGCCCGCGAGCGCCGCCTCGCACGCGCTCACACCATCGCCGACCTGCGAACCATCGCCCGGCGCCGCACTCCTGGGTCGGTCTTCGACTACGTTGACGGGGCGGCGGAGCAGGAGATCGGCATGCACAGGGCGCGCAACGCGTTCGAGAGCGTCGAACTCCATCCGAGGGTGCTGCGCGACGTCTCACGGGTCGATGCGTCCACCGACGTCCTCGGCGCGCGGACGGCCCTCCCGCTGGTGCTGGCGCCTACCGGGTTCACCCGCATGATGCACCACGAGGGCGAGATCGCCGTCGCCAGGGCGGCGGCGCGGGCCGGCATCCCGTACGTGCTGTCGACCATGGGCACCACCGACCTCGAAAGCGTTCGCGCCTGTGCGCCGACGGCACGTCAGTGGTTCCAGCTCTATCTCTGGAAGAACCGCGAGGCGAGCGAGGCGCTCCTCGAACGAGCGGCGAAGGCCCGGTACGAGGCCCTGGTCCTGACCGTTGACACGCCGGTGAGCGGGGCACGGATGCGGGACATCCGGAACGGGCTCACCATCCCGCCCGCCCTGACGCCGCGCACCCTCGCCGGTATGGCGATGCGGCCCGCCTGGTGGATGAACATCCTGACCACCGAGCCCTTGCGGTTCGCCACCTTGAGCAGCTTCGACGGCACGGTCGCGGAGCTGGTCGGCGAGATGTTCGACCCCTCGGTCACCACCGAGGATCTGCGGTGGCTCAGGGAGCGCTGGACCGGAAAGCTGGTCGTCAAAGGAGTGCAGAGCATCGAGGACGCCAGGATGGTGGCCGACCTCGGCGTGGATGCGATCGTGCTGTCGAACCATGGCGGGCGGCAACTCGACCGGGCACCGACCCCGCTCGAACTGCTGCCCCGCGTGGTGGACGCCGTGGGGCACGACTGCGAGATCCTCATCGACACCGGTGTGCGAACCGGTGCCGACCTCCTCGTCGCGCGAGCGTTGGGCGCCTCCGCGGCGATGGTCGGCAGACCGTACCTCTACGGCCTGATGGCAGCGGGAGAGCAGGGCGTCGAGCGGGCGATCGAGATCTTCGACACCGAGTACGTACGGACCATGCGGCTCCTCGGTGTGGCGAGCACCGACGAGATCTGCGCCCAGCATGCCTCGCTGAGGTCGGCCCATCGCCCGTGACGGTGGGGAGTCCAGGTCTCTGGCGTCTTCCGGACGCGTGCGGCCCACCGGCACGTCGGCGGTTCGCCGGTGGCGCCGCGGCACGGCCGGCGGATCCGCGCGCTGGGAGGAACGGCGGGTCGGTGCTCTCGGCCTCGGCGCCCCGAGGTCCCGGTCACGCGACCCGAGAGCTGCCCCGCGCGGCGGGCGAGAGAATAGGATCCATGGTCGCCGTGAGATCCTCTGCCGAATCGAGTGACGAATCGAGTGACGAATTGCGTGACGAATTGCGTGATGGAGTCGAGGCGAGCAGTACGCCGGCCGGCATCGCGCACGCGCTGCGCAATGACCTCCTGGAGGGTGCCTTCGAACCCGGCACCCGGCTCACCGAGGAATCACTGAGCGCTCGTTTCCGGTGCGGCCGGCACTCGGTGAGGGCCGGCCTGCAGACCCTGGTCGCCGAGGGCCTTCTGGAACACCAGCGCAACAAGGGAATCGTCGTCCCCGCGGTGACGGCCGAACGCATCGACGACATGTGCTCGTACCGGTCGGTCCTGGAACTGGGCGCCCTGAGACTGGCGCTCACCCACGGCTCGGACTTCTCGGAGGTCGACGAGGCGGTCGGCCGGCTCGAATCCCTCACCGCCGAGACGTCGTGGCGCCATGCGGTCGAAGCGCACAGCGCGGTGCACACGAAGATCGTGGAGGCGGGGGGCAACGCACGACTGGTGGCGGCGCACCGGGCCTGCCAGAACGAGCTCAACTGCATGCTCGCGACGATCCGGGCGGATTTCTCGGCTCCGCGGCTGGCGATGATGCATCGGCATCTCCTCACCCAACTCCGAGTGGGCGGCGAGGTCGCGCTCCGAGCCCTTGAGGACGATCTGGAACTCGGTGGACGCGCCGCCATGCACCTCGCCCTGCGTCGGCGGCGCGGGGTGCCGGTCCACATCCCGTGAGGTGATCGCCCGGCCACGGGACACTTCCCCTCCTCGGGGGCGCGCGTCCGCTGGGGGCGTCCGAAACCGAACCGGCGGAGATCAAAACCACTGGTCCTGGCCGGAGAAGCGCGCATACCTTGCTGCCCGTGACCCGCCGCCGCCCCGCACCCACCGCGCCCACTCCCGCGACCGGGCTGTTCTCCAGTACGTATCTGGCCGTCACTGCCAGTTTCGCGGCAGTGATGTTCCTGACGGGGTTCGCCGCGCTGGCGGTGATGCCCCTGCTGCCGGTGGCCGCGAGGGACCTCGACGGGGTCGTTCTGTATCCCTTGGTGGCGGGAGCCTTCGTCGCCGCCAGTCTGCTCGGCGGGGTGATCGGCGGGGCGTGGGCGGACCGTGCGGGCGCCCGGCGGCCGCTGACGGCCGGGGTGATCCTCACGGTCGTGACGCTTCTAGTCTCCGCGACGAGCACCACCATCTGGCAGCTGGCTCTCGGGCGTTTCGCGGACGGCATCGCGGCGGGACTGGTGGCGGTGTCCGTCAACGCGGCCATCGGCCAGTCCTACCCGGATCACCTGCGTGCCCGTGCCCTGGCCCTGATGAGCGCCTGCTGGATCGTGCCGTCCCTCGCCGGTCCGCCACTGGCCGGACTCGTGGCTGCCTGGTGGTCCTGGAGGATGGTGTTCTTCGGCCTCGCCGGCCTCACTCTCCTCCCGGCGGTCGCCGCGGTGCTCCTGCTGCGCGGGCGGGGGGTGCGAGACGGAGTCCCGCAGGAGGCCCAGGGCGGCGAGGGGCCGGTGCGGCGGCCTGCCCTGCCCGCCGCGATGGCGGTGAGCGCGGCGGCGGCGCTCACTCAGTACGGCGTCTCCGCCTGGGACGTACGGCACCTGCTGTGCACGGTGCTCGGCCTGGCCTTGCTCGTGATCTTCGCCCCGCGCCTGCTGCCACCTCGCACCTGGCGGGCCGGGCACGGGCTGCCCGCCACGGTGCTGCTGCGGGCGCTGACCTCGGGCGCGTACTTCACGCTCGAGGCGTTCGTACCGCTGATGCTCAGTACGGCGCGCCGGGTGCCCGGCGTGGTGACGGGACTTGCGTTCACCGGGGCCGCGCTCGCCTGGGCCGGGGCGTCATGGTTGCAGGGGCGCCTGCAGGACCGCGTGCCCCGGCACCGGCTCGTCGCCATCGGCGCCGGCGTCATGGTCGGCGCGGTCGCACTGGCCGCACTGTGCACCCTGCCCGCGGTGCCCGCCGCCGCGGCGGTGTCCTCGATGGTCCTGGCCGCGGTCGGCATGGGGCTGGCGGCGCCATCGCTGACCCTGTTGTCCCTCACACACGCCCCGGTCGCCGGGCAGGGCTATGCGAGCGGCGCGATGCAGACGTCACAGAATCTCGGTCAGACAGTGGTCCTGGCCCTGGCGTCGGCGCTGTTCAGCGGGGTGTCGGCAGCCACTGGCCAACTCACGCCGTTTGCCTGGACGTTCGCGCTGCTGGCACTGCCGGCCGCTGTCGCGTCCTGCCTGGCGGGCAGGACGCGGGCAGCGGAACCAGGTCGGCGACACGCCCCAGAGCACGGCGTGACCGCTGCCCGCGCTCAACCGATCGACGAGACATAGGCCCGGTAGACCATGTCAGTGGGGAGCTCTCATGTGGTGTCAGTCAACGTCTGCCCTGTTGGTGATGTGCCGTGGCGTCTGAGCAGGGGTACACCGCGCAGGCATCGGCGGCGGGGAAGCCCGGGCCGGTGCCGGTGACCCTCCGTCCGCTCGATACCCGAGACTTCCCTGCCTGGCTGGAACGCAGTCGAGCCGAGTACGCCAAGGATCTCGTCGCTTTGGGGCACACGTCCGAGGACGCCCACCGGCAGGCGGACGAGAGCATGGCCCGCGCCTTTCCGGCCGGAATACCTGCCGCGGCGCACGCGGTCTTCGACGTGGTCGACCATGCCGGGGTAGCCGTCGGCTACCTCTGGATCGGACCGGACACGAGCGACGACGCCGGCGCCTGGTGGATCTGGGACATCGTGATCGACGCCGACAAGCGGGGACGGGGCCTGGGGCGGATGGCCATGCTCCTCGGCGAGGAGTACGCCCGGGCGCGGGGCGCCCATACTCTGGGGCTCAGCGTCTTCGGGTTCAACACCGGTGCGCGTGGCCTGTACGAGTCGCTCGGCTACGAGACGACCTCGGTGAAGATGCGCAAGAGACTCGACTGAGCCTCAGGCGGCGTTCGTCCTGCCGACGACGGCGCGTAGACGCCGGCCGTCGGCAGGCGGTGCCGCCGGATGACATAGCGGCGGTTCACGCTGCCCTGGTCCTTGTACCAGAGTCTCAGCGGGTCTTGAAGGACTTGCGGAGTGCGGCCCTGTCTTCCCAGGAGTCAGCCGCCGGGCCCTTGGTCATGTCGGCGAAGAAGCTGTCATGGCGGAGGAAGAAGTCGGCCCGTTGCTCGTCGGTCATGCCCGCCAGGTGTTCCAGGCCCTCGAAATAGCCCTCGCGAGCCCCGCCGGGAGCGAACAGCATCAGGAACTCGGCCGGTTCGCCGGAGATGTTCCCGAACGAGTGCACACCGCCCGGCGGGATGTAGATGTAGTCGCCTCGCGTGGCATCGAACCAGCGCTCGCCGTCGAAGACATGGATCTCCCCGGAGAGGACGTAGAACGCCTCGGACATGGTCTTGTGGAAGTGCGGGCTGGTCCCACCGACGGCCGGTCCCATGCGGTTCTGGTAGAGGCCGAAGAGGCCGTCCGTGGTCAGCCGGGTGGACAGGTAGTGGAAGGTGTTCCCATTGGGCGCCGTGTAGTCCGGCGGGGTGTCGGCCCGTCGGAGAGTGGCGGAGACCTCGCCCTCGTCCCCGGGGTAGATGATCTCGGGATAGTCGTCGGACAGGAAAGACACGGGCACTCCTCAAGCTTGTTGGTTTGTCAGGTGAGTTCGTGTGGTGCTGTAGGGGTTGGAGTGAACCGTACGGGAGTGCTTCGGCAGGGTGCGCGGCGCGGGGTTGCCCCGTCTGATGTCGGTGTCGGTGCCGGGTGGACCCGTGCGGGTACTTGGCATACGTTGACACGGTCGGCCACCAGGCCGGCCTCCTCGGCACACGTCTCGCCTGGCTCCAGGGTCCCGTCGGCCAGTTCCCCGGTGCCGCGGCGGTGAAGCCCGAGCAGGACACCCTCCGGCGTGCACGATCACGCCGACCCCGACAGCGGCGTTCGGCGGGGGAGGCGCACTCGCACGGGGCGGCTCGGCACCCGTTCCGGTCGGTGGGCCGCGTACAGCCGGTAGGAGACTGCGTTTTCCGGCTGCGGGGCGTCGATCGCCGTGACCGAATCCAGGACGAAGCCGTGCTCGCCGAGAAGGTCCTCCCACAACTGCGGCGTGAGCACCCACATATGCACGGTGTGGTCCTGCGTGGTGCCGGGCAGCCGCAGAATCTCGGGCCGCGCGATCACCCTGCCGGATGGGCCAGTGCCGTGGGAGTTGGTGTGCAGCGAGGAGAAGAGCAGACGCCCCCCGGGCCGGATGCCGTTGGCCAGGGCGGGCAGGACCCGGCACGGATCCATGAAGGGCACGCCGCTGACGGAGTAGACCAGGTCGTACGGCCCGGCGTCACGCAGGTGGGCCACGGCGTCGGCGCAGACCAGACACAGCCCCGGGGTGTCCCGGTAGCGGGCGGCGGCGCGCTGGTGCTGAGTAGGGGAGGAGTCCACGGCGGTGACCTGGGCACCGGAGGCGGCCATGCGGGCGGCGTGCCGGCCGAGCCCGCTGCCGAGGTCGAGCACCCGCAGCCCGGAGACGTCCCCGAAGACCTCGATGCCGGGGCCGGTATCCGGGATCTCCCACACCCAGGGATCCAGCTCGGGCAGATCGATTCCTCTCGCGATCTGGTGGGCGCCGTAGGCGGTCCAGACGCCCAGGTTGTGTGTGTCGATGTCCGGCATGAGGTCTCCATCGGCGGGGTGGTCAGGGGCGTGAGACGTGGCAGCGCACCATCAGCACGATGTCGCTGGCGTCGATGAGGCGTCCTCCCAGTCCCAGGCTCCGAAGTACGCGGCCTCACCAGTACGGCGGGCCGTGGCCACTGCGCTCAGGCGTGCGAAGTCGCTGCGCCGCATCAGTGCCTTCCACTCGTCCAAGGGCAGGACGCGGACCTCGTCGTGCTCCCGCGGGTCCAGGGTGATGCGACGGATCTGCTGGGCGGTGAGACGCCCGCCGTCGAAGATCAGTCCGATCGTGCTGTAGGGCCACCCGCCGCCGGGCAGACCATGCACGGTGGCCAGAAGCCTCGGTGGCTCCGGGAGGATGAGCCCGGTCTCCTCCTGGCATTCACGCCTGGCCGTCTCCCAGGGGCGCTCGCCCGGGTCCATCACTCCGCCGACCAGTTGCCAGGGGTGGGACGGGGAGTAAACGGAGTACTGCCGTAGGCGGGGCAGGGCCGCGGGGTGGGGTCGGTGGGGCCCCAGCCGCCGACCTTCCGGCCGGGTGCGCTGGACAGCACACAGTCGTAGTACGTCTGCGGGTCCATGTCCTCCTCGACTGCCTGCGGCACATTCCACTTCCCGGGCTGCTCCCGCAGTTCCGGACTCAGTTCCATCACATGTCGCTTGATGCTGCGTCGGCAGCCGCTCTCGGTGGCGGCCTGGCCGGTCGGCCAGCGGCAGACGTCGCGGTGCCGCCAAGGGGACGCGGACGAGGCGGCATCAGGTGGGGCGGTCATGGAGCACCCCGGGCCGGGTCTGGTGCGGGGCGTTGGTCGGACGATTCCCAGCCCAACTCGGTGTAGGGGCGGCCGGCCCGAATCCCCTCGATGGCGGCGCGGGTGTACGGGACGACCTCGGCCGGGATGTCCTGCGGCTTCCACCACCGCCACTGCGTGCACCGGTCGGGCTCCAGGACTTCCGGGGTGCCGGTCCAGGACCGGGCCCGGAAGACGAGTCCGATCCTGGGCCGCGCACCGGGGGCATCGATGAGATGGATCGTGTGCACGAGCTCGACGTCGGCAGGCGCGATGGTGAGGCCGGCCTCTTCCCTCGCTTCCCGGACCAAGCAGTCGATCGCGGCTTCTCGCTCGCAGTGGCCGGCCAGGAAGTGCCACGTGTTCGGCGCGAACGCGGAGGCGGGGTGGCGCAGGCCGAGGAGGATCCTGCCGTGCTCGTCCTCAAGGTGGAGGTGGACACCGAGGATGTGGAGTGCTGTCCCCGCCGGTGCCTCGCCGGGCAGCGGGCGAGCGGCGTCCGGCACGCCGCCCGCGGGCGGATGCTCGGCAGCATGGCGGCGGAGCAGGTCCCCGAGGCCGGGGGTCAGGCGGAGCCGGTCGAGCATGTCGAGGGTGAACCACCTCAGCAGGACTCCTTCGCGGAGTTCCACCGTGTCCGGGTCACCGGTCCAAAGGCCCGCGTAGACCTGGATGGGTGCGGCCAGGCCGTCGACGCTCGTTGCCTCCTCCACGGCGTAGGGGGTCAGTTCGGCCGGTTCCAGGCCGGGGGCCTCTTCGGCGAGCTCCCGGCGCAGGGCCGCGTCCAGATCGGGGTCGCCTGGTTCCCGGCCGCCGCCGAGCAGGGCCAGTGTCCACGGTTCCCAGATCCCCTCCCGGTGGTCCCGCAGGTGAAGGAGGTAGCGGCCACGGCCGTCGTGGACCAGGGCGGCGACGTTGACGGGCTCGGGCTGCCCGTCCAGCCCCGCAGCCTGGGCGGCAAGGAGCTTGGTCCGCAGTGTCGGGGAGGTGGGCGAACCGAGGTCGGGCCGGGCGTCGCGGCGGGTCATGTACGAGCCCCGTTCTTCCCGCCGTCCGGTTCGGAGGTCACCTGGTAGGACAGCAGCTGCTGGAACAGGCCCGGCCGGTGCGCGAGCTCGGCGTAGCTGCCCTCCTGGACGATCCGGCCTTCGTCGAGGACGACGATCCGGTCGGCGATGGCGACGTTGGTGATGCGGTGGGTCACCAGCAGCACCACCCGGTCCCGGGCCAGGTCTCGCAGCCGCTCGAAGATGTGGAACTCGGCGCGGGGATCGAGGTTCGCGGTCGGTTCGTCGAGGACCAGCAGCCCGGCGTCCCGGAAGAACGCTCTGGCCAGGGCGATGCGCTGCCACTGCCCGCCGCTCAGTTCCTCTCCGTTGAGCCACTCGCGGGCCAGCAGGGTGTCCAGGCCGGATCCGAGTTTCTCCACGACCTCGTCGGCGCCGGCCGCCATGCACGCCTCGCGCACCGCGGCGTCACCGCGCGCCGTGGGCTGTCCCAGGTTCACGTTCTCGCGCACGGTCAGCGGCCAGTGGGCGTAGTCCTGTGGCACCAGGGCGACCTGCTGCCACAATGCCTGCGGGTCGATATCGCCGGTGGGGACCCCATCCCACGACACCTGCCCGTGCGTGGGCAGGTACAGGCCGCTGACCAGCTTCGACAGCGTCGACTTACCTGAGCCGTTGAAGCCGACCAGGGCGGTGACCTCGCCGCGGCGCAAGGTGAGCGACACCCCGGACAGCGCATCGCCGTCCTTGCCCGCGTAGCGGTGGGTGACCGACGTGACCTCGATCCTCTCCGGTGCCGCCGCCCCTCGCGAGCCCCGCCGCATGCGGAAGCCGCCCGCCTTGTCCAGGAAGCCGCTCCAGTCGTCCATGTACAGGCCGGTGCGTACGGCACGTGCCCCCACGGCCACCAGCCCGCGGACCGACTGGCCGACCGTCTGCAGAGCGAAGACCGCCGTCCCGGCGTGCCCCACGCTGATGCGGTTGGTGGCCAGCAGCCATACCACCGCCGCCCAGACCACCGCGGACCCCAACCCGCCGCACAACGCGCCGACCAGGGACATGCGGGCGCCCTTGTCGGCCGCGGCGCGGTCCTCGCGGTTGATCCGGGCGACCGTCTCCCGGTACCGGCCCGAGAGGAAGGCGCTCATGGTGCCGGCGCGGATCTGGTCGGCGGCGTCCTTGGTGTAGATGTGCCAGCGCAGCACCGACAGCATCCGCTGGTCACCGTTGCTGCGCAGGTTCGCCAGGTACCGGACCCGGGCGGCACTGACCTGGGCCAGGGCCTGCGGCAGGCTGGCCGCCACCAGGAGTGGGAGCAGGACCCAGTGCACCCCGGCCAGCACGATCGCCCCGGCGAGGAAGGAAGCGGACGAGGCGATCAGGTCCTGGCCCTCGTCGATCAGGTCACCGGTGACCTGCGCGCCGCGGTCGGCGGCCTCGCGGTCCCGGTTGAAGTCGGGGTCGTCGTAGGCGCACAGCTCCACCTCGGCGCAGCCGGTGAGCAGCATCTGCTCGGCCTCACGGGACATCAACGGCCCCAGCCGGGAGGACAACCAGCTGACGGTGATCCCCAAGAGCGCGCGCACCCCCGCGGCGCCGGCCAGCAGGGCCACCGACGGCCAGGCCTGAAGGAGGCGGTGGTAGACGTCTCCGCTCCTCAGCAGAGCAGCCAGTGTTCCGGCGATGGCCACCAGGCCCAGGGCCTGCATCACGCCGGCGACGACCTGGCAGACCAGGAGACCGACGGTCGCCCGCCGGTCTACCTGCCAGGCGAGCGCCAGCGAGCGGCGCACCAACTGCGGCAGGCGCCGGGCCATGTCGCTCATCCGGATGGAGCGGCCGGCCGCTTCCCGGCTGCCGGTCAGGTCGACGTACCGCATCTGCGACTCGGGAGCGGCCGCCGAGGCGTCGCCGGGATCGGATCCGGCGGGGGCGGTGGCCGGCCCGCTCTGCTCCCCGGTCGGTGGTGTCGCGACGTGGGTCGCCTGTGGGGCGATGCGCGGCTCCGGCACGCTGTCGGCTGATGTGTCGGTGGGATCGTTCATGCCGTCCACCTCGTACCCCGTCGTGCCGGGCTGACCAGGGTGTCGGCAGCGCCGCGCCGAGTCGGCCAGGGTCGCTGTTCGATTCCGGGAGGCTGATGAACGGGCGCGGGGGCAGGGTGCATAGCGTCCTCCGTTTGGGCGGCGAAGTGGCACTGGCGCTCTATTAACGGCGCGGATGCGGGCCCGTAACGGCCTCGGAATGGGGATTTCTTCGAACGTGATCGCGAAATGGGTGTGTAGGTCAGTCCCCTCGGGGCTGGGCGCGTTTGAACTCACACGTTCGAGTGGAGAGGGGGGCCGCGACACCCGATCAGGGGCTTGCGCGGTCGGTCTGTGCGTGACCCGGAGGGGGCCGATCGGTGTGACGCGTGAGCGGCTTGAACCCGTGGAGGAGGGTGGTGGGGGTCCCGGAGAGGCTGATCCGCACGCGTGCGGCGCCACCGCCGCGGCCGGACGGCTGCTGGGCTTCGCCACCGTCGGTGTCATACGGGGCGAGGAGCTGGCCGACCGCCCCCTCAACCCCTCGCTGGCACGCTGCGCGGCGGACGGCATGCGGCTGCACTTCATCAGCCGGGACGCCTACCGCCGCAAGGACGAGCCCGCGGTCCTGGACGGGCTGCGCGCCCGCTTCGGGGACTGCCTGGTGGTGCCCGAGGGCGGCAGCAACGCGCCGGCCGTGCACGGCGCCGCCGAGCTGGGGCGGGAGCTGCGCGAGCGGTGCGCGGTGGCGGCGGTGGCCTGCGGCACCGGAGGCACGCTGGCCGGTCTGGCGGCGGGGCTGGGACCGGGCCGGCGAGCACTCGGCTTCCCGGTGCTGCGCGGCGGCTTCCTGGGCGGCGAGGTGGAGCGGCTGCAGCGGGCCGCGTTCGGCGGCCGGCGGGGCGAGTGGCGGCTCGAGGAGCGCTTCCACTGCGGTGGTTACGCCCGCCGCACCCCCGAACTCGACGCGTTCGCCGAGGACTTCGGCGAACGGCACGGGCTGCCGGTGGAACGCATCTATGTCGCCAAAATGCTTTATGGACTGACCACGCTGGTCGAGGAGGGCGCCCTGGCTCCCGGCACCACCGTCGCCGCGGTCGTGACCGGCACCGAGTGGGACTTCGGCCCGGCCGCTCAGACCGCCTCCTCCCGGTAGGCCGCCGCCTCCTCCAGGTCCAGCCGGCGCAGCAGTACGCGCATCATCTCGTCGTCGATCCGACGGCTGTCGCGCAGCTCCACGAAGACCTGCCGTTCGGCTTCGATCATCTCCCGGGACAGCCTGCGGTAGGTGTCGTCCGCCGACTCCCCGGTCTCCGCGTTGACCGCGCCCAGGCGCTCCCAGACCGCGTTGCGGCGCCGCTCCAGCACGGTGCGCAGCCGGTCGGCGAGCGCCTGGGGCAGCGCATTGCGCGGGTCGGCGAGGAGTTCGTCCAGCCGCCGCTCGGCGGCCCGCGAGGCCTCGCTCTGGGCCTGCGCCTCGGCCAGCGTGGCGGCCCGGACGTCGCGGCCCGGCAACCCCAGCAGCCGGATCAGCCAGGGCAGGCTCAGGCCCTGCACCACCAGGGTGGCGATCACCGTGCTGAAGGTCAGGAAGAGCACCAGGTCGCGGGCCGGGAAGTGGTGGCCGTGGCTGTACACCGGGATGGAGAAGGCGATGGCCAGCGAGACCACCCCGCGCATTCCGGCCCAGCCGACGATCAGCGGCGCCCGCCAGTCGGTGTCCGGCTCACGCTCCCGGATCCGCGCGGACAGCAGGCGGGGCAGGCAGGTGGCCGGGTAGACCCAGACGAAGCGCGCCACCACCACGGCGAGGAAGACCGCCAGCGCGTACCAGGCCACCGACCCCGCGCCGTACGGGCCCATGCCGCGCGCCACCACCGGGAGCTGGAGCCCGATCAGCGCGAAGACCGCCGCCTCCAGGACGAAGGCGACCATCCTCCACACCGCCTCCTCCTGCAGCCGGGTGGCGAAGTCCACCTGCCAGGAGCGGTGGCCCAGGTAGAGCCCCACCACCACGACCGCGAGCACCCCGGAGGCGCCCACCTCCTCGGCGGCGGCGTACGCGGCGAAGGGGATCAGCAGCGACAGCGTGTTCTGCAGCAGCGGGTCGCGCAGCCGGATGCGCAGCCAGTGCAGCGGGATCATCAGGACCAGGCCGACACCCACCCCGCCGACCGCCGCCAGCGCGAACTCCCGGGCGGCCCCGCCCCAGGTCGCCCCCTCGCCGACGGCGGCCGCCAGCGCCACCTTGTAGGCGGTGATCGCGGTGGCGTCGTTCACCAGCGACTCGCCCTGGAGCACGGTGGTGATCCGCCCCGGCAGACCGGCCCGGCGGGCGATCGCGGTGGCCGCCACGGCGTCCGGCGGGGCGACCACCGCGCCCAGCACCAGGGCCGCGGTCAGCGGCAGCTCGGGCACCACCAGATAGGCGAACCAGCCGACGGCCAGCGTCGCGAAGAGCACATAGCCGAACGAGAGCAGCGCCACCGGTCTGAGGTTGGCGCGCAGATCGAGATAGGAGCTGTCCAGCGCGGCGGTGTGCAGCAGCGGCGGCAGCAGCAGCGGCAGCACGATGTGCGGGTCCAGGGTGTAGTCCGGCATCCCCGGTACGTACGAGAGGGCCAGGCCCGCGGCGACCAGCAGCAGCGGGGCCGAGACCGGGGTGCGCCGGGCGGCGCCCGCGACCGCGGTGCTGCCCGCGACCAGCATCAGGAGTGGCAATACGTCCATCGGCTCCGGCCCGCTCCGATCCGCTCGCTGCCCGCGCCGGCCGCGTCCGGCCATGTTCGATCAGATCTGGCTGGCTTCGACCGGGCTCGACTGGTTTTAGCTGGGTTGGACAGGCCTTGACCCTATCCGGCCAGGTCCGTCCAGGTCCGGCCAGGTCCGATCATGATGGTCGGTGAACCGGCCCGGCCGCGGCCGGGCCGTCCGGCGCGTCCCGCTCGCGTCTGCTCCCCCCGGGGACGCCTAACCTGGGGGCATGATCCGTTCTGCGCAGCCTTCCGATGTCCCCGCGATCCACGCGCTGATCCGCGAGCTCGCCGCCTACGAGCGCGCCCTGGAAGACGCCAAGGCCACCGAGGAGCAGTTGCGGGAGGCGCTGTTCGGCGCGCATCCGGCCGTCTTCGGGCTGATCGCCGAGGAAGCGGGCGAGACCGTGGGCTTCGCCCTGTGGTTCCGCAACTTCTCCACCTGGACCGGGACGCACGGCGTCTACCTGGAGGACCTGTACGTTCGCCCCGAGGCGCGCGGCGGCGGCCACGGCAGGGCGCTCCTGGCCGAGCTGGCGCGGATCTGCGTGGAGCGCGGCTATGCCCGGTTCGAGTGGTCCGTACTGGACTGGAACGAACCGGCGATCGGCTTCTACACGGCGCTGGGCGCGGAGGCGATGGACGAGTGGACGGTGCGCCGGCTGTCCGGGGAGCCGCTGCGCGCGCTGGCCGCACAGGCGGACTCCGCCAGGGAACCGGCCAACGGTGCGGTGCCTCTTTCGAATTGAGACCAGCCAACCCCTAGCCACTGTGTGTATCAATGCCTCTACCATAAGTGACTCAGCGTGTCCTCGGCCGAGGTCACCCGTCTCGGGGCCGTGGACCGACCTGGCGACATCGGGCCGCGGATCGCGGTAGCGTCGCAGCCGAACCATGTGTCGCGCCGGTTCGTTCTCCCCCTGTCAAGGGGCGCGGCCGGCGCCCGTATCAGCTCAGCTCAACCAGCTCTGCCACCTTGGAGGTGAGGGTGTCCCAGATCGCAGGCGAGCCCGGGAACCAGGACTTCGTGGAGGTCCGGCTGCCCGCTGCGGGTGCCTATCTGTCGGTGCTGCGGACGGCGACCGCCGGGCTCGCAGCCCGCTTGGACTTCACCCTCGACGAGATCGAGGATCTGCGCATCGCGGTGGACGAGGCCTGCGCGATCCTGCTGCAACAGGCCGTTCCCGGCAGCGTACTCAGCTGCGTCTTCCGCCTGGTCGAGGATGCACTGCGGGTGACCGTCTCGGCACCCACCACGGACGGCCGCGCGCCCGAGCGCGACACCTTCGCCTGGACGGTGCTCTCCGCGCTGGCCGGCGAGGTCGACTCGACGGTCGCCGAGGACCGTACGGTCAGCATCAGCCTGCACAAGAAGCGCGGCGCCGGCCCCGGTCAGCCGTGACGGAAAGGGGGCTCCGTGAGCACCGCATCATCACGGGGAGTGCGTACCCCGGGCATCCCGCCGCAGCCGGCCCAGCCGCATCCCGCGGACCAGGAGGCGGCCGACGACCGACCGGAGCGGGCGGACCACATGGATCAGGACCAGCAGGAAGCGCGGCACCAGCGTGATCCGCACGACCGCAGCGGCGCACGCGCTCTCTTCGTGCGGCTGCGGGAGCTGCCGGACGGTTCGCCGGAGCGGGCCGAGCTCCGCAACAACCTCGTCCGGATGCACCTGCCGCTGGTGGAGCACCTGGCGCGGCGCTTTCGCAACCGCGGCGAGCCGCTGGACGACCTGACCCAGGTCGCCACCATCGGCCTGATCAAGTCGGTGGACCGGTTCGACCCTGACCGCGGGGTGGAGTTCTCCACGTACGCCACCCCCACCGTGGTCGGCGAGATCAAGCGGCACTTCCGCGACAAGGGCTGGGCGGTGCGAGTGCCGCGCCGGCTCCAGGAGCTGCGGCTCTCGCTGACCACCGCCACCGCGGAGCTCTCCCAGCGCCATGGGCGCGCCCCCACCGTGCACGAGCTCGCCGAGCACCTGGGCATCTCCGAGGAGGAGGTGCTGGAGGGGCTGGAGTCGGCCAACGCGTACAGCACCCTCTCGCTGGACGTGCCCGACACGGACGACGAGTCCCCGGCGGTGGCGGACACCCTGGGGGCGGAGGACGAGGCGCTGGAGGGCGTCGAGTACCGCGAGTCGCTCAAGCCGCTGCTGGAGGACCTCCCGCCGCGGGAGAAGAAGATCCTGCTGCTGCGGTTCTTCGGCAACATGACCCAGTCGCAGATCGCCCAGGAGGTCGGCATCTCCCAGATGCATGTCTCCCGCCTTCTGGCCCGCACCCTCGCCCAGCTGCGGGAACGCCTCCTGGTCGAGGAGTAGGGCACCATCCCCTGGGCGCCCGTCCCAGCGTCCAGGGGTCCCCCGGCAAGGTCCCGCGCCATGAGGTCATCGGGGACGTGCGACACCCCGCCCCGACCAGGGGCACCCTCACCCGCGCGCGGCGCCCACGCACGGGCGTTCAGGCGTCGCGCGGGCCGATCCCCAGAGCCTCCGTGGCGGTGGGGTTGACCAGCAGCCCCAGCACGCCGAACGCGGCCACCGCGATGGCGATGCCGATCGCGATCAGCCCGCCCCCGTTCTGCACCAGCGTGAGCGCCACCGGCAGCCCCATCAGCTGGGTGATCATGGCGGGTCCGCGGCTCCACCGCCGGCGCAGCCACAGTCCGCGCGCCGCGGCCACCGGCAGCAGGGCCAGCACCAGCACGGTCACCGCGAGCATCTCGGCCTGCTCCGGGCTGTCCGGATCGCCGACCACTCCCATCACCAGCAGGTAGACGCCGATCCCCAACAGCACCAGGCCCTCCAGGCCGGTGATCGCCGCGGCCGCGGTGATCCGCTTGGGACGGGGCCCGTCCGGCGCGGTCGACCCGCCCGCCGCGCCGGGCCCCGAGTCGGCCGACGCGCCTGACGTGCTCCGCCGCGCGGCCTTCGCGGCTTTCGCGGCTTTCGCGGACTTCGCGGACTTCGCGGACTTCGCGGCGGCCTGCTTGGCGGAGGCGGAATCAACTCTGCTCACCCCAGAAGGGTAGCCCGCACCGGTCCGGACAGATGTGCCCCTGGGGGCGGAGCAGTACCGCCGGCTGGGTAGGCTTTTCCGTATGCGTGCGCTTCTCGTGGTCAATCCGGCAGCAACCACCACCAGTGCACGGACGCGTGATGTGCTGATCCACGCGCTCGCCAGCGACCTCAAGCTGGAGGTCGCCACCACCGAGTACCGCGGGCACGCCCGCGACCTGGCCCGCCGGGCCGCCGAGAGCGGCGCGTACGAGCTGGTGGTCGCGCTCGGCGGGGACGGCACCGTCAACGAAGTGGTCAACGGACTGCTGCACAACGGCCCGGCCCCGGATGAGCTGCCCCGGCTCGCCGTGGTGCCCGGTGGCTCGACCAATGTCTTCGCCCGCGCCCTGGGCCTGCCGAACCATGTGGTGGAGGCCACCGGCGCCCTGCTGGACGCGCTGCGCGAGGGCAGTGAGCGCACCGTGGGGCTGGGAGTGGCGGGCGGCACACCCGGCACCGAGGACGAGGCGGTACCGGCCCGCTGGTTCACCTTCTGCGCGGGCTTCGGCCTGGACGCCGGGGTGGTCGGACGGGTGGAGCAGCAGCGGGAGCGTGGCCGAAAGTCGACCCACGCCCTGTACCTGCGGCAGGCGGTGCGCCAGTTCGTCAACGAGCCGAACCGCCGGCACGGCACCATCAGCCTGGTGCGACCGGGCCAGGATCCGGTCGAGGACCTGGTGCTGTCGATAGTCTGCAACACCTCTCCGTGGACCTACCTGGGCAACCGGCCGGTCTACGCGTCACCGCGCGCCTCCTTCGACACCGCCCTCGACCTGCTGGGATTCACCAAGCTGTCGACCGCGGCGATGGCTCGGTACGGCACCCAGCTGCTGACCTCGACCCCCGAGCGGGGGCCGCGCGGCAAGCATGTGGTGTCCGAGCACGACCTGACGGAGTTCACCTTGCAATCGCAGGCGCCACTGCCCTTCCAGATGGACGGTGACCACCTGGGACTGCGTACGAGCGTGACGTTCACAGGTGTTCGCCGTGCACTGCGTGTGATTGTGTGAGTGACAGGGGCCAAAGTCCTTTTAGTCGAACGTTTAGGCTGCCTTCCACCCCCTGGAAGTACGGCTGTGACCGAGACGACACCAAGGATTCAAAAAAAACTTTCCGGAAGGGGTTGTATCCGCCGCCGAGGTTTGCGAGTCTCTACGTGGCGATCGGGACGGCCGCACGAAGCCCCCTTGAGAGCCCGAACCCCCTCCACAATCCATGGGACCGCACCAGTCCCCAACTGGGCGTCGCCCTTCTCGTGTCGGGGGATTCGTGAAAGCGTTCACATTCACAAGCAACGTACCTGTAACACGAGGAGATGGAGCAGCCATGGACTGGCGTCACAACGCCGTTTGCCGCGAGGAAGACCCCGAGCTGTTCTTCCCCATCGGCAACACCGGTCCTGCGCTGCTGCAGATCGAGGAAGCCAAGGCCGTCTGCCGCCGCTGCCCCGTCATGGAGCAGTGCCTGCAGTGGGCGCTGGAGTCCGGCCAGGACTCCGGTGTCTGGGGTGGCCTCAGCGAGGACGAGCGCCGTGCGATGAAGCGCCGCGCCGCTCGCAACCGGGCGCGCAACGCCAGCGCCTGACCCAGCCCCTCGGCCCCCGAGCCGCAGCGCGCAGTACCCCCGACGCTCCCCGGGAGCTTCGCAGTGGGGGTGCCCCCACATACGTGAGCTTTGAGCCCCGGACCGGATCACCGGTCCGGGGCTCAGCGCTGTGCGCGGGCGCGGCAGCCCGGCCCACACGGCGCTCAGCGCTGCTGCGGGGCCCGGACCGGGAGGTCGAGTACCACCCGGGTGCCCTTCCCCTCGGCGGGCACCATGTCGAAGGTCCCGCCCAACTCGCCCTCCACCAGGGTCCGTACGATCTGCAGCCCGAGGTTGCCGGCGCGGTGCGGGTCGAACCCCTCGGGCAGGCCGCGCCCGTCGTCCTCCACGGTCACCAGCAGCCGGCCCTCGGCCTGGCCGCCCTCGGCATGCGGCCCCGCCCCGGCCCCGCTGCGTACCGCGGTCACCTCCACACTGCCCTGCTCCCCCGGCCCGAAGCCGTGCTCCAGGGCGTTTTGCAGGACCTCGGTGAGAACCATCGACAGGGGGGTCGCCACCTCCGCGTCGAGGATGCCGAAGCGGCCCACGCGGCGGCCGGCGACCCGCCCGGGGGAGATCTCCGCCACCATCGCCAGCACCCGGTCGGCGATCTCGTCGAACTCCACCCGTTCATCCAGATTCTGAGACAGCGTCTCATGGACGATGGCGATCGAACCGACCCGCCGCACCGCCTCGTCGAGTGCCTCGCGGCCCTGTGGCGAATCCATTCTGCGGGCCTGTAGCCGGAGCAGCGCGGCAACCGTCTGGAGGTTGTTCTTCACCCGGTGGTGGATCTCCCGGATGGTGGCGTCCTTGGTGATCAGCTCCCGCTCGCGGCGGCGCAGCTCGGTCACGTCGCGCAGCAGCACCAGCGACCCGATGTGGACGCCCTTGGGCTTGAGGGGGATCACCCGCAGCTGGATCACCCCTTCGTTCGCCTCCACCTCGAACTCGCGGGGGGCCCAGCCGCTGGCCAGCTTGACCAGTGCCTCGTCCACCGGCTTGCGGGCCGGGGCCAGCTCCGCGGTGGTCTGGCCCAAGTGGTGGCCGACCAGATCGGCGGCCAGCCCCAGCCGGTGGTAGGCGGAGAGCGCGTTCGGGCTGGCGTACTGCACCGCGCCGTCGGCGTCCAGCCGGATCAGCCCGTCCCCGGCCCGGGGCGAGGCGTCCATGTCGACCTGCTGCCCGGGGAACGGGAAGGCCCCCGCGGCGATCATCTGGGCCAGGTCGGAGGCGCTCTGCAGATAGGTGAGCTCCAGCCGGCTGGGGGTGCGCACGGTGAGCAGATTGGTGTTCCGCGCGATGACCCCCAGCACCCGGCCCTCCCGGCGGACCGGGATGGACTCCACCCGGACCGGCACCTCCTCGCGCCACTCCGGGTCGCCCTCCCGGACGATCCGGCCCTCGTCGAGGGCGGAGTCCAGCATCGGCCGCCGACCGCGCGGCACCAGATGGCCGACCATGTCGTTCTGGTACGAGGTGGGGCCGGTGTTGGGCCGCATCTGGGCCACGGACACATAGCGCGTGCCGTCCCGGGTGGGGATCCACAGCACCAGGTCGGCGAAGGAGAGGTCGGAGAGCAACTGCCACTCCGAGACCAGCAGGTGCAGCCATTCGAGATCGGAGTCGTCAAGGGCGGTGTGCTGGCGGACCAGGTCGTTCATGGAGGGCACACTGGGAGCCTAACTCGGCGAGGCGCGATCACTCCTTGACGCCGGGTTTACTCTTTACGGAGCCGACTGTGGGCAGGCACGGACAAAGCATGGACAGGCTCTAGTGGTCTAGTCCAGAATATCCAGAGGCTCAGACTTCACGGCCCCGCACTTCGCGTACACGATCAGACCTCCGCTCTCCCCGCACAGGAGAGCGGATCGAGGCACACGGCGCTCTCTGCCCTGACTGCGCCTGCGCCTCCGATCGGCCGGCTGGACCGGTCGATGCAACTCCGGGCTGCGGTGCCGGGCGGGTTGAGGGTCCCGCCCTGGCGCCGCGGCCCGCGGGTCTCCCCTCCAACCCCTTCGGCCGCATCCGTTCGGCCGCTCGGCCGGCCCGGCGCCACTGCCGGGCGGACGGCTCACGAGGGCCAGGCACGCATCGCGATCTCGGCCACCGCCTCCAGCGTCTCCCGGTCCACACCGTCCCGGGCCTGCTGGGACATCCCGTGCAGCACGGTCGAGCTGTAGACCGCCAGGACATGGGCGTCGGTATCCGGGGGAAGCTCCCCGCGCGCCATGTCGGCGCTTATCACCCGCTCCATCCGCTCCACCGCCTGCCGGCGCCGCTCCTGGAGGCCGCGCAGGACGTCGGCCGACTGCGGGGTGCAGTTGGTGGCGGCGGTGAGCACCATGCAGCCGCGCGGATGGCCGGGCAGGGTGTGCCAGCTCGCCGCCTCGCGCAGCATCCGGGCGATGCCCCGGCGGGCGGTGGGCTCCTCCTCCAGCGCCCGCTCGATGAAGCCCCCGAAGTCCCTGATGTACGCCTCCACGGCCTCCTCGAACAGGGTCTTCTTGTCCCCGAAGGCGGCGTAGAGACTCGGCGCCTTGATGTGCATGGCGCGGGTGAGGTCGGCGATGGAGACCGCTTCGTATCCGCGATCCCAGAACTCCATGATCGCGGCCTGGAGCGCGACCTGGCGATCGAAGGCGCGGGGCCTGCCCCGGCGGGTCGCCCGCTCACCCACTCGCTCGTTCGTGGCATCCATGGACAGATTCTATAGCGGTCACTAGGAAATGTGTTACGTTCTTTCTGTAGCGACTCCTAAAGAATTGGGGGGGCGTAGCCATGGGCGCGCTCACGGGCAAGACGGCACTGGTCACGGGTGGCGGCAGGGGGATCGGGCGAGCCATCTCCGAGCGACTCGCAAGGGATGGCGCGCGGGTCGCCGTCCACTACGGGCGCGACGAGGCGGCGGCGAAGGAGACGGTCGCGGCGATCGAGGCGGCGGGCGGCACGGCCTTCGCGATCCAGGCCGTGCTGGGCGTGCCGGGGGACACGGAGACGCTCTGGGCGGCCTTCGACGCCCAGGCCGACGGGCTGGACATCCTGGTCAACAACGCCGGGGTCAACGACCCGCGCGGCCCCCTTTCGACCATCACCCCCGAGGACTTCGACCGACTCTTCGCCATCAACGCCAAGGCGCCGTTCTTCGTGACCCAGCAGGGGCTGGGGCGGCTGCGTGACGGCGGGCGGGTCATCAATGTCTCCACCGGGCTGACCCGGGGCCAGGCCATTCCGGAGCTGACCGCCTATTCGATGAGCAAAGGCGCCATCGACGTGTTCACCACCCACCTGGCCAAGGAGCTGGGCAGCCGCGGCATCACGGTCAACGCGGTGGCCCCGGGTGCCACGGACACCGATATGAACGCGGACTGGTTGCGCGACAACGAGCAGGCATGGACCGCCACCGCCCAGCGGTCTCCACTGGGCCGGGTGGCACGGGCCGAGGACATATCCGATGTGGTGGCCTTCCTCGCCTCGCCGGACAGCCGCTGGGTCACCGGCCAATGGATTGACGCCACCGGCGGCGCCCTGCTGTAGCCCCGATTCCCCGGGGGCGAATCCCGGTGGAGCGGAAGGCGAACCGTCGGGGCGGAGGGGGATGGCGACGGGG
>NZ_SRID01000560.1 GCF_004684805.1 Streptomyces palmae
ACCCCGGCGACCGAGCCCATACCGGCCCCCACGCCGTCACGCTCCGGCGCCGTGCCCGCGCCGGCCCCGGCCGAGCCGATACCCGCCCCTGCGCCGCCCCGTTCCGCGGCCGTGCCTCCGCCCGCCCCGGCACCGTCCCGTCCGGCGTCCGAGCCCATACCGGCCTCCGTGCCTCCGCGTTCCGCCGCCGTGCCCGCGCCGGCCCCGGCCGAGCCGATACCCGCCCATATGCCGCCACGTCCGGTAGCGGCACCCGAGCCGGTCTCCACTCCGTCCGGTCGTGTGGCCGAGCCCGCGCCGCCCCGTCCCGTGCCCGAACCGGCCTCCGCACCGTCGCGTCCGGTGGCCGCACCCGAGCCGGTCTCCGGGCCGCCACGCCCGGTGGCCGAGCCCATACCCGCCCCCGCGCCGCCGCTCGCGTCGCCTGCCGCTCCGGCCGCGGCCCCTGCGGTACGCGCGACCGCTCCCGCCGCCATGCCGGGCCCCGTCGCGGCGCCGCCACCCCCCAGGACCGCACTCCCGCCCAAGGCGCCTGCCAAGCTCCCGTCCGAGCCACCCGCGCCCGTACCCGTCCCTGGTGCAGCCGGACCCGGTACGCCTTCCCCGATGCCGCCCGCGACCGCCCCCGCGGCTCCCGTCCAGGGGTTCGGCGCATCCACACCCGTACCGCCTCCCGCCGACCCTGCCCCCGTGCCCCCGTCCGGCGCGGCCCGCGCCGAGGGCCCTGCCAGGCCGCGGCGCACGGTCGCGCGAGTGGCCGCGGCGGCGGGGTGCCTGGTGCTGGGCCTGGGGCTGCTGGGCGGGGCGGTGGCTGGCAGCTGGCTGAGCGGCGGGTCGGACGGGCAGCCCTCGTCAGAGGCCCGGTTCGCGCAGGCCCGCAAGGTATGGCACGACATCCCCGTCGACCGACTCTTCCCGCGGACCCTGCACGGCCCCGGCGCGGGGCCCGGCGGTGCCGACCGCACCTGGACCCGGATCGCCGTCGCGCCGGACAGCGGCTGCGGCGGGGCCTTCGATCCGCTGCTCGACCGGGTGCTGTCCCCGGTGGGCTGCGAACGGCTGCTGCGCGCCACCTACACCGACGCCACCAGCACCGCGGTGACCACCGTCGGCATGGTGATCACCAAGGCGGACGCGCCCCGGATGCGCGCCCTGCGCAAGCGGTTCGCGACCGAGCGGCTGGACCGGCGCGCCGACCTGATGCCCCGTCCCTACGCCGCCAAGGGCACCCCGGCGGCGTCCTTCACCGACGGGCGGCGCGCCACCTGGCAGATCGAGGTCCTCACCGACCTGCCGGCGGTGGTCTATTCGGTGACCGGATTCGCCGACGGACGGAAGGTCGCCGACCCGCGGCCGGCCGCCCCGGCGGCGGGCGAGCGGGCGGACGAGCGACCGGCCGACCGCGCCGCCAACCTGCCGACCCGATCCGGCCTCGCCCAGGACGCCAGGGGAGTGGCCGCAGGGGTGCGAAAGGCTCTGCGCGCCGCCGTGGCCCAGCTCGCGGAGGAGGGGACCGGATGACGACGACGGGCCAGGGGACACCCGTACCGCCAGGGGCGCGAACCGGCGGCCGGGCGCGGCCGAGCAGCCGGGCCGCCGCCGCACTGCTCGCCGCCGGGCTGGCGCTGCTGCCGGCGGCCCCCGCCCGGGCCGACGGCATACGGGCCCAGGAGTGGGCGCTGGACGCCCTCCACGCCCGGGACGCCTGGCGGACCACGCGCGGTGAGGGGATCACCGTCGCGGTACTCGACACCGGAGTGGACGCCCGCCACCCCGACCTGAGCGGCCAGGTCCTCCCCGGCAAGGACCTGATCGGCTTCGGGGCCGAGCGCGGCGACCCGGCATGGGCCCGGCACGGCACCGCGATGGCGGGCATCATCGCGGGCCACGGCCACGGGCCCGACGGGGGCGACGGCATCCTCGGCGTGGCACCCAAGGCCCGGATCCTGCCGGTGCGGGTGATCCTGGAGGACACCGACCCGGACCGCGAGAAGGCCGGAGCGGCCCGGGGCGGGGCACTGGCCAAGGGCATCCGCTGGGCCGTCGACCACGGCGCCGATGTGATCAACCTGTCGCTCGGCGACGACAGCGAGTCCGCGCACCCGGAGGCGGCCGAGGACGCCGCCGTGCAGTACGCGCTGCGCAAGGGCGTGGTCGTGGTGGCCTCGGCGGGCAACTCGGGCCGCAAGGGCGACCGGATCTCCTACCCCGCCGCCTACCCCGGGGTGATCGCGGTGGCAGCGGTGGACCGCTACGGCAACCGCGCCGCCTTCTCCACCCGGCGCTGGTACGCGACCGTCTGCGCGCCCGGCGTGGACGTGGCCATCGCGGCCCCGAACCGGCGCTACTACATGGGGTGGGGGACCAGCGCCGCGGCCGCCTTCGTCTCCGGGTCCGTGGCGCTGGTCCGCTCCGCCCACCCGCGGCTGAGCCCGCGGCAGATCACCCGCCTGCTGGTGGACACCGCGCGGCAGCGCCCGGCCGGTGGGCGCAGCGACGAACTGGGCGCGGGCCTGGTGGACCCGGCCGCGGCCATCGCGGCGGGAGACCGGCTGCGGCCGCAGCCGCAGCAGCCCCGGGCCGCCGGCTACCCGCGGCGCTACTTCGGCGAGGGCCCCGCCCGCAACCCGCTGGTGGCCCAGGGCGGCGGCGGTCCCCACCGGCTGGCCCTCATCGCCGCCGTGGCCGGCGTCGGACTGCTGGCCGCCGCGACGGCGATCTGGCGCGGCGCCGGCTCACTGCGCCTGCTGCGCCGCCGAGGATGACCGACGGCCGTGACCGCCACTCCGGGGCCCCAGTAGGTCCCGGAGCCCCGCGCTCCGAGACGGTCCGGGCCGCCTTGGCGGCCGAGACGGCCCCCACCACCTGGGGGTCCCAGTCGCCCCGGCCGCCCCGTGGTCCGAGACGCTCCCCGCCGCCTCGGGACCGAGACGGCCCCCAC
>NZ_SRID01000561.1 GCF_004684805.1 Streptomyces palmae
GGCGTGGGGCGGCCGGCGGGGGGAGTGAGGCGCCTGGAGTCGCCGGGCGGCCGCTCCTCACTGCCGAGTATGGGAGGAGGTGAGGGGAAATTCCCGTTCTCGGATCTCACGGGGTGAACCGCGGCGCGTCGCTTCCCCGCCTCGCCCCGGGTGCCGCCCACTTCGCGCGGAGGCGGCAGGAGGAACACTCCTCGCCACTTTCCCCGGCCGTGGTGTCGATTCTCCCGGCGGCCGTTCGTCATATCCCCGCAAGCGATCCCACGCACAAGGAGCACACCGTGAAGTACCTGCTGCTGATCAATACGGCATCGCCCGACTCCACCGAGGAGATGCCGGCCGAGGGACCGACCGCCGAGGAGTTCATCGCCTTCGAGAAGGCGATCTCCGACGCCGGCGTCAGGCTGGACGGCCACGCCCTGGACATGTCGAACGCGACGACCGTACGCGTCCGGGTGAACGGCGAGCGGGTGGTGACCGACGGGCCGTTCGCCGAGACCCGGGAGATCGTCGGCGGCTACTACCTGATCGACGTCCCCGACCTCGACGCGGCGCTCGACTGGGCGGCCCGGTGTCCCGGTTCCCGGTACGGCACCGTCGAGGTCCGCACGGTGTGGGAGCCGGTTCAGCCGTGATCGAGCAGCGAGCGGCCCGCTCCGTGGAGGCGGTGTTCCGCGAGGACCGGAGCCGGCTGCTCGCCCTGCTCGCCGCCCGGTTCGGAGACCTGGACCTGGCCGAGGAGACCGCATCCGAGGCGATCGAGGCCGCGCTGCGGCGGTGGCCGGTCGACGGCGTGCCGGACAAACCGCTGGCGTGGTTGCTCACCACGGCGCGCCGCAAGGCCATCGACCGGATCCGGCGCGACCGCGCGTACGCGGAGCGGCTGGCGATGCTCCACGTGGAGAGCGACCGGGCCGCTGCCGCGGTCCCCGACGACCCCGGCTTCGACGACATCCCCGACGAGCGGCTGCGGCTGTTCTTCACCTGCTGCCACCCCGCGCTCTCCCCGGAGGCGCGGACCGCGCTGACGCTGCGCTGCCTCGCGGGCCTGACCACGCCCGAGGTCGCCCGGGCGTTCCTGGTGCCCACCGCGACGATGGCCCAGCGCGTGGTGCGCGCCAAGCGCAAGATCCGCAGTGCCCGCGTCCCCTTCCGCGTCCCGGGGCCGGAGGAATTGCCCGCCCGGCTGCCCAGCGTGCTCCGGGTCGTCTACCTCGTCTTCACCGAGGGGTACGCCGCCAGCTCCGGCCCCGGCCTGCTCCGCCCCGACCTGGCCGAGGAGGCCATCCGGCTGGCCCGGATCCTGCACCGGCTGCTCCCCGAGGAACGCGAGGTGGCGGGGCTGCTCGCGCTGCTCCTGCTCACCGACGCCCGGCGCGCGGCCAGGGTCGACGCCGCGGGAGGCCAGGTGCTGCTCGAGGACCAGGACCGCACGTTGTGGGACGCCGACCTCATCGCCGAGGGGCAGCGCCTCCTGGTACCGGCGCTCACCGGTCCCGGCGTCGGACCGTACGCGGTCCAGGCGGCGATCGCGGCGCTGCACGACGAGGCGACGGCCATCGAGACGACCGACTGGCCGCAGATCGTCGCGCTCTACGACGTGCTGCTCCGGCTGGAGCCCTCCCCGCTGGTGGCCCTGAACCGAGCCGTGGCCGTCGCCATGCGCGACGGCCCGGAGGCGGGCCTGGACCTGCTGGACGCCCTCGCCGACGCCGGGGAGCTGTGTGGCTTCCACCTGCTTCCGGCGGCGCGGGCCGACCTGCTCAGAAGGCTGGGCCGCACCGCGGAGGCGGCCGTGGCCTACCGAGCCGCGCTCGATCTCGCCGGCAACGAATCGGAGCGCGCCACGCTCGCCCGCAGACTCGCCGAACTCCCCGATCGGTGAACGGTCCCGTCCCGCACGCCCCCCGAAGGCCGCTTCTCGGGTCGTCGAGGACTCCGCCGCGCCCCGGCGCGCACGGGGTGCCGTGCCGGTCCGCCGCCGGCACGGTCCGCGAGGATTCGAACGCGCTGTGTTCGTTCGATCCGGCATCCGATATGGCAGACTCCCGGGCTGAACTGATGTCGTCCACGGGGGATTTCTCATGCACGGACCGCAACCGCAGGGGCCGTTCGGCCCGCCAGGCGCACCGGCGCCGCCACCGCAGAACGAGGCCGGACGACTCGTCGCACGCATCCAGGGCAAGGTGAAGGCGGCGGTCCTGGGGGTGATGTTCGGTGTGCCGCTGACCGCGGGCGGTCTGCACTTCGGGCTCACCGAGAAGCCCACCGGGTTCCTCGCCGCGCTGATCGGCGCGGCCCTGCTGGCCGCCGGGGTACTCGGTTTCGCCCGGATACGGGTGCTGCGGAGCCGACTGCGCGCGCTGCTGCCGGAGGCCCAGCGCTCCCCGGTCGCCCATCTGCCGAGCGCCCGCCGGGCCGCGACCCTGGCCGGCTACCTCAACGGGCTGCTGGTGCTGCTGGGCTTCGGCGGCACCGGTTGGCTGCTGTTCATGGGCGCCTCCTGGGGCGCGTACGGGAACTCCTTCGGCTTCGGTGCGCTGACGATGGGCGCGGTGCTGCCCTTCGGCCTGGGCCTCGCCGCGGCCCGCACCATCCCCGACCTGCTCCGGGTCGTCCCGGCGGGGGCCCGTATCGGCCAGGCCATGTACGGGGTGTTCCTCACGGTGGCCACGCCGATGGTGGTCAAGAGCGACGGGCTGCTCCCCAAGCTGGTCGGCGGCGGCATCGCACTGGTCTCGCTGGGCGCGATCGCCCTGCTGGGGCGGTGCTTCCGGCAGATGGGCGGCCAGGCGCGGGGGCGGCAGACGGCCGGCCCGCAGCCGCAGCCCGGCCCGCGGCCCGGAGTCGGGACCCCGCCGCCGGCCGGCCCGCCCGGTGCCCCGCAGCCGTACGGCGCGCCCGCGGGAGCCCCCGCGCCCTACGGCCC
>NZ_SRID01000562.1 GCF_004684805.1 Streptomyces palmae
GGTCGGGGCGGAGGGGTGGGAGAGGCGAGGTTGACGCCGGTGCCGCCGGGTGCGGGCACCCCGCGGCGGTCGGTCGTGCGGTCCGTCGTCGCGCGGTCCGCTGTCGTACGGATTCGGTCCGACATGAATCTGACGGTACATCAGATCAGCGATCGGGTGGTCGGTGCGGAGTGGGCCGTCTGGGCGGACCTCGCGGTCGGGGTGGCGCCGCGGGCGCGTGGCGGGTGGCTTGTTGTCGTGGAGACGGGCTGGGAATGCGGCCCTGCTTTCTCTAATATGACGAGGCGTCAGATTCTGGAGGTGCTCGCCCATGGACGCCGCGTTCACCCAGGAGCAGGTCGAGATGCGGCGCACCCTGCGCGCGGCGCTCACCACACACCGCGGCCCCGACCAGGTAAAGGCGGCGACCCGCGGCCACCTCGGATACGACGGCGTGCTCTGGCGGCGGCTGGCCCGCGAGCTGGGGCTGCCCGGCCTCACGGTGGCCCGGGAACACGGCGGCGCCGGCTGCGGCCCCGTCGAGCTGGCCCTGGCCTGCGAGGAGCTCGGGCGCGCCCTGCTGCCCTCCCCGTTCCTGGCCGGCACCGTACTCGCCGCCCCCCTGCTCACCGCACTGGGCACCCCCGTCCAACGTACGGCGCTGCTGCCCCGTCTCGCCGCGGGGGAGCTGACCGCCACCCTGGTGGTGCCGGGCCGGGTGCTCTCCGCGGTGCTGGGGCTGACCGGACCCTGCCCGGCGGAGTGGGCGGGTGGCGGACGGGCCGGCGGCATCCAGGCGCGCCGCACGCCGGACGGCTGGCGGCTGTACGGCGAGGCCGACCAGGTCCTCGACGGACACAGTGCCGAACTGCTGCTGGTGGCCGCCCGCAGCGGCGGGTACACCCGAGGCCGCACCCTGCTCTTCCTGGTTCCGGCCTCGGCGCCCGGCCTGGTACGCACTCGGCACACCGCGCTGGACGAGACCCGCCCCCAGGGCCGCGTCGAACTCCGCGACACTCCGGCCGAGTTGCTGGGCGCGTACACAGGGACGGACAGGGGTGCGGCAGGGCTTGCGGTCGGGGCAAGCGGGGCGGCGGAACGTGGAGCTCCGCGCGGAGTGTCCGCTGGGGTGCCGGAAGCCTCCGAACAGGATGTGGCACCCGTACTGGCCGGGCTGGCCGCGCCGCTCGGGGTCGCCCTGGCGGCCGAGGCGGTAGGCGCGGCCGAGCAGGCGTTGGCCCGTACCGTCGGCCATGTACGCACCCGGAAGCAGTTCGGCCGGGTCATCGGTTCCTTCCAGGCGGTCCGGCACCGCTTGGCCGACCTGTATGTGGAACTCGCCGCCGCGCGTTCGGCGGTGTACTACGCGGCGTGGGCGGGCGGCGCGACGGCTTCCGGACTGGCGCTGGCCCAGGCAGGGCAGGCGCTGCGCGCGGTGGCGGGGCAGGCGATACAGCTGCACGGGGGCATCGGGTTCACCTGGGAGCACGACGCGCATCTGTTCTTCAAGCGGGCCGCTTCGGACGAGCTGCTCTTCGGCCCCGGGCACCGGCTGCGTGGCTGGGCGGCGGAACGGGCCGGGCTCTTCGTCCCGACCGAGGACCCGCTCGGGGTGGTGGCGGTCTGATCGCCGCGCATCGCCGGGTCGCCGAGGGCGCGAGGGGGTGGGTAGCCGCGACGTTGCCGGGTGGGCTGGGGCAACGGGCGCCGTGGTGCCGCTGGATCGGCGAGGGCGAGAGCAAGGGGCAGGCGCCATGAGGGCCGCCGGGTCGGCGGGGCAACGGGCGCCGTGGTGCCGCTGGATCGGCGAGGACGAGGGGCCGGCAGGCGCCATCGAGAACCGCTGGGCGGGAGGACGAGGCGATGCGGAAGGCTGGTGAGGTGGGTGAACACGGAAGAGCCCGAGCGGGCGGACGGGCCGCCTGCGGTGGACACGCCACGTAGGGCCCCGGGCGCGGGCGCTGCCGGTGGAACCGATAGCCCACCCGGACCGGCTGGGTCGGACGGTGTACCCCCGCCACGGCAGCCCGCGCCCGCCCCGCAGCGCACACCCGCGCGGCAGCCCGCGCCCGCCCGGCAGCGCACGCCCTCCCGGCGGGGCCGTGGCGCCGGGCGGCTGGTGCGGGTGGTGCAGAAGGTGTCGTCCAGCCGGGCCTTCGCGAAGGTCGCGCCTCGGGTGATCCCGGCGCTGGACCGTACGGTGCACCGGCTGACCGGTGGCCGGGTGCTTCCGGCGGCTTCTCTCTTACCGGGGGTGGTCCTCACCGCCACGGGGGCCAGAAGCGGGCTTCCCCGGCGTACCCCGCTGGCCTGCATGCCGGAGGATGGCGGTACATGGGTGCTGGTCGGCAGCAACTTCGGCCGCCCCGGGGAGCCGGCCTGGACCGGCAATCTGCTGGCTCATCCCGAGGCCAGCATCAGCTGGCGGGGCCGCGAGATCCCGGTGCGGGCGCAGCTGCTGGAGGGTGCGGAACGCGAGGCGGCCTGGGCGGCGGTGCTCGCCTTCTGGCCGCCCTACGGTACGTACCAGGCACGAGTGGAACGCCGGATCCGGCTCTTCCGGCTCACCCCGCGTGAGCATCCCGGAGCGCGGCCGGCGAACCAGACGGTGAAGGGCCCGAGCGACCGACAGTGAGGCCGGGGTTCCACACCCGGCAGACGCGGCACGGAACCCCACGCGCACACCCCTCACACCCTCCGGACACCCCACGCGCACACCCCTCACCCGCGCACCAGTCACCCCACGCACACACCCCCACCGCGGAGCCCCAACCCGACCGGTGCCCGAGCCGGGGGCGGCTCGGGCCAGACAGGACATTCGGTCGGGACGGGCTCCGGTGCGGGGCTCCAGGTGGTTCGCCCGGCGAGGACGAGGGCTCGGGGTGACGGCCAGGGCTCAGGGG
>NZ_SRID01000563.1 GCF_004684805.1 Streptomyces palmae
CAGCTGCCCCCTCCGCTTCCCCGGCCAGTACGCCGACCCCGAGACCGGGTTCCACTACAACTACTTCCGCCACTACGACCCCGAGACCGCCCGATACATCACCCCGGACCCGCTGGGGCTCGTTCCGGCACCCAATCCGGCGGCGTACGTCCACAATCCGCACACCTGGACGGACCCGCTCGGGCTGGCCGGCTGCCGGGCCACCAAGGCGGCCGACAAGGTCATCGAAAAGGCGAGGAACGGGGTCAGGAAACTCCTCAAGCCCCACCCGGGCTCACCGCGCGGCTACCATGGCCACCTTGATCCCAACCGGGAGCTGGAGATCCTCTCGAACCCGGACGGCGTCTACAAGTCGACAGGGACCTCCGGTCGTCTGATCTTCCACCAGGGCGAGGACATCGTCATCACCGAGGGGCCCGGCTCCCGGGCAGGTCAGATCGTCACCAGCTACGGACCGAGCGGGCCCCGCAACGACAGCGGAGTGTCGGCGTTCGGCGGCAACCCCGAGGATCCCGGCCTGCCGATCACCAAGGAGCAGATTCTGAACGGAACGATTCCCACGGGCGGCAAGCCGATCGCCCCCGGCATCGAGATCTTCCCGGGCGGTTGAGGGATGGCACACATGCTCAGGCTTGAACCATCGGTCCTCGTGGAACTGCACGACGCCCCGGGGTTCCCCGAACCGCCCCGCTACTTCCCGGGGCATCTGGGGGTGAGCACGGGGCCGTCCGTGGACCCGGACGCGTACCAGCGGCTCGTCCTCGAGGAGACCCACGGCAGCGTCGACATGGACTCGCCGGTGGAAGTGGACGAGTTCCGCTTCGACCGGTCGAGCGGACTCCTGCGACTGATGAACCTGCGCGTTCCGGAGTACCGGGCACAGGACCGCCGCCGGGCTCTGGACTGGTTGTCCGTGGAATCCAGGCCCGGCACCCTCCGGCTGGTCGAGCCGAAGGCGCGATTCCACGTGGACCCGGCCACCACCCTCTGCTACAGCGGCAGCGAGCTGATCCTCCTGCGCGACCGGCCGGACGGTCCGGCGGCGGACCGGCTGCGCGTCCAGGTGGCGCCGGGTCTCCACCTGCTCTTCGGGGACGGCCTGCTGGCCGGCTGGATGATGGACGCCCCGGAGTCCCGCATCTGCCCGGACTCCGGCACACCGTCGCCGTACCCGGCCGACCCCGTACTGGCGGAGATCCTGGCCGAGTACTACGAGCTGCTCACCTTCCCCGCCCTGGACGGGCTCATGGACGAGGAACCCGAGTTCAGGCAAGCGCTGGAAGCCCTGGCCGAACGCATCGAGGTGCACGCCGGCGCGGTGGACCGCAGGTCCGTCCTGCGGGAGCACATCCAGGAACTCGTCCGGGAGTGGTTCGAGGAGTGATCTCCCGGCCCCGGAGCGGCCGCGCGGGGGGTGGGAGATCACGTACCTTGGGGCCCCCGGGGGGAAGGAGGCTTCCTGTTGAGCGCACGGATACTGGTCGCCGAGGACGATGTGAAGCAGGCGCGGCTGATACGGATCTACCTGGAGCGGGAGGGGAACGAGGTCCAGGTGGTGTCCGACGGCCGCACCGCGATCGATCGTGCCCGGTCCTCCCGGCCCGACCTCCTGGTGCTCGATGTGATGATGCCGAACGTCGACGGCCTCGACGTCTGCCGGATCCTGCGGGCCGAGTCCCAGGTGCCCATCCTGCTGCTCACGGCGCGCGCGACGGAGGACGACCTGCTGCTGGGGCTCGACCTGGGGGCCGATGACTACCTCACCAAGCCCTACAGCCCGCGGGAGTTGGCCGCCCGGGTGCGGGCGCTGTTACGCCGGGCGAGGGCGGCCGAGCGCCCCGCGCCCGCGGTGCTCTCGGTCGGGGAGCTGGAGATCGACACCCGCCGCTTCGAGGTGCGGGTGGCCGGCGAGCTCGTGGCGCTGACCGGCAAGGAGTTCGCGATCCTGGCCGCGCTGGCCGAGGAGCCGGGGCGGGTGTTCACCAGGACGCAGATCATCGACCGGGTCTTCGGCTTCGACCAGGACGTCCTGGAGCGCACCGTGGACGCCCATGTGATGAACCTGCGGCGCAAGTTGGAGAAGGTGCCGGGCGGACGGCGCCGGGTGGAGACCGTCTACGGGCGGGGCTATCGGCTGGCGGACCCCGCGGGTGGGCCGCGGTGAGCTTCCGGCTGCGGGTGCTGGGCCTGCTGATGCTGGTCGCGATGGCCGCCACCGCCGCCACCGCCTGGCTGACGCTGCGCCAGGCCAATCGGCAGGTCCGCGACTCGGTGACGGCGGGTCGGCAGGAGGTCTCGCGGATCACCACCGAGCTGCACGCGTACGGGTTCGCCCACGGCTCCTGGCAGGGGGTCGCGCCGACGGTGGGCCGGCTGTCGAGGGAGACCGGCCAGCGCATCCGGGTGGCCACCGAGGCCGATGTGCTGCTCGCCGACTCCGATGCCCTCGCGGGCCGCGAACCGCGCCCGGTGAGCGGGCAGCCCCCGGTCCTGGTGGATCCCCGGCCCCGGCCGCGGTTCCTGGAAGGCCGGGCACCGGGCGTGGGGGTCAAGGACACCATCGTCTCGATCTTCCGGTACCGGGCCGCGACCCGCTACGCGGCCTGTCTGACCCGGTCGGGGGCCGAGCTGACGGCCCGGCCGGACGCATACGGGATGCCTGAGGTGCGTACGGACCACCAGCCGCCGCAGTGTGCCAAGCCGGCGTCGAAGGATCTGCGCACCGCCCAGGAGGACGCGTCGGCGGCCACGGCCTGTGAGTCCCGGCCGCGGCTCGAGGACTGCCTGCGGCGGGTCTTCTACGAGCGCACCCGCTCCGTGACACCGCCCCGGCTCCAGGTCCGGCTGGGCGTCCGCGACGAGTCCCAGCC
>NZ_SRID01000564.1 GCF_004684805.1 Streptomyces palmae
GGGTCGAGGGGGAGGTAGCCGCCGCCGGTCTTGAGCACGGCCAGGATACCGGCGGGCAGATGGTGGGTGCGGGGGAGTGCCAGGGCGATGGTGCCGCCGGGGCGGGCCCCGTGGGCGAGGAGGTGGTGGGCGAGCCGGTTGGCGCGGCCGTTGAGTTCGGCGTAGGTGAGGGCGGTGGTGCCGTCGGTGACGGCGACCGCGTGCGGGGTGCGGTGGGCCTGGGCCTGGAAACGCGCCGGCAGGGTGGCGTCGGGCGCGGGCGCGCCGGCGGTCTCGGCAGGGGGCGAGGGGCGCTCCCCGGGCCGCAGGAGCGAGAGGCGGGCCAGGGGCGAGTCCGGCTCCGCCTCGGCGAGTTGGTCCACCAGGAGCAGGACGCGCTGCTGGTGGTCGGCGAGTTCGTCCGGGGTGTAGAGCGCGGGGTTGGCGTCGAAGTCGAGGCTGAGACCGCCGTCGGCCAGGGGGCGGGCGGTGACGCACAGGTCGTCGACCAGGCCGCCGGACAGCGGGTGGTGGGTGACGGAGTGCTCGCCGAAACGCAGGTCGTAGCCGAAGGGGATCAGATTGACCACCGGCCCGAACAGACGCCGGTCGCCGCCCAGGAGCTTCAGGTCGCGGCGGAGGTCCTCCCCCCGGTACTGCTGGTGCCTGCGGATCGCCCGCACCTCGGCGGCCACGGCGTCGAGCAGTTCGCGCACGGTGGTCGCCGGGGTGAGGGTGAGGCGCAGGGGGAGGTTGTTCGAGGCGGTGGCGGGGGTGCGCAGGGCGGCGGAGCCGGCCCGGCTCATGCAGGTCAGGCCCAAGATGACGTCGGGGGCGGCGGTGTGGCGGTGGAGATAGCTGCCGATGGCGGCCAGCAGCAGGTCGTTGCGGGTGCCGCCCAGCCTGGCGGCCGCGGTGGTGAGCCGCTCGGTCTCCTGGGGGCTCAGAAAGGCGGTGCGGCGGTGGAAGCCGGCCCGGGCGGAGGCGACGGCCCGGGCGAGGGAGACGGCCTCGGGTGCGTCGGCGTAGCGCTCGGTGAAGTACGCGCGGTCGCGCGCGAAGCGTTCCGAGGCCCGGTAGGCGGCTTCCTGGTCGTGCAGCCGGTGGTGCGGGGCGAAGGGGGTCTCGGGGACGGGCAGACCGGCGGCCTCGGCGGTGTAGATCTCCGCCACGCGACGGAAGACGAGGAGGTAGCTGTAGCCGTCGAGGAGGATGTGGTGGGCGCGCTGGTACCAGAAGTGGCGGTCCGGGGCGGCGGTGAACAGGGCCTGGGTGAACAGCGGGCCGCGGGTGAGGTCGGCGGCGGTGGCCTGGTCGGCGCGCATCCAGGCCTCGGCGGCGGCGCTGGGATCGGGGTGGTCGGTGAGGTCGATGCGGTGGAGCGGCCGGCGGGTGGGCGAGGCGTGGATGCTGCGGGGGCCGTCCGGGGTGTCGGTGAAGAGCTGGGCGAAGGTCTGTGCCTCGGTGAGGGTGCGGCGCAGCGCGGCCTCGAAGATCTCCGGGTCGATCGGCCCATGGATCTCCACGTATTCACCGGTGTTGTAGGCGGCGTTCGCGGGGTCGAGGCGCTGGGCGAACCAGATGCCCTCCTGGGCGGTGGTCAGCGGGCGATGGACGTCCTCGTGAACAGACATGGCACAACCCTCGATAGGAGTTCTGTTTCTCTGCCGGATTTCTGCCGGATCGCTGCCGGAAAAACGCCTGTGGGATCAATCGCGTAGGGCGTGCGGGAGAGAAGAATTCCACCCGTACGCATGGGAGATCGCTTGGCGCGCGGTAGAGCGCAATTGATGGGACCAGAGCCGATTCGAGGCCTTGCGGTTCGGTTTCACGGACGGTTCGCGCCGTCCGGCGCGATGCATCGTGCCGGAGTGGATCCGGGTCGGTCAAGGGCGAGTCGGGGCTTCACGCACCCCGCTCGACTTCCCCGAGAAGCCCGAATCTCCCCTCGTTCCCCCGCAATCAAACAATCGGTCATCAGTCCTTCCCTGGCAGCTGGGCGGTGCCCTCGGTCCTGGTGCTCTCGACGGTCGTGAGTGCCGTGTTCGATGAATGGTGTTGGGATATCACTTACGGGTGGAGGCGGCGTGGATCGGCGCTTGAGCCCGGCATGAGGTGAGTGAAAACCAGGGGAAATATGGTTCCTCTTGAAAGGTGATGGATATACCGCTTCACTGAAATGGTGATTCGCCGTACGGTGCGGGGTCATTCGAGAGGACGTCGCACCGCCGCGGCGGAACTCGCCGAACCGGCGGGTTCGGCCGCCGGCTGGACCATCCCCCGTATGCCCATGCGCCCGTGTCCGCGGGCCGAGTCCGGGAGGGCACCCGAAGTGAGAACCGCGAATGACCTGTGTGCCACCTCCGTCGGGGCTCTGCTGCCGCGTGCCCAGGCCGGGGACCGCCAGGCGATGAACGACCTGCTGCGGCACATCACCCCGTTCGTCGGGCGCCTCTGCCTCCCCATCGCCAGAAAGCACAGCTGCGACGCCGCCCAGGAGGCGATGCTCGCCATCTACCGGGGCATCCCCGGGCTGCGCGAGCCCACGGCCTTCTACAGCTGGGTGCGCTCGGTGACGGTCCGGGAGGCGATCCGCACCTCCAAGCGGCTCAGCCAGGGCGTGATCGAGTCCCTGCCGGAGCTCGCCCAGGACGCCAACCCGTTGGTCGCCATCGACATCCGGGACGTGATGGACCGACTGCCGGAGCAGCATCGCGAGGTGCTGACGCTGCGCGCCGTCTACGGCATGAACGAACGCGAGATGGCCGCCACGCTCGCCCTGCCCATCGGCACCGTACGGTCCCGACTGCACCGGGCGCGGCGCAAGTTCCAGGCCGCCTGGACGATGGGGCGGGCGTGAGG
>NZ_SRID01000565.1 GCF_004684805.1 Streptomyces palmae
GCGGTACCGGGGCCGTGGGCCGGGCCGGGCCGGGCAGCACCGTGACGGTGAAGCCGGCCCGGGACCGCGACCCGGTGGCCGGGGCCACCCGGGTCGCGGTCCGTAGCCACACGGCCAGGCCGCCGAGCCAGGAGCTACGCAGGTAGCGCCGGGAGCGGCCAGGCGTCACGGGCGCCGCCCCCGGCGGTCCTGACTCATCCGCTGGTTGTCCGCCCAGGCCCAGCCCTGGCGGTCGGTCTTTGCCACGTCACGGCGGTGGCCCTCAAGGCGTTTGCGGCCAGCCTTGGAGCTGGCGGATTCCTGGCCGGCGTACTGGGCGGCCAGGGCTTTGTCGTTGCCGCCGCCGAGTCCGAAGAAGTTCTTCACCGGGCCTCCCCCGAGAGGGCCGGGGTGATTTCGGGCATGCTGGATGCGCCTCCGTTCACAGGGTTTGTAGGTAGAGGGGGGTCGGCCGGCCGTGGAAAGCGGGCCGGTCCCCTTTGATGCAGCTGGATGGACGGCACTGCTCCGGGTCACTCGCGGGTCTGCTTGCCGGGTCTGCGAAGTGCGTACTTCGCTCGCCGACTCGCTCACCGAGTCACCTGCCGGGTCTGCTCACCAGGTCTGCGGGGTGCGTACTTCGCTCGCTGGGTCACTCGCCGGGTCTGCTGTCGCTCGTTGACTGCTGTCGCTGCTTCCGGCAGTCGCAGGCAGGGTCAGTCCGGCGGAGTGCCGGGCTGACCTTCCCTGGTGGTGTCGGATGCTAGGTGCGAGCCAGTGGGGGCTAGGCGCTGGCTTCTTCCTCTTCCTCTTCCTCCGCTTCCTGGGCGTCGCCCCCCTCGCTCTTCATGAGCTCGTTCCAGATGGGACGGACGCGCTCTTCGCCGCCCTGGAATTTCTCGTCGCGGAAGGCGGCCACGGCCTTGCGGTAGGAGCGCGGCGGGTCGTCCCGGTGACGGAAGTGGCGGAGAACGACCCTGAGCTGTTCGTCGGTCAGGTAAGTGCCGGGCAGGGGAGTCGGTACGTTCGCGACGGCCGCGAGCTGCTCCAGCGTCATGGCCGCACCCGGGCGGGGCGGCTTCGTGTCCGTGACGGTCTGGCCCGTGACGGCCTCCTGATCTGTGACGGTTTCCGTCACAGGCTCCGTGCCGGAGACCGTGACGCCGTCACAGCATGCTTCCGCGACGGTTCCGGTGTCCCGTGACGGGGCATGGCCCATTCCTGCGCTGACCTGCGTGACTGCCGCCGAAACGGTATCCATCGAGCCCGCGTTGCCACCGTGACGGACGCCGGAATCCGTCACGGTGGCCGTGACGGATCCGGCACGCTCTTGTCCTGCTTCGAGGGCAGGCGTGACGGATCCGGCACGCTCTTGATCTGCTTCGAGGGCAGGCGTGACGGGCTTCTCCTTCGGGGCGAACATGGCCGCCAGGGCGAGTCCGGCTGCGCTCGTCACCTGCTGGTCCTGCACGATCACCAGGTCCGCGCCCAATGCGTCGTTGCCGACGCCGACCTTGCGGAACAGGCGCCACGATCGGAGCTCCGCCCATTTGCGAGAGGTCCACCACGGGTGGTTCTCCGACAGGGCGCGCTGGACTGCCAGGCGTTGCATGGTGCGCGCGTTACGGCGTCGGGCTTCCATGTCGACGCCTGTGCGGTAAACCACGATGCGGCGAGCCATAAGGCCGATGCCTTCCGCTGAGGCACACATCGCCATCGGGGTCATGGCATAGACGACGGCCTCCTTGGTGCTCTCCGCGACGACCGCGCCGGTGGCAGAGGCGATGGCGGGTAGCAGCCACAGGCCAAGCCGTACGACGGTTGGTGAGGCTTGGTCGAGGAGGGTCAGGCCGACCCAGACCATTGCCAGGACGAGGGTGGCGCCCTCGCCGGCGGCGACGACGCCGAGCGCGGTCGCGTCCTGGGGGAACTGGGTCTTCATGTTGGTGTAGGTGCCCCAGGCGCCGAGCCCGCCGACGGCGAGCATCGGCGCGGCTGCGGCGCTAAGGATGATCCACTGCCATGTGGTGAGGGAGCGCAGCTGCATGTCACTATGCGGCATTTTCGCCCTTTCCAGGAATGAGAGCTCCCGCTGAGCTGTCCCAGCGGGAGCGCGGTTGAAGAGGAAGTCAGGTCAGCCGGCCAGCGAGCTCGGCGACCTCGCGCAGCCGGGCGCGCTGCGCCTTGATCTCGCGCTGGAGTTCAGAGACCAACGGCGTCTGGAATTCCCCCCACGACCGCCCCGGCAAGTAGTCATTGATGTGCTGGATTGCCCAGTCCGTCGAGTCCAGCCCGAGCTCCCGGGCGACCTTGTCCAGCTCCAGCTCGTTGTCATATCCAGCGGCACGGACCTGGTCGTCGGCAGCCTGTGCCAGCTGCTGGGCGATCTCGTCCCATGCCTGCGCAGCCTCCGCCGCGGCGCGTTCCGCGTCGGTCAGACGCAGCAGCTGCGCCTTCCAGCGTCCGTCCTCGATCTGCCAGAACGCCTGAAAGGCCGTCTGCATCTGGTTCCGGGCAGCGGTCCAGGCCGCCCACAGCGGCGCGGCCTTGCGCAACAGCGGCTCCGCCACCCGACGAAGCCGGGCCTTCGACCAGATGATCAAGGCGGCCTCGTACTGCTCGCCGAGTTCGCGACGCTGCTCTGATGTCAGAGTCTCGTCGCTATAGACGGCCCGCGGAGTCACCGGTTCGGGCTCGTAGCCGGTGAACGCCTTGAAGTAGAAGTGGCACCCGCCCGAAACGCGCTCGACGCGCTCGGCCCTGACGAAGAGGGGGTGGTTGTAGCGGGCGGCGGTAGAGGCCGGGGCAACCGGCGCGACGGGCAGGGTCGGGGGTGCGGCGG
>NZ_SRID01000566.1 GCF_004684805.1 Streptomyces palmae
CACCACCGCCACCAACCTCCCGCCCGCCCCGACCGGATGGGCGCCGGCGGTCGGCCATCGGGTCAGCCGGCGGTGGCCAAGGCGTGGCCGAGCACCGCCGGGGCCTCGGTGAGGGAGGGTCCGTACCAGGTCAGATGTCGTCCGCTGACCAGGGCGGCGGGCAGGTCGGGGAAGGCCTCCGGACCGTCCTGCGCGGTGAAGCGGTACGGCTCGTCGGGCAGCACCACCAGCTCCGCGCCCGAGGTCCGCAGCTCCTCCAGCGGGATCCGGGGGTAGCGCTCCGGATGGGCGGCGTAGAGCTGCCGGACGCCGAGCCGGCTGAGCAGGTCGCCGGCGAAGGTGTCCCGGCCCAGCACCATCCAGGGGCGGCGCCAGACGGGCACCACCGCGCGCCGCGCCGAGCCGCCGGGGCGCACGTCCCGCCAGGCGTCCCTGGCCTCGTCCAGCCAGTCGGGGCGGGGCAGTCCGCAGCCGGCCACCAGCACCCGGTCCAGCTCGGTGAACGCCTGCTCCAGGGTGCGCACCTCGGTGACCAGCACCCGGAGTCCGGCGGAGCGCAGCGCGCGCAGGTCCGGCTCGCGGTTCTCCTCCTCGTTGGCGATGACCAGGTCGGGCGCGAGGGCGGCGATCCGCGCGGTGTCCGGATTCTTGGTGCCGCCGATCCGTACCGCGCCCAGGCCGGCCGGGTGGGTGCACCAGTCGGTCACCCCCACCAGCAGTTCGGGGGCGGTGGCGGCCACCGCCTCGGTGAGCGAGGGCACCAGGGACACCACGCGCCGGACGGCGCCGCGAGGGCTCATGGCCCCACCGTATGCGGCGGCCGGTCGGCGCCTCCAGTGCGGGTGGCTCCGGAGTGCCCGGCCGCAGACGCGCCGCGGGCGGGGTACCGCGCCCTCGCGCCGTACCCCGCCCGTCCAGCGGCCGTGCCCCCGTGCCGCTATGCGGTCACTTGGCCGAGCCGCTGACCGGGGCCAGCTTGTCGACCACGCCGGGGTTCTCCTTCAGCCAGGCGCGGACGCCCTCCTCCTGGTTGTCCTTGCCCGCGTCCTGGATCGCCGACTCCAGGCTGGTGAGCTGCTTCTCGCTCAGCTTGAAGTCCTTCAGCCACTTGGCGACCTGCGGCTCCCGGTCCGCGAAGCCCGAGCGGGCCAGGGCGTGGATGCCGTCGCCGGAGCCGAAGACGCCCTTGGGGTCCTTGAGCTTGGTCAGCGGGTACTTGGCGTACGCCCAGTGCGGGGACCAGAGGGTGACCGCGACCGGTTCCTTCTTGGCGACGCTCCGCTTCAGCTGGGCGAGCATGCCCGCGGTGGACCCCTTGAGCAGCTTGTACTCGGAGTCCAGGCCGTACTCCGGAAGCACCTTGTCGCGCAGCAGCTTCATCTCGCCGGCGCCCGGCTCGATGCCGATGATCCGGCCCTTGAAGTCGCCGGACCTCCCCTTGAGGTCCTCCAGCGAGGTGACGCCCTTGACGTAGGACGGCACCGCGACCTCCAGCGTGGTCGGGCCGTACCAGCTGCCCAGGTCCTCCAGCTTGTCGCGGTACCGCTTCCAGTAGGACTCGTGGGTGACGGGCAGCCAGGAGTCGGTCTGCAGGTCGATGTCGCCGCGGGCCATGCCGGTGTAGAGCGAGCCGATGTCGTACATGGTCGCCTTGGCCTTGAAGCCGCGCTGCTCCAGGATCTCCTTCCAGAGATAGGTGGAGGCGACGCCCTCGTCCCAGTTGATGTATCCGATGTCGATCGTGCGGCCCTTGCCGACGTCCGCGGTGACCTTGGGCGCCTCGTCCTCCTCGGCGACCGCGTTCAGACCGCCGGCGAGCACACCGAGGACGACGACGCCGACCATGGCGACGGAGGTGGCGGGACGCCACTGAAGCACCTTCAGTCCGCCGGCGGCGGCAGCCTGCCGCTTGGCCAGGGCGCGTCGGCCCAGCGGGGAGACCCGCTGGTTGAGGGCGCCGGTCATCCGGTCCAGATACATGGCGAGGATGACCACCGCGATGCCGCCCTCGAAGCCGAGCGCCACGTCGACGTCCTGGATCGCCTCGTAGACGGAGGCGCCCAGTCCGCCGCCGCCGACCATGCCGGCGATGACCACCATGGAGAGCGCCAGCATGATCGCCTGGTTGACGCCGGCCATGATGGTGGGCAGGGCCAGCGGGAGCTGGACGCGGGTGAGGGTGCGTCCCGGGGCGGTGCCGAAGGCCTCCGCCGCCTCGACCAGTTCGGCGTCCACCTGGCGGATGCCGAGTTCGGTCATGCGTACCGCGGGCGGCATGGCGAACACGATGGTGGCGAAGACGCCGGGGACCACGCCGACACCGAAGAAGAAGATGCCGGGGATCAGATAGACGAAGGCGGGCATCGTCTGCATCAGGTCCAGCACCGGGCGAAGCGTCACGCTGACCGCCCGGCTGCGGGAGGCCCAGATGCCCAGCGGCACCGCCAGCACGATGGTGATCACGCCGGCGACCAGCACCAGCGAGAGGGTCTCCATCGCCTGGTCCCACTGCCGGATCGAGTCGATCAGCGCGAAGCCGGCGAAGGCCAGAACCGCCGGCAGCAGACCCCGCAGCCACCAGGCGAGCACCGCGAGGATGCCGGTGAGCAGCAGCGGGTCGGGGGCGGCGAGCACCTGGTGCACATGGTCGTACATGCCCTCGACGACCGAGGCGATGAAGTCGAAGAGCCAGGCGAAGTGGTTCTGGAGGAAGGTGACGCCGGAGTCGATCCAGCTTCCCAGTTCGAGCCTAGGCATCGGCGGCCTCCTTCTCCTTGGCGGTGTCGCTGCCCGGGCGCTGGGCGGGGGTCTTGGCCAGGGG
>NZ_SRID01000567.1 GCF_004684805.1 Streptomyces palmae
GGCGGGCGGCCGCGGCATCCCGGCGGGGGGCGCCGTCTCCCCCGCGTCGGCCGGATCCCCTGCGGTGTCCCTCATGGCGCGATCTCCCATCGGTGTGCGGCCAGGAACTCCGTGACGGCGCGGTCGATCCGGTGCTGGTCGGTGCCGGTGGCGCGGAGTACGCCGAGGAAGTCGCGGTTGGTGCCGTACCGCGGGTGCACCTCGCCCAGCTCGCGCAGCGGGCGGTAGTCCAGCCGTACGCCGCCGTCCTCCCGCACCCCGGCGGACGGGGCCGCCACCAGCCGTCCGGCGCGGTCCGCGGTGATGTACTCCAGGCGGGCCCTGGCGCCGGTGCGGGCGCCGAGGTCGGTGGGCAGCGGCTCCCCGAGGTGGGTGCGGAGGATGTGCTCGAACAGCGGGATGCCGAGGAGTTCGGCGAGCACCAGGTCGCACTGGTCGCCGATGGAGCGGTAGTTGACCTCGATCAGCCGGGCGCGGTCGCCCTGGATGACGTACTCGGTGTGGCAGGCACCGAACCCCGCGCCCAGTGCGTCCAGTTGGGCGAGCACCTGTCCGGTGTACGGCCGCGGTGGTTCCGGGAGCAGCCGCAGCCGCTCCTCGATGAAGAGCGGGGGTGGCGAGAGTTCGGTACGGAAGGTGGCGAGGGCGTGTCGGACGCGACCGTCCCCCAGGGTCTCCAGGGTGTGCAGCGGGCCCTCCAGGAACTCCTCCACCACCAGGGCCTCCCCCGGGCGCCGCCGCTGTATCTCCCGGCAGATGGCGGTGAGTTCCGGTCCGTCGGCGACGAGTCGGACGTCCTCGCTGGCGACGCCCTCGCGGGGTTTGACGACGCAGGGGTAGGGCGGGCGCCGGGCGAGCAGGGCGGCCGGATCGCCGCCCGGGGGAAGCTCCGCCGACCAGACGGTGTCCACTCCCGCCTCGGCCAGGCTGCGGCGCAGTTGGGCCTTGTTCTTGGTGCGCAGCGCCGCCCGCCAGTCCTTGCCCGGCAGATCGAAGAAGGCGGCGGTGAGCGCGGTCTGCGTCTGGAGGTGGTCGCTGTTGCTGAACACCGCCTGGGGCCGGTCGGGTTCGGCGGCGAGATGGTTGACGACCTCGCGGAAGTCACGCACCGCGCAGGGCCTGATCTCCAGTTCGGGGAGGGTGCCGCCGGCCGCGGTGTGCCGCCGGTAGGCGCGGTGGTGGGCGTCCGGCTGGTCGGTCAGCAGGGTGACCGTCAGTCCGAGCCGGGCCGCCGCGGGCAGGAAGCCCTCGGTGACGGAGTCGGTGGGGTTGAGCGCGAGGAGGTGAAGTCGCCGCCGGGGCGGGTACGGGCGGCTTTCCGCCGCGCCGAGATCATTCTCGTCCACGAGCAGAGATTAGGTTAGGCAAGCCTAATTTTGTCAATTCGTCTGGTCCCACCGCCCGATTGGCCCCGATTCGCCGTCAACCTCACCATGCCGCCCCGTCAACGCGGCAGCCCCATCCCCCGGTGCCGGGCCCGGCGGGCCGCATGCCGCTCCTCCGGGTCCTGGGTGCGCAGCGCGGCGAGTTCCGCGCCGAGCACCACCCCCAGGCGGACCAGGAAGCCGTCCGGGCCGCCGCCGGACCCATTGTCCTCTTCCTCGACGATCCGGTCCACGATGCCGTGGGCCAGCAGGTCCGCGGAGCGCACCCCCTGCCGGCCGGCGATCTCGTACGCCCGGTCCGTGGTGCGGTAGAGGATCGCCGAGGCGCCCTCCGGCGGCAGCGGGGAGAGCCAGGCGTGCCGGGCCGCCAGCACCCGGTCGGCGGGCAGCAGCGCCAGCGCCGCGCCGCCCGCGCCCTGCCCGAGCAGCAGGCACAGGGTCGGCGCGGGCAGGGCGACCATATCGGCCAGGCAGCGTGCGATCTCCCCGGCCAGGCCGCCCTCCTCGGCCTCCCGGCTGAGCGCCGCGCCGGCGGTGTCGACCACGGTGAGCAGCGGCAGCCCGAGTTCGGCGGCGATCCGCATGCCCCGGCGCGCCGTACGCAGCCCACCCGGCCCGAGCGCCTGCCCGGGTCCGTCCATGGCGTGCCGGGTGCGGTCGTGGCCCAGCACCACGCAGGGTGTGCCGCCGACCCGGGCCAGCGCGAGCAGCAGCCCGGGGTCGTGCTCGCCGGCGCCGGTGCCGCTGAGCGGGGTGACGTCCACCGCCGCCACCCGCAGCAGGTCCCGTACGCCCGGTCGGGCCGGCTCCCGGGAGCGCCGGATCGACTCCGCCGCGGTCGGCGCCGCCGCTCCTCCTCCGCGCACCGCGGCCCGCACGCCGGCCCCCGGCCCAGTGGGGCCGCCGCCCGCCTCCGCGGCGCCCGCCGCGGCACCGTCCGCGCACAGCACCCGGAGCACCCGGGCGGACACCTCGGCCAGCTGCGGTGCCGACAGGACGGCGTCGACCAGCCCGTTCGCCAGCAGGTTCTCGGCGAGCTGGACACCGGCCGGGAACTCCTCGCCGTACAGCGCCTCATGCACCCGCGGCCCCAGGAAGCCGATCAGCGCCCCGGGCTCGGCCGCCGTCACATGCCCCAGTGATCCCCAGGAGGCCAGCACCCCGCCGGTGGTCGGATGCCGCAGGTACACCAGATAGGGCAGCCCGGCCGCCTTGTGTTCGGTGATGGCCGCGGCCACCTTCACCATCTGCAGGAACGCGATGGTGCCCTCCTGCATCCGGGTCCCCCCGGACGCCGGTGCGGCCAGCAGCGGGAGCCGTTCCCGGGTGGCCCGTTCCACCGCTCGTACCAGCCGCTCCCCCGCGTCGATCCCGATCGACCCGGCGAGGAAACGGAACTCGCAGGCGACCACCGCCACCCGCCGCCCCTCGAC
>NZ_SRID01000568.1 GCF_004684805.1 Streptomyces palmae
GGACCGGGGCGAGTTCGGTGGGGATGGTGAAGCCGTCGCGGGTGCGCTTGAGCTCGACGGCGGTGGGCTGGTGGCCGTCGAGGACGCGCACGATGGCCCAGGCGGTGCCGTAGGCGTACTCCTGAGCGGCGCGGCTGTAGAGGGTCTCCAGCTCGTCGCGGTGGGTGCGGTGGATGTCCTGGATGCGGTAGAGCACGTGGTCGTGGGGACGGACCGGCACGCTGCTGGGGGCGCGACCAGGGATGGCGATCTCGCCGTCGACGGGCCGGAGCCGGTCCAGGTCCATGGCGTCGCAGGACAGGACGGCGGCCCGGTAGGCGGCCTGTGCTTCACGGGCCGCGGCCCCCAGGGCGAAGACGCTGTCCGTCAGGGATTCGAACCACGGGTAGTTGGTGGGCAAGGGAGCTCCTTCTCGGTGAGCGAGACGCCGGTTGGCGACTCCTCGGCCCGTCCCCGGCCGAAGCCGGTCGGGGACGGACCGAGGTGCCGTCAGGACGTTGGGGTGGGGCGGACGACGTGCCAGCGGTTGGGGTTCGCCTCGTCCTGGACGATCCGCACCCCCTCCCCTTCCGGGGTGTTGTCGCCGGGGTGTTGCTGTTGTTGTTGCTGGCCTTGTTGCTCGATCTGACCTGCGGAAACAACAGCAACACCGGGCCCGTGGGAGCCGGTCGGAGAGGGGCCAGGGGAGGGGAGCGGCGGGCGCTGTGGGAGGTCTTTTGTGCGGACCCCGGTGGAGACCCCCGGGCGGGCCCCTTCCCCGTGTGCCCTCACGCCCTTGGAAGTGGGCACTCCTGCGGCCTCACACAGGCGCCGGCAGTCGGCCGCGGACCACCCCCCGGACGGCCCCCCGCCGGGGTAGCGGGAGGAGAGGCCGGCGACCACCTGAGGCCAGTGCAGACCGGGGGTGGTCTTGGACCCTTGGGAGTGCTCCTGGACCAGGTCGTGGAGGAGGTGCACGAACACCTCCGCCGACGGCCCGGGAACGGCCCCGGAACCGGTGGTCGGCGAGCCCTCCCCGGCACCTTCCGGCGCCTGCTTGGTCGATGCCTTGACCCGGGTGCGGAGGGCGGCGACGCACCAGGTGCCGACCAGCGGCCACATGAGGACCGGGCGGGCGTCCACCGCCCGCCACACCCCGTACCCGACGATGGCCAGCACACCACCGCGCAGGTATATGCCCAGGTCGGCGCTGATGCCCTTGAGGTCTGACCGGTGCCCTTCCAGGCACCAGCCCTTCAACCGGATGACGAGCGTCTTGCCCAGCAGGGTGCTTCCTGCCCCCAGTGCCTGCACCAGCCGAACGGCCCAGGCGCTGGCGGCCCGAGCCTTCTCCTCAGCCCCGGCCGCGTGTTCCTTCAGCTTTGCCGCGCGCGCTTTGAGGTCTTCGGCGCGTTCGGCGAAGGCGGCGCCCGCCTCGGGCGCCGCCTCGGTTCCGCCGCTCACAGGGCCAGCCCCCCGTTCAGCACCTCGACGGCCTTCGCGCCGACGGCGTTGTAGAGGTCTGGCACCCAGGTCATCAGCTTGGCGAACCCGGCGGTGGCACACAGCGTCAGGCCGGTGAAAACACCGCCGGCCATGCGCTTCTTGTCGGCCTTGCCTGCCGCCTTCCACACGATGGCGCCGACGATGGCTGCGACCAGGACCGCGCAGGCCCCGGCGTAGGAGAGCGTGCCCAGCGATCCGTGGGCGAGCCCGCCGCCGTCTTGGGCGCCGGTCGTGGCGGCGACGGCCTTGTTGCCGGTCTTGTTGCCCATGTCCACGGCCTGGACGGCGACCCAGCCGAAGACGCCGCCGATGCACAGCGTCCACGACGCCCCCGTGACCAGCCCGCCGCCGTAGGGGATCAAGGCTTTCAGTTCGCGGTTGCCCTTCCACCAGGACCTCGCGTTGACGATGAAGATCGCGAGGGAGATGGCGGCTCCGCCGATGGTCATCGTGGTGTTCATGCGCGCACTCCTGTCATGGCGGCGACCACGTCCGGCCACAGAACGCCGGTGATGGTGCCGATAGCGGCGGTGGCGAGGAAGAAGAACCGGACGGCGCCGGGCCGGACCATGAACGCCCGGAAGGCGAACATGAGGGTGCCCAGACCGACCAGGCCGGGTACGAAGCCGGGCGCGACATCGTTCGTCCAGACCTCGAGCTGGAACAGGAGCGAGCCCCAGATGGCGCCGGCGCCGTAGCCGACGCCCGGGATCGGGATGACCGCGGCGGCCAGCGCGCCCCAGGCGGCGTAGGGGCTGATGCCCCGGGCGAGCAGATTCCACAGGCGACGCCAGAACCCCGGTTGCTCCGGCTCCGGCTGCACCAGCTCGATACGGATCTCCAGCGGCTGAGGCCCGCCCCACGGCGCCGGGACCGGGCCCGGGCCGCCCCACGGGGCCGGGGTCGGCGGCGGATTCCAGGGCGTCATGCCCCCTCCCCCGCCGACCGGGGGCCCCGGCGGCGCGGGCGGCGGTGTCCTCCACCAGGCCCCCGAGTCACCAGCAGCGGTAGGCACCGGGGGGACCGCGGTAGCGGTCGGGGCCGGGACGGACGTGGGCTCCGGCTTCGGCAGCGGGACCGGCGCGGTCGACGCGGAGGGCGGGACCGGCGGCATCGGCGGGGTCGGCGGGTTCGGCGGCGGGAGCGGGGCACCCGCCGGGATGATCCGCACCGGGGTGACCTCGGTGGACTCGGGCGCGGGTTGAGACTTCTTGCGGTTACGCATCTGTCTCTTATACCCATCTGACGCTCCCGACGATCGCATAAGTGTAAATCCCGGGGGTCGCGGTATCATTAAAAAAAAAGATCGTCGAACTGCGAGTGCGCGCCGGCC
>NZ_SRID01000569.1 GCF_004684805.1 Streptomyces palmae
CCCGCCGCGCCGGCCGCCTGGGCGAACATCAGCGAGGTGAGGGGGGTGATCTCGGCGGGCTTGAGGACGATGGTGTTGCCCGCGGCGATGGCCGGGAGGATCTTCCACGCCGCCATCTGGAGCGGGTAGTTCCACGGAGCGATGGAGCCGATGACCCCGATCGGTTCACGGCGGACGTACGAGGTGTGGTCGCCGCTGTACTCGGCGGCGGCCTTGCCCTCCAGGTGCCGGGCGGCGCCGGCGAAGAAAGCGGTGTTGTCGATGGTGCCGGGGACGTCGAACTCGCTGCTGAGCTTGATCGGCTTGCCGCACTGCAGTGATTCGGCGGTGGCCAGGTCCTCGGCCGCCTCGGTGAGGGCGGCGGCGAAGCGGTGCAGGGCGTCGGACCGTTCGCCGGGGGTGGCGGCGGCCCAGCCGGGGAAGGCCGCGCGGGCGGCGTCGACCGCGGCGTCCACGTCGGCGGCGCCGGCCAGCCGGTAGCGCAGCAGTTCCTCACCGGTGGCCGGGTCGGTCACCGACTGGGTCCGCTCCGAACCGCCCGCCCGCTGCCGGCCCGCGATGTACTGGGCGCCGTCGGTGAACCGCTCCGTCGTGTCGAACCGCTGATCCATCGAGTAGGTCTCCTCCGCCTCCGGGCTCCGCGCACGGGCCATGGCGCCAGTCCGCGAGGGCGGTGGCGTGGCTCTGGCCGGGATTGATGGCTGATCCTGACAGAGGAGAGGCGCTTCAACAAGTGATTCCGTTGTTGCTTTTTGGCTTCTCAACGGATTCGGTCCTAGAACGCCCATCGGCCCCGACGGAATCCGTATCCGCCGGGGCCGATGGCTGCTGATCTCGTCGATCAGAACGTGGAATCGATGGCCGCGCCCAGGGCCGCCAGATAGATCAGCGGGACGGCCATGCCGACGATGCCGCAGACCAGGCCGGCGGTCGCCGAGCCGCCGTTGCTGGCCTCGCCCCGGCCGGCCTTCCCCTTGCCGATCGCGCCGAAGATGATCGCGAGGATGCCCAGGATCACCGCGAAAGCGAACAGGAAGTAGGTGATGCCGCAGACCAGGCCGATGATGCCGCAGACCAGCGCGGCGGTGCCCATGCCGTTGCTCTGCCCCATGGGCATCTGGCCGGGGTAGCCCGGATATCCCTGGTGGACGGGCGGCGCGGCCGGGTAGCCGGCCCCCGGATACTGCGGCAGCTGCTGTCCGGGCGGAGTGGGCGGCACACCGGGCGGGGCCGGGGGCTGGGCCGGCGGAGCCGACGGCTGCCCCGGGACGGCTTCATAGGAATTCTGACCGAAATGACCTGGTTGCCCAGGCTGCTGGGTGGTCATGCTGCTGGATCTCCCCTCCTGCGTGACGTCGCGTCATGCTAGGGGGTTGGCATACATCGGGTCATCTTTCCGGGACTGTCCGTACTGGATGGCACAATCACCTCCATGCACGGGGAGACGACACATCACACGAATCCGGACGGAGCCGCGGGGCCCAGGTCAGTGGCCGATCTGGTCGGGCTCGCCGCACGCGGCGAGCGGATCAGGTACGTGTGGTTCTGGGGGCACCGGCCGCGCTCGGACGGCAGTGTGGGGCCCGGTTGTTTCAGCCAGTGGTGGCCGGCGCCGTTCACCGTCGACGGGATCGTCTATCCGACCGCCGAGCACTGGATGATGGCGGGGAAGGCCCGGCTGTTCCAGGACGCCGAGGCCGAGCGGCAGGCGGTGGCGGCAGCCCATCCGCAGCAGGCCAAGAACGCGGGCCGGATGGTGCGCGGCTTCGACGAGGCGGTGTGGCAGGCGCACCGCTTCGAGCTGGTGGTGCAGGGCAATGTGCACAAGTTCGGCCAACACCCGCAGCTGCGCGCCTATCTGCTGGGCACGGGTTCCCGGGTGCTGGTCGAGGCCAGCCCGGTGGACCGCGTCTGGGGCATCGGGCTGACCGCGGACGACGAGCGGGCGGCGGATCCGTCCCGCTGGCGCGGGCTGAACCTGCTGGGCTTCGCGCTGATGGAGGCGCGTCAGCGGCTGGCGGCGGAGCCTTCGCCACCCGGGACCACCAGCACCACCGCGGGGCGTTCGGCACCGCGGGCCTGATCGTCGTCCTCGTCGTCGCGCGCGTCGGCGACGATGGCCAGGAGCGTGATGAGGCTGGCGACCACCGCCAGCGCGCCGAGGATCACCCCGGCCAGCGCCTGGCCCCCGTTGGTCGCCTCGCCCCGATTGGCCCGGCCGCGGCCCAGCAGCCCGAAGATGATCGCCAGGACTCCGCAGACCACGCCGCCCACCAACGTGAAGAACAGCGCCGCCCCGACGATGCCCAGCACCAGGGCGGCGGTGCCCTGACCGTTGCTGGGCAGATGGCCCGGGCCCTGCCAGCCGTAGGGCTGCCCCGGGTACGCGCCCGGCACGGCATAGGCGCCCGGCTGCCCGGGGTAGGCGCCCAGGGTCGGGTAGCCGGGCTGACCGTAGGGATACCCGTAGCCGGGCTGCGCGTACGGGGCGGGGCCGGGCAGCGCCCCGTAGTAGGCGCTGGGTGTACCGGGCCCGGTGGGCGCGATCGGGGGCGGCGGCACCGCGCTGGGCGTACCCGGACCGGTCGGCACCGGCGGGGGCGGCGGCACCGCTCCCGGACCGAAGGCCGACGGGACGCCGGGCATCGTCGGCGGACCGGGAAGCGCGAGGTCGGGAACGGCGGGCGCGCCGGGGCCGGGGGCCGCATACATCGGAGGGGTGGCCGACGAGCCGGCGGAGCCCAGGGCAGAGGACGCCGAAGCCAGGGCGTCGGCCACCCCTCCGATGTATGCCTG
>NZ_SRID01000056.1 GCF_004684805.1 Streptomyces palmae
GGGTTCGGGGGCCTGGCTGACAGAGGTGGCGGCAGCGACACCGTGAGGCGGTGGGCGAGCAGGGCGGCCGGGTGCGCCAGGTTGGGCGGGAGACCCGTGGTCAGGGCGCGGTGTACGGACTCGGGGGACGCGCCCCGCTCCAGCCAGGCGAGCACGGCCGGGGCCAGCCGCCCCACATCCCGCTCGGAGAGCAGCAGCCGTGCGTCCGCGTGCCGCAACCCGGCGAGCAGCGCGGCGGCGACGCGGTGGCCCTCCGGGGTGGGGACGGCCGGTCGTGGCGGCGGTACGCGGTGGCCCTCCGGGGTGGGGACGGCCGGTCGTGGCGGCGGTACGCGGTCACGCGACGGGGCGGCTGCGGCTGGTCGGGGGAGAGGCGGCATCTGTACGGGCCTGCGCTCGCGCGTGATGACCGACTTGGGGCGCGGGTTTCTCCGCGACGCCAGGCGCGGCCTGGGACGGTCCTTGCGGCGTGGTGGGCGAGGCGGGTTGGCAGTGCCCGGGGTGCGGGAGCGCGAGGGGGCCGAACCGGGGACCTGGTACGCGTAGGTGCGGGTGACGATGCGGCCCTCGGGCGTACGCTCCCGGACCCGGGCTATGTACCCGTACGCCTCCAACTCCCGCAGCGCCGCCGCGATCCGCTCCCGTCCCTCCGGGAAACGCTTGGCCAGCGTGCGGATGTCCACGGGGGCGCCGTCCGGCAGGGACTGGATGTACGCGCCCAGGCCGATCGCGGTCAGCGAGAGGTCGCGGTGCTGGGTGAGGTGGTTGCCGATGATCGAGTACCGGTCGGCCTGGTGAGTGCTCACCTGGGTGACACCGGCTGAGGATCGCCGAACCGGAGGACGTGTGCGCGTCGACGCGCTAATCTGCTCTGCATCCATCGGGAAGGGTTGGACTTCCTGCGTGGTCAGGCCCTCGTATCGGGATGGCAGTCCCGGCGGGGGCCGACGTCTTTTAGGGACTTGTCGGCTGGGTTGATGGCGGTTTGCCGAGCCTGAGCCTGCCCCGCGCTACCACCGGTGCGCCAGCCCGGTCGGCAGCAATCACCCGCTCGGGTGACATGTCCGAGGTTTGGTTGGGTTGGTGGGTTCTTTCCCGAGGGTTCTTGGTCTTTGATCTCCCGCGCCACCGTCGTACGGGCCACCGGATCCCGGCTCCCCGGGCTCCGGTGAACGGGGTGCGCCGGGCACGTCCGATCAGGCCGGGAGGTCGAGTTCGGCCCAGACCGTCTTGCGGGGGAGCGGCCCGAGGAAGGTCCCCCAGCGATCGGCCAACTCCTCGACCAGCAGCAGCCCGTAGCCCGATTCACGGGCGATCCCGTCCGCCTCCTCGTCCTGACTGCGGACGACCGGCACCCGCTCGGTGCGGGTGTCCGCCACCTCGATACGGAGGGTGGTGGTCGGCCCGTCCGTGCTGGTGCTGAGCGTCAGCCGGAAGCTGCGCCCGGGCACCCGGCCGTGCAGTGCGGCGTTGGCGGCGAGTTCCCCGATCACCAGCGCGGCGGCCTCGTGCGGAAGGCCCCAGCCGCGGATCTGCTCGACAGAGAGCAACCGAGCCAGCCGAGCGGCCTTGCGGGTCGCGGACAGCAACACGCTGAACTGGAGACTCACTTGAGCGGAATTTTCGGTTCGAGTGATGTTTTGACTCACATCACTCAGCGTGGCCATCCGTGCCTAACCTGAAAAGTGCCAACGCCCTTACGGAGGGTGTCCGTCGGTCCTGTGTCCGGCTCTGTCCGGCCCGTAGACCGTGACGGTTCCCGGACGGCCGGTGTTGGTCACAAGTGGCTACGTGAAAGGTGGTCCTGATGGCGACGGATGGTGACCGTACGGAGGGCGGGAAGCCCGCGAATTTCCTCACGGACGGGGCGGACAGCGCGGCGCTGGATCCCGGACTGGAAGACGACAGCACAGCGGTGGTGCGTGCGGTGGGCCGCCAGATCAAGGCATGGCGGGAGGCGGCGGGCCTGCGGCAGACGGACCTGGGCTTGGCCCTGGGCTACGGAGAGGCGCTGATCTCCGCCATCGAGCGCGGGCGGCGCATCCCCCGCTTGGAGCTCCTCGACAAGGCCGACGAGGTGCTGGGCGCGGACGGGAAGATCGCCGTGATGAAGGAGGACATCGCGCAGGCCCGGTACCCGAAAAAAGTACGGGATTTGGCGCGACTGGAAGCGGAAGCGGTCGAGCTGGGCGCGTACGACACCATGGTCGTGCACGGGCTCTTCCAGACAGAGGAGTACGCCCGCGCGCTGTTCAGACTCCGGCGTCCGGCCTATACCGAGGACGAGCTTGCGCGTCTGGTGGAAGCTCGTATGGCGCGACAGTCCATCTTCGACCTGCGCCCTGCCCCCTTGCTGACCTTCGTACAGGAGGAGGTGTCGCTGCGCCGCCCCATCGGGGGCAGAATGGTGCTGCGTCGACAGCTCGAACGAATCCTGGAAATTGGGCAGTTGCGGCACGTGGTGATCCAGGTGATGCCGACGAGCTGTGAGGATCATGCCGGGCTGGCCGGGTCTCTCCAGGTGCTGAAGCTCAAGGACGGTACGACGATCGGGCACAACGAGGTGCAACTGGCCAGCCGTCTGATCTCGGCTCCCAAGGAGGTCCAGGTGCTGGAGATGCGCTACGGCATGCTCCGGGCCCAGGCTCTTACCCCGAGGGAGTCACTGGCCTTCATCGAGAAACTGCTGGGAGAGGTATGACACTCAAGCCCCACGCCGGAGACCTGTCCACCGTGGAATGGGCCAAGAGCAGCTACAGCACCAACGACGGCCCCCAGTGCGTCGAGGTCGCCTGGCTCAAGAGTAGCTACAGCACCAATGACGGCCCCGCCTGCGTCGAGGTCGCCGCGACCTCCGGCCGTATCCACGTCCGCGACTCCAAGGACCCCCAGGGCCCGCAGCTGACGTTCAGCCCGGAGGCGTGGACCGAGTTCGTGCGGTTCGCGTCCACCGTCTGACCACCGTCAGGCGCCCCCGCACCCGTGGACGCGGGTGCGGGGTGGACGCGGGGGATCAGACCGGCGGGCGGTCGTTCAGGACGCGGTGGAAGAGCAGGTGGTCCCGCCAAGCCCCGTTGATGTGCAGGTAGTTCGGGGCGGTGCCGATCTGCTCGAAGCCGTTCTTGCGCAGGACCCGCTGGGACCCGGTGTTCTCGATGAGGGTGCTCGCCTCGACGCGGTGCAGGCCGAGGCCCTCGTCGGCGACCCGGAGCACGGCCTGGACGGACGCGGAGGCCAGACCCCTGCCGTTGTGCTCGGCGTCGATCCAGTAGCCGAGGTACGCGTTGCGGAACGGGCCCTGCACGATGTTGGTCAGGGTCACGGTGCCCAGGAGGCGCTCACCGTCGTCCAGGACCCAGGGCAGCATCCGACCCGCGTCGCGCTCCGCCAGCTGGTCGCGCACCCGGTCGGCCTGGCCCTCGGGCGTGTAGAAGCGGGCGTCCCGGGCCGGATCCCAGGGGCGGAGGTGGTCCTGGTTGCGGAGGTAGGCGCGGCACAGGCCTTCGGCGTCGTCCAGGGCCACGGGGCGCAGCCGGATCCGGTCGGCCAGCGGTATGGGAGGGAGATCCATGCGGTCACCCTAGGGAATCGCGGGGGCGTCAGCGGGGCAGCAACGTCAGTGCTGGGGTGTGCCTGGGGCGTACGACGTGAAAATGCCGCAGGTCAATTGTGGCAATCTCCGTCACACCCAGTCGTTCGGCAACTGCCACCACAGACGCGTCCGCTGCTCCGAGGGGTAGGTCGGCGTACTGCTCGACGAGCTCAGCCATTCGCGAAAGATCTTCTGTAACGAGTGGGACGAAGTGCAACTCATCGGCGGCGAGGGCTCGCAGGAACATCGACTCCGCCCGGGAGTCGGCTCGTGTCGACAGGAGGTAGCAGACCTCCGTCAGGATCGGCGCGGGGACCAGCAACGGGCCCGGGTGGGTCTCCAGGAGCGTCAGGCAATCCGCATGCCGGTCGTCCTTTGCGTTGAACGCGGCGACGATCGGCCCGGTGTCGCAGATGATCACTGGTCTGGCTCGCCCAGTTCCTGGCGGAGGATGTCGGACGAGCGGGTCGCCAGGTCCGGCTCTGCCTCGATGGCTCCGGCGAAGGACAACCGTCGCCGCCGAGGCTGTGTCGCGGACCCCTCGTCTCCAACGGCGTCGTCCCGGGTGTTGTCTACGACGAGCTGCAACACCACCGACCGCACAGCTTCGGCCTGCGCAGGCCGCAACCGGTCGATCAGACGGTGCAGCTCCGGGTAGTGGTCATGGGCCACGCTCATGGAAGCGAGTCTATCGGCCGAGGTAACACGCCGACGGGTTCTCCAGCCGAGCGGCGCACCCCGTGAGGTGGCGGCGTTCGGGGGCGCTGGTGGTGCGGCGGGCGGCCTCGCGGTAGGCGTGGGCGGCGGGCTCGTGGTGCCCGAGCATCTCCAGCAGATGGGCGCGGGTGGCGTGCAGCCGGTGGTGGCGGGCCAGGCGCTTGTCGCTCGCCAGCTCGGCCAGGAGGTCCAGGCCGGCGGTCGGGCCCTGGACCATGGCGACCGCGACGGCGCGGTTGAGGCTGGTCATCGGGTTCGGCGCGACCTGCTCCAGGAGGTCGTAGAGGACCAGGATCTGCGGCCAGTCGGTGGCGTCGGTGTGCTCGGCCTCGTCATGTACGGCGGCGATGGCGGCCTGGAGCTGGTAGGGGCCGAGCTGTCCGCGGGGCAGGGTGCGGCTGAGCAGGTCCACGCCTTCGGCGATCAGGCGGCGGTCCCACAGGCCGCGGTCCTGGTCGGCCAGGGGTACCAGCTCGCCGAGGGGGCCGGTGCGGGCCGGTCGGCGGGCGTCGGTCAGCAGCATCAGCGCGAGCAGGCCCGAGGTCTCGGCGTCCTCGGGCGCCAGGTGGTGGAGCAGCCGGGTGAGCCGGATCGCCTCGGTGGACAGCTCCGGCACGGTCAGGTCGGTCCCGCCGGTGCTGGTGTAGCCCTCGTTGAAGACCAGGTAGAGGACGTGTCGGACCGCGGCCAGCCGCTCGGCGGCGTCCGGGCCGGCGGGCAGGGACAGGGCGGTCCGGTCCGCCTTGATGGTCTGCTTGGCGCGGCTGATGCGCTGGGCCATGGTGGCCTCGGGCACCAGGAAGGCCGCGGCGATCTGCGCGGTGCTGAGGCCGCCCACCGCGCGCAGGGTCAGTGCGATCCGGCTCGGCGCGGACAGCGCGGGATGGCAGCACAGAAAGAGCAGCGCCAGGGAGTCGTCCCGGTCCGCGGCCGGCGCCGCGTCGGCGGCGTGGGCCAGCAGCGCGGACTGCGGGGTGGCCAGTGCGAGGGCGTCCTCGCGGCGGCGGCGTGCCGTCTCGCTGCGTACCTGGTCGACGAGCTTGCGGGAGGCGACGGTCGTCAGCCAGCCCCGCGGGTTGTCGGGCACCCCCTCCGCGGGCCACTGCAGGGCGGCGGCCAGCAGGGCCTCCTGGACGGCGTCCTCGCAGGCGTCGAAGGTGCCGTACCGGCGTACGAGCGCGCCGAGGACCTGCGGCGCCAGCTCGCGCAGCAGGTCCTCGAATCCGGGGTGCCCGGTGCTCACACGTCCTCCGGGGACTCGTGCAGGATCGGCCACAGCTCCACCGGCTCCAGATCGGCGAACGGCATGTCCGCGGCGATCTCCTGGGCCCGCTCAAGGCTCTCGCAGTCCAGCAGGTAGAAGCTGGCCAGGTACTCCTTGGTCTCCAGGTAGGGCCCGTCGGTGACCGCCGGGGCGCCGTTCTCGCGGCGTACCAGCTGGGCGGCGGCGGCGTCCGCGAGCCCGTAGGCGCCCAGCAGCTCGCCGGTCTCCCGGTACTTGGTGTTGAACGCCACCTGCCGGCCGATCGCCTCCGGCCACTCCTCGGCCGGGAAGGAGTCCCACTTGGCCTGGTTGCCGTAGATCATCGCGACGTACTTCATCTCGGGTGTCCTCCCCGTCCGCGCACCCCGTCGGCGCGCTGTCACCCTTCGGTCGGATCCGGAGACGGATCCCTCGACATCCGACGGCGGATTTCTTCGACTTTTTCTTCCGCTGATGAGAAACGCAGCTCAGGACGGTGTCCCGGGCAGGGGGGAAGCGTAGGGCACGATGGAGCGGGCGAGGTGGGGCCCGCGGCGGCCGTTCGGCAGCTCGCGCCGGAGGGCGTGTCCAGGCGCGTGATCCGCCTCGACGTACGGAAGGGCACTGGTCGTAGCCGTTCGGATACTCACGCCGACCGTCGCGTTCTCGATGTGGCCAAGGCGGCTGACCGAGGCGTCTCCGTCCGCCGGAGGCGCTCTGGCGACCTCGGCGCGTCGCCTTCGTCGCCGTGTCGCCGCGCCCGCGCACCCCGATCGGTCCCGCCCGAGGAGTGCGGCTCCGGTGATTGGGGTAAGCTCCCGGGCCCGATTCGCGAGGGCCTTGTCCCGTATGGCACACTGTTCAGGTTGCTCGGTTGAGTGCCGATGCTGCGCGCCTCCCGCCGGGAGGACTGGAAGCGAGTCCCGCAGTACTCGTCGTCCCTTGTCAGGGGCGGAAGTACGGGAATCTTCCGGGAAGTGTCAGCGGGGCCCCAGCCAGGCACCCGGTGGGTGTTCTTCCCCCGTACTGCCCTTTCTCCAGGGAATCCCTCCAAGGGAGAACTGCAAGAGGGGGCGCGACACGCCCGACCGCGTGGGTCGGAGGAGAACGCGAACGCACCGGGTTCCAGAGCGTTACGAGAGACAGGACTACGAAGTAGCCATGGCGGGACAGAAGATCCGCATCCGGCTCAAGGCCTACGACCACGAGGTCATCGACTCCTCGGCGAAGAAGATCGTCGAGACGGTGACCCGCACTGGTGCGTCGGTCGCGGGCCCGGTGCCGCTGCCCACTGAGAAGAACGTGTACTGCGTCATCAAGTCGCCGCACAAGTACAAGGACTCGCGCGAGCACTTCGAGATGCGCACGCACAAGCGCCTCATCGACATCCTCGACCCCACGCCGAAGACCGTCGACTCGCTCATGCGTCTCGACCTGCCGGCCGGCGTCGACATCGAGATCAAGCTCTGAGGTGACGCGCGAGATGGCTAAGCAGATCAAGGGCGTCCTGGGCGAGAAGCTCGGCATGACGCAGGTGTGGGACGAGAACAACCGTGTCGTCCCGGTCACCGTCGTCAAGGCCGGCCCCTGCGTCGTGACCCAGGTCCGTACCGCTGACACGGACGGCTACAACGCCGTCCAGATCGCCTTCGGCGAGATCGACCCGCGCAAGGTGAACAAGCCCCTCAAGGGCCACTTCGCGAAGGCCGACGTCACCCCGCGCCGCCACCTGGTGGAGCTGCGTACCGCTGACGCCAGCGAGTACACGCTCGGCCAGGAGGTCACCGCCGAGGTGTTCGAGTCCGGTGTCAAGGTCGACGTGACCGGCACCAGCAAGGGCAAGGGCACCGCCGGTGTCATGAAGCGCCACGGCTTCAAGGGCCTGGGCGCCGGTCACGGCACCCAGCGCAAGCACCGCTCGCCGGGCTCCATCGGTGGCTGCGCCACCCCGGGCCGCGTGTTCAAGGGCCTGCGCATGGCCGGCCGCATGGGCAACGAGCGGGTCACCACCCAGAACCTGACCGTCCACGCCGTTGACGCGGAGAAGGGCCTGCTGCTCATCAAGGGCGCGGTTCCTGGTCCGAACGGCGGCCTCGTCCTGGTCCGTACCGCGGCCAAGGGGGCCTGAGGTAACCGATGAGCACCATTGACATCCTTTCGCCGGCAGGCGACAAGGCCGGGACCGTCGAACTCCCCGCGGAGATCTTCGACGCGCAGGTCAGCGTTCCGCTGATCCACCAGGTCGTCGTCGCCCAGCTGGCCGCTGCCCGCCAGGGCACGCACAAGACGAAGACCCGCGGCGAGGTCCGTGGCGGTGGCCGCAAGCCGTACCGCCAGAAGGGCACCGGTCGCGCCCGCCAGGGTTCGACCCGCGCGCCGCAGTTCGCCGGTGGTGGCGTCGTGCACGGTCCCGTGCCGCGTGACTACTCGCAGCGGACCCCCAAGAAGATGAAGGCCGCCGCCCTGCGTGGTGCCCTTTCCGACCGGGCGCGTCACTCCCGCATCCACGTCGTCACCGGCGTGGTCGAGGGTGGCATCTCCACCAAGGCCGCCAAGTCCCTGCTGGGCAAGATCAGCGAGCGGAAGAACGTGCTCCTGGTCGCCGAGCGTTCGGACGAGGCCGCGTGGCTGTCCGCCCGCAACCTGCCCCAGGTGCACATCCTGGAGCCGGGCCAGCTGAACACGTACGACGTGCTCGTCTCCGACGACGTGGTCTTCACCCAGGCCGCCTTCGAGTCCTTCGTCGCTGGCCCCAAGGCCGCTGTGACTGAAGGGAGCGAGGCCTGATGTCTGAGGCCACGATCACCAGCAAGACCTACTCGGACCCGCGCGACATCCTCGTCAAGCCGGTCGTCTCCGAGAAGAGCTACGCGCTGCTGGACGAGAACAAGTACACGTTCGTCGTCGACCCGCGCGCCAACAAGACCCAGATCAAGCAGGCCGTCGAGGCGGTCTTCTCGGTCAAGGTCACCGGGGTCAACACGATCAACCGGCAGGGTAAGCGCAAGCGCACCAAGACCGGTTTCGGCAAGCGCGCCAACACCAAGCGCGCCATCGTGACCCTCGCCGAGGGCGACCGTATCGACATCTTCGGCGGCCCGGTCTCCTAACGGAGATCGGATCGTCCAGAAGTCCGGAATCTTCCGAGGACTGAGAAATGGGTATCCGCAAGTACAAGCCGACGACCCCGGGCCGTCGTGGCTCCAGCGTCGCCGACTTCGTCGAGATCACGCGGTCCACGCCGGAGAAGTCGCTGGTCCGCCCGCTGCACAGCAAGGGCGGTCGTAACAACGCCGGTCGCGTCACCGTTCGCCACCAGGGTGGCGGTCACAAGCGCGCGTACCGCGTGATCGACTTCCGTCGTCACGACAAGGACGGCGTCCCGGCCAAGGTCGCGCACATCGAGTACGACCCCAACCGCACCGCGCGCATCGCGCTGCTGCACTACGCGGACGGCGAGAAGCGCTACATCATCGCCCCGCGTGGCCTGAAGCAGGGTGACCGGATCGAGAACGGCCCGACGGCCGACATCAAGCCGGGCAACAACCTGTCGCTGCGCAACATCCCGGTCGGTACGACCATCCACGCCATCGAGCTGCGGCCCGGCGGCGGCGCGAAGTTCGCCCGCTCCGCGGGTGCCTCCGTGCAGCTGCTGGCGAAGGAGGGCTCCATGGCCCACCTGCGCATGCCGTCCGGTGAGATCCGCCTGGTCGACGTCCGCTGCCGCGCCACCGTCGGCGAGGTCGGCAACGCCGAGCAGTCGAACATCAACTGGGGCAAGGCCGGCCGTATGCGCTGGAAGGGCGTCCGCCCGACCGTGCGTGGTGTCGTGATGAACCCGGTCGACCACCCGCACGGTGGTGGTGAGGGCAAGACCTCCGGTGGTCGCCACCCGGTCTCCCCCTGGGGTCAGAAGGAGGGTCGTACTCGTTCTCCCAAGAAGGCGAGCAACAAGTACATCGTCCGCCGCCGCAAGACGAACAAGAAGCGCTAGGAGCGGGTTTAGATGCCGCGCAGTCTCAAGAAGGGGCCCTTCGTCGACGACCACCTGATCAAGAAGGTGGATGTCCAGAACGAAGCCGGCACCAAGAACGTCATCAAGACCTGGTCCCGCCGCTCGATGATCGTCCCGGCCATGCTCGGCCACACGATCGCGGTGCACGACGGCCGCAAGCACGTCCCGGTGTTCGTCACCGAGTCGATGGTCGGCCACAAGCTCGGCGAGTTCGCGCCGACCCGCACCTTCCGCGGCCACGAGAAGGACGACCGCAAGTCGCGTCGTCGCTGATCTGCGGAAAAAGCGAAGACCATATGACTGACACCGAAGGGACAACCATGGAAGCCAGGGCCCAGGCGCGGTACATCCGCGTCACGCCCATGAAGGCCCGCCGCGTGGTGGACCTCATCCGTGGCATGGATGCCACGGAGGCTCAGGCGGTCCTGCGTTTCGCCCCGCAGGCCGCGAGCGTGCCGGTGGGCAAGGTGCTGGACAGCGCCATTGCCAACGCCGCGCACAACTACGACCACACCGACGCCTCCACGCTGGTCATCAGCGAGGCGTACGTCGACGAGGGCCCGACCCTGAAGCGGTTCCGGCCGCGTGCCCAGGGCCGCGCCTACCGGATCCGCAAGCGGACCAGCCACATCACCGTGGTCGTCAGCAGCAAGGAAGGAACCCGGTAATGGGCCAGAAGGTTAACCCGCACGGGTTCCGGCTCGGCATCACCACCGACTTCAAGTCGCGCTGGTACGCCGACAAGCTGTACAAGGACTACGTCAAGGAAGACGTCGCCATCCGCCGGATGATGACGCAGGGCATGGAGCGGGCCGGCATCTCCAAGGTGGAGATCGAGCGCACCCGCGACCGCGTCCGCGTCGACATCCACACCGCCCGGCCGGGCATCGTCATCGGCCGTCGCGGCGCGGAGGCCGACCGCATCCGCGGCGACCTGGAGAAGCTGACCGGCAAGCAGGTGCAGCTGAACATCCTCGAGGTCAAGAACCCCGAGGTGGACGCTCAGCTGGTGGCCCAGGCCGTCGCCGAGCAGCTCTCCTCCCGTGTCTCCTTCCGCCGTGCCATGCGCAAGAGCATGCAGAGCGCGATGAAGGCCGGTGCCAAGGGCATCAAGATCCAGTGCGGTGGCCGTCTCGGCGGCGCCGAGATGTCCCGCTCGGAGTTCTACCGCGAGGGCCGTGTGCCGCTGCACACCCTTCGCGCGAACGTCGAGTACGGCTTCTTCGAGGCCAAGACCACCTTCGGCCGCATCGGCGTCAAGGTGTGGATCTACAAGGGCGACGTCAAGAACATCGCCGAGGTCCGCGCCGAGAACGCCGCCGCCCGCGCCGGCAACCGCCCGTCGCGTGGTGGCAGCGACCGCCCGCAGCGCCGTGGTGGCGAGCGTGGCGGCCGTGGCCGTAAGCCGCAGCAGCAGAACGCCGCTGCCGAGGCCCCCAAGGCCGAGGCCGCTGCCGCTGCTCCGGCTGCTGAGAGCACCGGAACGGAGGCCTGACCGACATGCTGATCCCTCGCAGGGTCAAGCACCGCAAGCAGCACCACCCCAAGCGGAACGGCATGGCCAAGGGTGGCACCGAGCTGGCGTTCGGTGAGTACGGCATCCAGGCCGTCACCCCGGCCTATGTGACGAACCGGCAGATCGAGGCAGCTCGTATCGCCATGACCCGTCACATCAAGCGTGGTGGCAAGGTGTGGATCAACATCTACCCGGACCGCCCGCTGACCAAGAAGCCCGCCGAGACCCGCATGGGTTCCGGTAAGGGTTCGCCGGAGTGGTGGATCGCGAACGTCAAGCCCGGTCGGGTGATGTTCGAGCTGTCCTACCCGAACGAGAAGATTGCGCGTGAGGCGCTCACCCGCGCTGCTCACAAGCTCCCGATGAAGTGCCGGATCGTGCGGCGCGAGGCAGGTGAGTCGTGATGGCGGCCGGTACCAAGGCGTCCGAGCTGCGTGAGCTGAACAACGAGGACCTCGTTGCCAAGCTTCGCGAGGCCAAGGAAGAGCTGTTCAACCTCCGCTTCCAGGCGGCGACCGGACAGCTTGAGAACCACGGCCGGCTGAAGGCCGTCCGCAAGGACATCGCCCGGATCTACACCCTGATGCGGGAGCGCGAGCTCGGCATCGAGACGGTGGAGAGCGCCTGATGAGCGAGAACAACGTGACTGAGAACAAGACTGAGCGCGGTTTCCGCAAGACCCGTGAGGGTCTGGTCGTCAGCGACAAGATGGACAAGACCGTCGTCGTCGCTGTCGAGGACCGCGTCAAGCACGCGCTGTACGGCAAGGTCATCCGCCGTACCAACAAGCTCAAGGCGCACGACGAGCAGAACGCCGCGGGTGTCGGCGACCGCGTCCTCCTGATGGAGACCCGGCCGCTGTCCGCGACCAAGCGCTGGCGCGTCGTCGAGATCCTCGAGAAGGCCAAGTAATTTCCTGAGGTTCCCCCTCAGGTCAGTTCCGCCAGGCTCGGCCGGGGCTACCTCTACTCAGTGGTAGCCCCGGCCGGGAACCGGCAGACGATCAGGAGATAGACGTGATCCAGCAGGAGTCGCGACTGCGCGTCGCCGACAACACTGGTGCGAAGGAGATCCTTTGCATCCGTGTTCTCGGTGGTTCCGGTCGCCGCTACGCGGGCATCGGTGACGTCATCGTCGCCACCGTCAAGGACGCGATCCCCGGTGGCAACGTGAAGAAGGGCGACGTCGTCAAGGCTGTCGTCGTGCGCACCGTCAAGGAGCGCCGCCGCCCCGACGGCTCGTACATCCGCTTCGACGAGAACGCGGCCGTCATCCTCAAGAACGATGGCGACCCCCGCGGCACCCGTATCTTCGGCCCCGTGGGCCGTGAGCTGCGCGAGAAGAAGTTCATGAAGATCATCTCGCTCGCGCCGGAGGTGCTGTAACCGATGAAGATCAAGAAGGGCGACCTGGTCCAGGTCATCACCGGTAAGGACAAGGGCAAGCAGGGCAAGGTCATCGAGGCCTACCCCCGCGAGGACCGTGTCCTGGTCGAGGGTGTCAACCGGGTCAAGAAGCACACCAAGGCCGGCCAGACCGCCCGTGGTTCCAAGACCGGCGGCATCATCACCGTCGAGGCCCCGGTGCACGTGAGCAACGTGCAGCTCGTCGTGGAGAAGGACGGCAACAAGGTCGTCACCCGCGTCGGCTACCGCTTCGATGAGAACGGCAACAAGATCCGCGTTGCCAAGCGGACCGGTGAGGACATCTGATGACTGCCACCACTGCGCCGCGTCTGAAGACGCGCTACCGCGAGGAGATCGCGGGCAAGCTGCGTGACGAGTTCAAGTACGAGAACGTCATGCAGGTCCCGGGTCTCACCAAGATCGTGGTCAACATGGGTGTGGGCGACGCCGCCCGCGACTCCAAGCTGATCGAGGGCGCCATCCGCGACCTCACCACGATCACCGGTCAGAAGCCGGCCGTCACCAAGGCCCGCAAGTCCATCGCGCAGTTCAAGCTGCGTGAGGGCCAGCCGATCGGTGCCCACGTCACCCTCCGCGGTGACCGCATGTGGGAGTTCCTGGACCGCCTGCTGTCGCTCGCGCTGCCGCGCATCCGCGACTTCCGCGGTCTGTCGCCGAAGCAGTTCGACGGCCGGGGCAACTACACCTTCGGTCTCACGGAGCAGGTCATGTTCCACGAGATCGACCAGGACAAGATCGACCGCGTCCGGGGTATGGACATCACCGTGGTGACCACGGCGACCAACGACGACGAGGGCCGGGCCCTCCTTCGTCACCTCGGCTTCCCGTTCAAGGAGGCGTGAGCCGTGGCGAAGAAGGCTCTTATTGCCAAGGCCGCCCGCAAGCCCAAGTTCGGCGTGCGTGCGTACACCCGCTGCCAGCGCTGCGGCCGTCCGCACTCCGTGTACCGCAAGTTCGGCCTGTGCCGCGTGTGCCTTCGTGAGATGGCTCACCGTGGCGAGCTGCCGGGCGTGACCAAGAGCTCCTGGTAATCCCTGTTCCAGGGATGAACCAGGTCTCTCGGTAAGTACCTTGGGCGGCGCAAGCCCCTCGCGGTCCGCCGGCCGCCCCTCGTGGGCGGCCGGCGGGCGGCGAACCCATCAGCCGGTATCCCTTAGGCTGGTGGGGTTGGGCGCCTGTCGCCCATGGCCGCCCGCGGGCCGAGCCCGCAACTGACACTTACTACGCCGTAGGTCCCCGCGCCGCACCCGCCCCCAGCCTGATGGGGGAGAGGGATGGCGCATATAGGAAACCCCGGCGAGAGAGGCCGAAGGCCATCATGACCATGACCGATCCGATCGCAGACATGCTCACGCGTCTGCGAAACGCGAACTCGGCTTACCACGACTCCGTCGTGATGCCGCACAGCAAGATCAAGTCGCACATCGCGGAGATCCTCCAGCAGGAGGGCTACATCACCGGCTGGAAGGTCGAGGACGCCGAGGTCGGCAAGAACCTCGTCCTCGAGCTGAAGTTCGGCCCGAACCGCGAGCGCTCGATCGCCGGCATCAAGCGGATTTCCAAGCCGGGCCTGCGGGTCTACGCAAAGTCCACCAACCTGCCGAAGGTGCTCGGCGGCCTGGGCGTGGCGATCATCTCCACGTCGCACGGTCTCCTCACCGACAAGCAGGCTCAGAAGAAGGGCGTGGGTGGGGAAGTCCTCGCCTACGTCTGGTAACCCGGGAACGGAGGAAAAGCCATGTCGCGTATTGGACGGCTGCCCATCCAGGTTCCCGCTGGTGTGGACGTCACCATCGATGGCCGTACGGTCGCAGTGAAGGGCCCCAAGGGTTCTCTCTCGCACACCGTCGCGGCGCCCATCGAGATCGCCAAGGGTGAGGACGGCGCCATCGTCGTCTCCCGCCCGAACGACGAGCGTCAGAACAAGGCCCTGCACGGCCTGTCCCGCACGCTGGTGGCGAACATGATCACCGGCGTGACCCAGGGGTACGTCAAGAAGCTCGAGATCAGCGGTGTCGGTTACCGCGTCCAGGCGAAGGGCTCCAACCTGGAGTTCGCCCTGGGCTACAGCCACCCGATCCTGGTCGAGGCCCCGGAGGGCATCTCCTTCAAGGTGGAGACCCCCACTCGCTTCAGCGTCGAGGGCATCGACAAGCAGAAGGTCGGCGAGGTCGCCGCGAACATCCGCAAGCTGCGGAAGCCCGACCCGTACAAGGCCAAGGGCGTCAAGTACGAGGGCGAAGTCATCCGCCGCAAGGTCGGAAAGGCTGGTAAGTAAGCCATGGCATACGGTGTGAAGATCGCCAAGGGCGATGCTTACAAGCGCGCCGCCGCCAAGCGTCGCCACATCCGCATTCGCAAGCGGGTCAACGGCTCCGCAGAGCGTCCGCGCCTGGTGGTGACCCGGTCCAACCGCGGTATCACCGCGCAGGTCATCGACGACATCAAGGGCCACACGCTGGCCTCCGCGTCGCACCTGGACGCCTCCATTCGGGGCATCGAGGGTGACAAGACCGCGCAGGCCCAGAAGGTCGGCTCCCTGGTCGCCGAGCGCGCCAAGGCCGCCGGCGTCGAGGCCGTCGTGTTCGACCGTGGCGGCAACCAGTACGCCGGGCGCATCGCCGCCCTGGCCGACGCCGCCCGCGAGGCCGGGCTCAAGTTCTGAGCCGCGGTTCCGTAGCTAGCGGACGCAAACGAGAGAGGTAATTCCAATGGCTGGACCCCAGCGCCGCGGGAGCGGTGCCGGTGGCGGCGAGCGGCGGGACCGTAAGGACCGGCGGGACGGTGGCGCTGCCGCCGAGAAGACCGCCTACGTCGAGCGTGTTGTCGCGATCAACCGCGTCGCCAAGGTTGTGAAGGGTGGTCGTCGCTTCAGCTTCACCGCGCTGGTCGTGGTGGGCGACGGTGACGGCACCGTGGGTGTCGGTTACGGCAAGGCCAAGGAGGTGCCGGCCGCCATCGCCAAGGGTGTTGAGGAGGCCAAGAAGCACTTCTTCAAGGTCCCCCGGATCGCCGGCACCATCCCTCACCCCATCCAGGGTGAGAAGGCCGCGGGCGTCGTGCTGCTGAAGCCGGCTTCGCCCGGTACCGGTGTGATCGCCGGTGGCCCGGTGCGTGCCGTGCTGGAGTGCGCGGGCATCCACGACGTGCTGAGCAAGTCGCTCGGCTCGTCCAACCCGATCAACATCGTGCACGCCACGGTGGAGGCGCTCCAAGGCCTGCAGCGGCCCGAGGAGATCGCCGCCCGTCGTGGCCTGCCGCTGGAGGACGTCGCTCCCGCCGCTCTGCTGCGGGCGCGTGCCGGGGTGGGTGTGTGATGGCTCGCCTCAAGGTCACCCAGACGAAGTCCTACATCGGTAGCAAGCAGAACCACCGCGACACCCTGCGTTCGCTCGGGCTCAAGCGCCTGAACGACGTGGTTGTCAAGGAGGACCGCCCCGAGATCCGCGGCATGGTGCACACCGTCCGCCACCTCGTGACGGTCGAGGAGGTCGACTGACATGGCGGAGAGCAAGCCGCTGAAGGTCCACAACCTCCGGCCCGCCCCGGGCGCCAAGACCGCCAAGACCCGTGTCGGTCGTGGCGAGGCGTCCAAGGGTAAGACCGCTGGTCGTGGTACCAAGGGTACGAAGGCCCGTTACCAGGTTCCGGAGCGCTTCGAGGGTGGGCAGATGCCCCTCCACATGCGCCTCCCGAAGCTGAAGGGCTTCAAGAACCCCTTCCGCACCGAGTACCAGGTCGTGAACCTGGACAAGCTGGCCGCGCTCTACCCGCAGGGTGGCGAGGTCACGGTGGCCGACCTGGTCGCCAAGGGTGCGGTGCGCAAGAACGAGCTGGTCAAGGTGCTCGGCACGGGTGAGATCACCGTGGCGCTGCAGGTGACGGTCGACGCCGTCTCCGGCTCCGCCAAGGAGAAGATCACCGCTGCCGGCGGTACCGTCACCGAGCTCGTCTGAGCCTGATGCACACCCGGCCGGGGATGCCTCTGTGAGGGGCATCCCCGGTTGGTCGTTCCAAGGGGGGCCAGGTCGCCGGTAAGGTGGCGTGCGCTGTTACCTTCCGCGCGGCGTGTGCCCGCGTGGACGTTGGCTGATTTTGTATTCGTCGTTCCTCAAGACCGTCACCTCTCGCGCCTGACGCGGGAGCCCGCAGGAGGCACCGTGCTCACCGCGTTCGCCCGGGCGTTCAAGACGCCCGACCTGCGCAAGAAGCTGCTGTTCACGCTGGGCGTCATCGTGCTGTTCCGGCTCGGGTCACATATCCCGGTGCCGGGCGTCGACTACAAGAACGTCCAGACGTGTGTGGACGAGGCCCAAGCCAACCAGGGCCTCTTCGGCCTGGTGAACATGTTCAGCGGTGGCGCACTGCAGCAGATCACCATCTTCGCGCTCACGATCATGCCGTACATCACGGCGAGCATCATCCTCCAGCTGCTCACCGTGGTGATCCCGCGCCTCGAAGCCCTCAAGAAGGAGGGCCAGGCCGGCCAGGCGAAGATCACCCAGTACACGCGCTACCTGACCATGGGACTCGCGATCCTGCAGAGCACCGGCCTGGTGGCGACCGCGCGCAGCGGCTCGCTGTTCTCTGGCTGCTCGGTGGGCAACGACATCATCCCGAACCAGTCGGTCTTCACCACCATCACCATGGTGATGACGATGACCGCGGGCACCGCGCTCATCATGTGGCTGGGCGAGCTGGTCACCGACCGCGGCATCGGCAACGGCATGTCGATCCTGATGTTCGTCTCCATCGCCGCCGGTTTCCCGAGCGGTCTGTGGCAGATCAAGCAGTCCGGCGAGATCATGGGCGGCTGGCTGAACTTCGCCCTGGTGATCGCCTGCGGCCTGGTCATGGTCGGCCTGGTGGTCTTCGTCGAGCAGGCCCAGCGCCGGATCCCGGTGCAGTACGCCAAGCGGATGATCGGACGCCGTTCGTACGGCGGTACCTCGACCTACATCCCGCTGAAGGTGAACCAGGCGGGTGTGATCCCTGTCATCTTCGCCTCGTCGCTGCTCTACATTCCGGCGCTGATCGTCCAGTTCAGCAATTCCAACGCAGACTGGGCAATCTGGATCAAAAACAACTTCGTCAAGGGTGACCACCCGGTCTACATGGTCACCTACTTCCTGCTGATCGTCTTCTTCGCCTTCTTCTACGTGGCCATCTCCTTCAACCCCGAAGAAGTTGCCGACAACATGAAGAAGTATGGTGGCTTCATCCCGGGCATCCGGGCTGGTCGTCCCACCGCGGAGTATCTGAGCTACGTGCTGAACCGCATCACGTGGCCGGGCTCTCTCTACCTGGGTTTGATCGCCCTGGTGCCCACGGTGGCGCTGGTGACGCTCAAAGCCAATCAGAACTTCCCGTTCGGTGGTACCAGCATCCTCATCATCGTGGGTGTCGGCCTGGAGACCGTGAAGCAGATCGAGAGCCAGCTTCAGCAGCGACACTACGAAGGGTTCCTCCGCTGATGCGAATCGTCCTCGTCGGGCCTCCTGGGGCTGGCAAGGGTACGCAGGCCGCGTACCTGGCCAAGAACCTCTCCATCCCGCACATCTCCACGGGCGACCTCTTCCGCGCCAACATCAGCCAGGGGACCGACCTCGGCAAGCAGGCGAAGGCGTACATGGACGCCGGCGACCTGGTGCCGGACTCGGTCACCATCGGCATGGCCAAGGACCGCATGTCCCAGCCGGACGCCGCGAACGGCTTCCTGCTCGACGGCTTCCCGCGGAACGTCTCGCAGGCCGAAGCGCTGGACGAGATGCTGCGGGCCGAGGGCATGCGCCTGGACGCGGTGCTGGACCTGGAGGTCCCCGAGGACGAGGTGGTCAAGCGCATCGCCGGCCGCCGCATCTGCCGCAACGACTCCAGCCACGTCTTCCACGTCACCTACTCCGCGCCCAAGACCGAGGGTGTCTGCGACACCTGCGGTGGCGAGCTCTACCAGCGGGCGGACGACTCCGAGGACACGGTGCGCAACCGGCTGGAGGTCTACCACACCCAGACCGAGCCGATCATCGACTACTACAAGGCCCAGGGCCTGGTCGTGACGATCTCGGCGCTGGGCAAGGTCACCGAGGTCACCGAGCGGGCGATGGCCGCCCTGCCGAACGGGGACAAGGCGGCCTGACGACATCGGCCCCGGTACGGCCGCGTTGCCCTTGGGGGGCACCGCGGCCGTACTGTTGAGCCTGGGCGCTTCCGGCGCCGACAGCACAGCGGAACCGACAGCGTGGAAGGCAGCCCCATGGTGGAGATCAAGACACCCGACCAGATCGCGAAGATGCGCGAGGCCGGGCTGGTCGTCGCGGCCATCCACCAGGCGTGCCGGGCCGCCGCCGTGCCCGGGGCGACCACCAAGGACCTGGACGACGTCGCCCGCAAGGTGATCGCCGAGCACGGCGCCAAGTCGAACTTCCTGGGGTACGGGGGCTTCCCCGCCACCATCTGCACCTCGGTGAACGAGGTCGTGGTGCACGGCATCCCGGACACCGCCACGGTGCTCAAGGACGGCGACATCATCTCCATCGACGCCGGCGCGATCGTGGACGGCTGGCACGGGGACGCCGCCTTCACCGCCTTCGTGGGCACCGGTCACGCTCCGGAGCTGCTGGAGCTGAGCCGGGTGACGGAGGAGTCGATGTGGGCCGGCATCGCCGCGGTCCGCAAGGGCAACCGCCTGGTCGACATCTCCAAGGCCATCGAGGGCTACATCCGGCGCCAGCCCCGCCCGGCCTCCGGCAAGTACGGGATCATCGAGGACTACGGCGGCCACGGCATCGGCAGCGAGATGCACATGGACCCGCACCTGCTGAACTACGTCGCCCGCAAGCGCGGCAAGGGCCCCAAGCTGGTGCCCGGCTTCTGCATCGCGATCGAGCCGATGGTCAGCCTGGGTACCGCGAAGACCCATGTGCTCGCCGACGACTGGACGGTCAAGACGGACGACGGCACCTGGTCCAGCCACTGGGAGCACTCGGTGGCGCTGACCGAGGAGGGCCCGCTGGTCCTCACCGCGGTGGACGGCGGCAAGGCGAAGCTCGCCGAGCTCGGGGTGGAGACCGCCCCGGACCCCCTCGGCTGACGGCCGACTCCTCCCTCCGGTCCGGGACGGCGAGCCGCCGCCCGGACCGCGAGCTCCTCTTCACCGGGGTGGCACGGCTGCGGCCTGGGCCGGCCCCGGTTTCCGGCGGGGGCGACCCGCGGTCATCGGCGGGGAAGACCTGCGGTCCGAACCGCGACACCCCGGGCGTAACGATCTCCCCGCGGGGGCATGCTGCCCCGGATTATGGTTTCGGGATTCTCTGGCGTAGACTGACACGTCGGCTCACGCATGCCTTCAGCCACACCTTTTGTCCGAGGTGTGTTTCTGGGGACGGCGCAGCGGGCCGATCAAGGTAGCCGATCCCGAAAGCAGGACATGGCCAAGAAGCAAGGCGCCATCGAAATCGAGGGCACCGTGATCGAGTCTCTGCCGAACGCGATGTTCAAGGTGGAGCTCCAGAACGGTCACAAGGTCCTCGCGCACATCAGCGGGAAGATGCGCATGCACTACATCCGCATCCTGCCCGATGACCGGGTCGTCGTGGAGCTGTCTCCGTACGACCTCACGCGCGGACGGATCGTCTACCGCTACAAGTAGATCTCACGACCCGGAGAACCTCACACCCATGAAGGTCAAGCCGAGCGTCAAGAAGATCTGCGACAAGTGCAAGGTGATCCGCCGCCACGGCCGGGTCATGGTCATCTGCGACAACCTGCGCCACAAGCAGCGCCAGGGCTGACGCACGCCGACCTGCACCTCGCAGTTCTTCGCGCGACGCGAGCAATACGTACATACGCAGCATCCGCCGGCTCCGGCCGGCGACACCTCCGGCGGGGGCCGGGGACCCGGACACACGCCATCGCCGCCTGCCGCGGCGGAGCGGGTCGGGAGTGGTGCTGTGGAAGACCCCCGAGCATCAACAGGAGCCATTGAATGGCACGCGTTTCAGGTGTTGACATCCCGCGCGACAAGCGCGTGGAGGTCGCCCTCACCTACGTCTTCGGCATCGGCCGCACCCTGGCGAAGGAGACCCTCGCCGCCGCTGGTGTGAACCCGAACACCCGCGTTCGCGACCTTCCCGAAGAGGACCTGGTCAAGATCCGCGAGTACGTGGACGCCAACCTCAAGACCGAGGGTGACCTCCGTCGTGAGATCCAGGCCGACATCCGCCGCAAGGTGGAGATCGGCTGCTACCAGGGTCTGCGTCACCGCCGTGGCCTGCCCGTCCACGGTCAGCGCACCAGCACCAACGCTCGCACCCGCAAGGGCCCGCGTCGCGCCATCGCCGGTAAGAAGAAGCCGGGCAAGAAGTAGTCCTCAGCGGACGCTTATCAGCGGTCTTCGCTGTAGGACCGATCACCTCCACTCCACGGGAGTAAAGACATGCCTCCTAAGGGCCGTCAGGGTGCAGCCAAGAAGGTGCGCCGCAAGGAAAAGAAGAACGTCGCTCACGGTCACGCGCACATCAAGAGCACGTTCAACAACACCATCGTTTCGATCACCGACCCGACCGGCAACGTGATCTCCTGGGCCTCCGCCGGCCACGTCGGCTTCAAGGGCTCGCGCAAGTCCACTCCGTTCGCCGCGCAGATGGCCGCCGAGTCGGCCGCCCGCCGCGCGCAGGAGCACGGCATGCGCAAGGTTGACGTCTTCGTCAAGGGGCCGGGCTCCGGCCGCGAGACCGCGATCCGCTCCCTGCAGGCCACCGGCCTCGAGGTGGGCTCGATCCAGGACGTCACCCCCACGCCGCACAACGGCTGCCGCCCGCCGAAGCGGCGCCGGGTCTGACCACCGGCTGAGCAAGCCGAGCTAGAGGAGACACATCAATAATGGCGCGTTACACCGGGGCCGACTGCAAGCGTTGCCGTCGGGAGAAGCAGAAGCTCTTCCTCAAGGGGAGCAAGTGCGAGAGCGCGAAGTGCCCGATCGAGATCCGTCCTTACCCCCCGGGTGAGCACGGTCGCGGGCGCACCAAGGACAGCGAGTACCTGCTGCAGATGCGTGAGAAGCAGAAGGCAGCCCGTATCTACGGTGTCCTGGAGAAGCAGTTCCGCGGCTACTACGCGGAGGCCAACAGGAAGACCGGCAAGACCGGTGAGAACCTGCTGCGCATCCTCGAGAGCCGGCTGGACAACGTGGTCTACCGGGCTGGCTTCGCCAAGTCCCGTGACCACGCCCGTCAGCTGGTGCGCCACGGTCACTTCACCGTGAACGGCGTGAAGACCGACATCCCGTCGGCCCGCGTCGCCGTGAACGACATCATCGAGGTTCGCCCGAAGTCCCGGACCATGACCCCCTTCCAGGTGGCTCAGGCCGAGGCCGGCGAGCGCACCGTGCCGGCGTGGCTGGAGGCCATCCCGTCCCGGCTGCGGATCCTCGTGCACAGCCTGCCCGAGCGCCAGGTGATCGACACCCAGGTGCAGGAGCAGCTGATCGTCGAGCTTTACTCCAAGTAAGGCTCGGGCTCCTGCGCCGCGGGGGTCTGGGGGTCGCCTCCAGAAGACCGCAGCCAGGAGCAGCTGATCGTCGAGCTTTACTCCAAGTAAGGCTTGAGCCGATCGTCGGGCTTCACCTGGTGAGGCCCGAGCTGATCATCGGGTTTTACGCAAAGTAGGGCCCGTGGGTACGGGCGGTACGCCCCGGAACGGGTCGTACCGCCCGTACCCTTGTCAGTGCCGACGGCGTCAAATAGCGGGCGCCGAAGACTGAAGGAACAGACATGCTGATCGCCCAGCGTCCCTCCCTCACCGAGGAGGTCGTGGACGAGTACCGGTCCCGGTTCGTGATCGAGCCGCTGGAGCCGGGCTTCGGCTACACCCTCGGCAACTCCCTGCGTCGTACGCTCCTCTCCTCGATCCCCGGTGCGGCTGTGACCAGCATCCGGATCGACGGTGTCCTGCACGAGTTCACCACCGTGCCGGGCGTCAAGGAGGACGTCACCGACCTCATCCTCAACATCAAGCAGCTGGTCGTCTCCTCGGAGCACGACGAGCCGGTCGTGATGTACCTGCGCAAGCAGGGCCCCGGCCTGGTCACCGCCGCGGACATCGCGCCGCCGGCCGGTGTCGAGGTGCACAACCCCGACCTGGTCCTGGCGACCCTGAACGCCAAGGGCAAGCTGGAGATGGAGCTGACCGTCGAGCGCGGTCGCGGCTACGTCTCCGCCGTGCAGAACAAGCAGGTCGGCCAGGAGATCGGCCGCATCCCGGTCGACTCCATCTACTCGCCGGTGCTCAAGGTCACCTACAAGGTCGAGGCGACCCGAGTCGAGCAGCGCACCGACTTCGACAAGCTGATCGTCGACGTCGAGACCAAGCAGGCCATGCGCCCGCGCGACGCCATGGCGTCGGCCGGCAAGACCCTGGTCGAGCTGTTCGGTCTGGCCCGCGAGCTGAACGTCGACGCCGAGGGCATCGACATGGGTCCGTCCCCGACGGACGCCGCGCTCGCCGCCGACCTGGCGCTGCCGATCGAGGAGCTGGAGCTCACCGTCCGCTCCTACAACTGCCTCAAGCGCGAGGGCATCCACTCGGTGGGCGAGCTGGTGGCCCGCTCCGAGGCGGACCTGCTCGACATCCGCAACTTCGGTGCGAAGTCGATCGACGAGGTCAAGGCCAAGCTGGCCGGCATGGGCCTGGCGCTCAAGGACAGCCCGCCCGGATTCGACCCCACCGCCGCCGCGGACGCCTTCGGCACCGACGACGACGCGGACAACGGGTTCGTCGAGACCGAGCAGTACTGATCTTGTGGGGGGCCTCGGCCCCCCGCACACCCGCCAGGACACCAGTCCTCGCGGTAACTGACACCGGTACCTGGTACGGCCGGTGCAGACACAAGGAGAAAAACCCATGCCGCGTCCCACCAAGGGAGCCCGTCTGGGCGGCAGCGCCGCGCACGAGCGTCTGCTTCTCGCGAACCTCGCGAAGGCGCTGTTCGAGCACGGCCGCATCACCACGACCGAGGCCAAGGCCCGCCGCCTGCGTCCGGTCGCCGAGCGCCTGATCACCAAGGCGAAGAAGGGCGACATCCACAACCGTCGCCTGGTGCTGCAGACGATCACGGACAAGGGCATCGTGCACACGCTGTTCACCGAGATCGCCCCGCGCTACGCCGAGCGCCCGGGTGGCTACACCCGCATCACCAAGATCGGCAACCGTCGTGGCGACAACGCCCCGATGGCTGTGATCGAGCTGGTCGAGGGCGAGATCGCCAAGAAGGCGACCGTGGCCGAGGCCGAGGCCGCCACCAAGCGCGCGGTCAAGGAAGACGCCCTCAAGAAGGACGAGGCCGTCGAGGCTGCCGAGGCTCCCGCCGAGGAGTCGAAGGACGCCTGACCAGCCGGGCGGGCACCCCTGGTGCCCCACGGTGAGTCATGAGGACGGGCCCGTTCCCCTGGTGGGAGCGGGCCCGTTCCCGTAGGTACAAGGAGCGATGCGTGAGCGATGAGGCGGAGCCCGGCTTCGTACGGGTGCGGCTGGACCTGAGTTATGACGGCAGGGACTTCTCCGGTTGGGCGAAGCAGCACGAGCGGCGGACCGTGCAGGGGGAGCTGGAGGACGCGCTGCGGACCGTGACCCGGTCCACGGAGACGTACGAGCTGACCGTCGCGGGCCGTACCGACGCCGGTGTGCACGCCCGCGGCCAGGTCGCCCATGTCGATCTGCCGGAGCAGCTCTGGGCCGAGCACCAGGACAAGCTGCTGCGCCGGCTGGCCGGCCGGCTGCCGCATGACGTCCGGGTGTGGCGGGTGGCCGCCGCGCCGCCCGGGTTCAACGCGCGCTTCTCCGCCGTCTGGCGCCGCTACGCCTACCGGGTGGTGGACCACCCCGGTGGGGTGGACCCGCTGCTGCGCGGGCATGTGCTGTGGCACGACTGGCCGCTGGACGTGGACGCCATGAACGCCGCCTCCCAGGCGCTGCTCGGCGAGCACGACTTCGCCGCCTACTGCCGCCGGCGCGAGGGCGCCACCACCATCCGCACCCTCCAGGCACTCAGCTGGGAGCGGGACGCGGACGGGGTGATCACCGCGACCGTGCGGGCCGACGCCTTCTGCCACAACATGGTGCGCTCGCTGGTCGGCGCGCTGCTCTTCGTCGGCGACGGGCACCGCCCCACCGACTGGCCGGGCAAGGTGCTGGCGGCCCGGGTGCGGGACTCCGCGGTGCATGTGGTGCGCCCGCACGGCCTCACCCTGGAGGAGGTGGGCTATCCGGCGGACGAACTGCTGGCGGCCCGCAACCGCGAGGCGCGCAACAAGCGGACCCTGCCGGGCGCCGGCTGCTGCTGAGCGAGGGGCCGGGCGGGGCCGGCGGCTCCCGGAGCGATCCGCCCCGGTCGGGGCGTCTCGCTGAGCGCTGGGGCCGCACGGTGATGTCGGGTGGTCCTGGTGGGGCGGCTGTCCCGGTGATGCCCGGCTGAGTGACGGGGCCCGGTGGCTCCGGTGGGCCGGCTGCCCCGTGGCGGTGTTCCGCGTGCCGGGCCCCGGCGGGGTGGCCGTCCCGCCGGGGCCTTGGCGTTCAGATGCGGTGGATGGCCAGGTTGCCCGCCTTGGTCAGGTACGGGCGGACCCCCGCGCGTTGCGGGTAGAGGTCGGTCTTGTTGCGGTCCACGATGTCGCCGAGCAGTCGACCGACCCGGACCGGGTCCCCGGTGGTGGGGCCCAGGGTCAGGTCCCAGACACCGGGCGGCAGGTCCGCGTAGCGCAGGGTGAAGCTGAAGCGGTCGTCGTCCAGCCAGGTCACCGGGGCGGTGATCGGCTCGGTGGCGCCGCCCTCGCGGGCCCTGGGCACGGCGATGGCGGTGGGCAGGGCGCCCGTCCGACCGCCGCCGTAGAGGGTGCCCCGTACGGTGACGGCGTCCTGGCCGGCGTCGATCTCCTCGGCCTCCGGGTGCACCGGGCGCTGCCAGGCACGGAGCGCCAGGTAGCCGTCGACGGTGGGGTAGGGGATCCACCAGCCGACCGGGGAGCCGGGCCGGGGCCGCAGGGTGAGCAGGCCGCGCCCCTCCGCGTACCGGCAGACCACCCGCCGCCGGGCCCCGTCGGAGGGCCGGACCACATGCAGGTCCCAGCGGCCCTCGGCCAGCGACAGGGTGGAGCGGTCCAGCTCGGCGGTCCACGGCTGGTCCGGATCGTCGCCGACCGGTGGGCGCAGCGGGACGCGCAGCTGGTCCGCGGGGTGCTGGCGGTGGGTGACGGTGAGGGTGAAGGCGCCGCCGATCAGTCCGGTGGGCTCCACCAGGACCAGCAGTCCGCCGTTCGGGGTGATCCGGCAGGAGGCGGTGGGGTGCAGCGGTTTGCGGATCAGCCGCCCGACCTTGCCGCGCAGGGTGGCCAGCAGGGGGGTGCGGACGGTACGGCCGGAGTCCGGGCGGTGCACGAGCGCGCTGGACGGGGCGGGCC
>NZ_SRID01000570.1 GCF_004684805.1 Streptomyces palmae
CCCCGACCCCCGCCGCCGGCAGAGCCGGAAACCGGGGCGAGGGCCGGGGGTACGTCCCGGGCACCGCAGATGTGGGAGTGCGGGGCCCGGGGCGGTCGGCCGCGAGGTGCGGCCGACGGTCAGCGGTTGGTGCAGGAACCGCCGAGCACGGGATTCTCGGCGCCGATCACGCTCACGGTGTTGTCGCACACGTGCACCCCGACCCTGACCGGGACCTGCACATCGTTGCCCGAGACGACACCCGTCGCCGCGGAGGCGGCACCGGCCCCGGCGATGGCCAGACCGCCGGCCGCGAGGGTGAGGGCAGCGATCTTCTTGATGTTCTTCACTTGGTCAGTTCCTCCTAGCGTGATACCGCGGCCATGTGCCGTGGCACGCACTGGAGAACGGGCCAGGTCCTCTCGGGTTGCGCTGTTCGGGTGACATACACCCGACGGTATGAATCTCTGCTCTGCCGATGACCTTCCCGTAGGGGCCTGTCGGGGCCTTGTGGGGCCCTGTAGGGCCTTTCTCGATCTTCCGGGCCCTTCGTGGCCTTTCGGGCGCCTTTCCGGGCCGTCGCCTCCGCCGGCCCGGGTCCGGTCAGGCGCCGATCCCGTGCCGTACCGCCCAGAGCGCCGCCTGGGTGCGGTCCGCCAGGTCCAGCTTCATCAGGATGTTGGAGACATGGGTCTTCACGGTCTTCTCGGAGAGGACCAGGGCGCGGGCGATCTCCCGGTTGGAGCGCCCCTCGGCGATCAGCGCCAGCACCTCCCGCTCGCGCTCGGTGAGCGGGTTCTGCCGGCCCGACCCGCCGCCCGCCTCCTCCTGGGAGAGCAGCGCCGTCGCCACCTCCGGCTGGAGCAGCACATGCCCCGCGTGTACGGACCGGATGGCGCCGGCCAGGGCGTCGGGGTCCACGTCCTTGTACACGTAGCCCGCGGCGCCGGCCCGCAGCGCGGGCACCACGGTGCGCTGCTCGGTGAAGCTGGTGACCACCAGGACCCGGGCCGCGCTGTCCGCCTCGCGGAGCCGGCGCAGCGCCTCGATGCCGTCCATGCCCGGCATCTTCACGTCCATGAGGATCACGTCCGGGCGCAGCTCGGTGGCCCGGAGCACCCCCTCCGCACCGTCCGCGGCCTCGCCGACGACCTCGATGTCGTCCTGTACCTCCAGGAAGGTCCGCAGCCCGCGCCGGACCACCTGGTGGTCGTCGACGATGAGCACCCGGATCCTGCCACCGCCCCGCCGCTCCCCGGACCGGTCCGCCCCGGACCCCGTCCGCGCCGCTTCCGATTCAGCCACCGGGCACCTCCATCTCGATCACCGTGCCCTTGCCGGGCGCCGACTCCACCCGCAATCTGCCGCCGACCCCGCCCGCGCGGTCGCGCATCGACACCAGGCCCAGGTGCCGCCCGGCGCGCCGCACGGTGGCCGGGTCGAATCCGCGGCCGTCGTCCTGGATCCGCAGCAGCGCGCCGCCGGGGCGCAGCCGGGTGAGGGTGACCTCCACCCGGTCGGCGCCGGCGTGCCGCAGCGCGTTGTGCAGCGCCTCCTGCGCCACCCGCAGCAGCGCCTCCTCCTGGGCGGCGGGCAGGGCGCGTACGCCGCGTGCCGCGAAGGTGACGCGGGCGGTGTGCGCCCGGTCCAGCACCTGGATCTGGGTGCGCAGGGTGGCGACCAGCCCGTCCTCGTCCAGGGCCGCGGGGCGCAGCTCGACCACGGCGGCCCGCAGCTCGTCGGCGGCCTCCGCGGCCAGCGCCGCGACCTGCTGCAGCTCGGTCTTGGCGCGGGCCGGATCGCGGTCGACCAGGGCGGTCGCCGCCTGGGCGGTGAGCCGCAGCGAGAACAGTTTCTGCGCCACGGCGTCGTGCAGCTCATGGGCGAGCCGGGCGCGCTCGGAGGCGATGGTCAGCTCCCGGCCGCGCTCGTAGAGCCGGGCGTTGGTGAGCGCGATGGCGGCGTGCTGGGCCAGGGTGCCGAGCAGTTCCTCGTCCCGGGCGGTGAAGCCGCAGCTGCCCGCCGGCTTGGGGCACCTCTTGTTGGCCAGGAACAGGGCGCCCAGCACCTCGTCGCCGTCGGCGATCGGCAGACCGATGAAGTCGGACATCTCCGGGTGGGCCTCGGGCCAGCCCCCGAAGCGGGGGTCCTCGCGGACGTCGGCCAGCCGCTGCGGGGTGGCGTCCTTGAGCATGGCGGCGAGGATGCCGTGCTGGCGGGGCAGCGGGCCGATGGCCTTCCACTCCTCGTCACTGACCCCGTCCACCACGAACTGGGCGAAGCCGCCGTGGTCGTCGGGGACGCCGAGGGCCGCGTACTCGGCGTCCAGCAGCTGCCGGGCCGAGACGACGATCGTGTGGAGCACCTCGCGCACGTCCAGATGCCGGTTCATGGCCAGGAGCGCGCGACTCACCCGCGACAGCCCGGCTCCGGGGTCGCTGCTTGGTGCCGTATTCATGGGATCACCGTATCCGCGGCCCGGCGGGGCCGTATCGGACCGGCGGCGGCCGATACGTAGGCCTTGGGGACTAGGCCGTCCCGGCGCACCCGCCGCCCTCGGTGGAGGCGTTCGGTGCCCCGGCTTCCCGGGCCCGGGGTCCGGCCGTTCCGGGGCCGCCTCGCGGGTCCGTCCCGGTCTCTACCGAGTCATCCGCTATACGGGTCTCCGCCTCAATAGCCCGAAAAGCCCGTGTTCCTGTATTCACTCGCGCACAGAGAGCGAGAGCAAAGGGGTCCCCGTGTGAGCCCGGGCATAGGACCCAGATCACTTACGAAGCGCCTTAGTGGAGAGAAGAACCCCCCGTAAACCCCGAATC
>NZ_SRID01000571.1 GCF_004684805.1 Streptomyces palmae
CCCACGCACACCCCGGCCCAAGCCGCTACCGCGCCCGGCACCACCTGCGGGGCGTGCCGGGCCGGGACCATCGCCCAGGACGGGTACTGCGAGCGCTGCGGGCACGCCCAGCCCCGGGAGCGCGACCACATGGAGCGCGAGGTGGCCGGGGTGGCGGCGGCCAGCGACCGGGGCCTGCGGCACCACCGCAACGAGGACGCCTTCGCGCTGTCCGCGGCCTGCCTGCCGAACGGTTCGCCCGCCGCGATCGCCGTGGTCTGCGACGGGGTCTCCTCGGCCACCCGCCCGGACGACGCCTCCGCCGCGGCCGCCACCACCGCCGGCGATGTGCTCGCCGCCGCGCTGCCCCGCGGCGCCCACCCCCAGCAGGCGATGCGGGAGGCCATCCTGGCCGCCGCCGAGGCCGTCAACGCGCTGGCCCGGGAGCCGGTCGAGGCACCGCACCCGCACCGCCAGGAGAACGCCCCGGCCTGCACCATCGTCAGCGCGGTGGTCGCCGGCGACGTCCTCACCGTGGGCTGGATCGGCGACAGCCGGGCCTACTGGGTGCCGGAGGACCGGACCGCACCGCCCGCCCGGCTCACCGAGGACGACTCCTGGGCCGCGCAGATGGTGGCGACCGGGCTGATGTCGGAGGCGGAGGCGTACGCGGACGAGCGGGCGCACGCCATCACCGGCTGGCTCGGCGCCGACGCCTACGAACTGGACCCGCACACCGCGTCCTTCAAGCCGGACCGCCCGGGTGTGGTGGTGGTGTGCACCGACGGACTGTGGAACTACGCGGAATCCGCCGAGCAGATGGCCGCCGCGGTACCGCCGGACGCCGGCGCCCGGCCACTGCTCAGCGCCCAGGTGCTGGTGGCCCACGCGCTGGAGGGCGGGGGCCACGACAACGTAACAGTGGCGGTCCTCCCGTTCCCCGCACCGTCCGGGCGGGCAGGATCGGCCTGACAGCCTGAGGGGGGCGCGTACCGTGCCGGGGGGCACGGGCGCGGGCGGGGCGGAGCTCCGCGCGCACGGCGAGTGCGTTCATGTCCAGCGGAGTGCCAAGGAGCAGATCGGATGGCCAACTTCTCCAAGCCCAAGGTGCCGCAGTTCTCGGTCGATATCTACCAGAACGAGTACCTCCCGGAGGGCGGTCGCGAGGTGCACGCCATCGCGACCGTCACCGCCACCGGCGGCGGCACCGCCGGGCGGCTGCCACCGGTGGACGCCGGCGCCGCCGTGGTGATCATGGTGGACTGCTCGGGGTCGATGGACTACCCGCCGACCAAGATGCGCAACGCACGGGAGGCCACCGCCGCCGCGATCGACACCGTGCGCGACGGGGTGGCCTTCGCCGTGGTGGCCGGCACCCACAAGGCCGTCGAGGTCTTCCCGGGCGACGGCCGGCTGGCGGTCGCCGACCCGACCACCCGCGCGCGGGCCAAGGACGCGCTACGCGCGCTGACCACCGGTGGCGGCACCGCCATCGGCACCTGGCTGCGGCTGGCCGAGCGGTTGCTGGGCGCCTCCGAGGCGGCGATCCGGCACGGCATCCTGCTCACCGACGGCCGCAACGAGCACGAGTCCCCGCAGGAGTTGCGCGCCGCCCTGGACGCCTGCGCCGGGCGCTTCACCTGCGACGCGCGGGGGGTGGGCACCGACTGGGAGGTCAAGGAGGTGACCGGCATCGCCTCCGCGCTGCTGGGCACCGCCGACATCGTGGCCGATCCGGCCGGTCTGACCGCCGACTTCACGCGGATGATGGAGACGGCGATGGGCAAGGAGGTGGCGGACGTCGCCCTGCGGCTGTGGACACCGCAGGGCGCCGAGGTGCTGTTCGTCAAGCAGGTCGCGCCCAGCGTCGAGGACCTCACCGGGCGCCGGGTGCCGGCCGGGCCGCGGGCCGGCGACTACCCCACCGGGTCCTGGGGCGACGAGTCGCGCGACTACCACGTCTGCGTGCGGGTGCCGGCGGCCGAGGTGGGGCAGGAGATGCTGGCCGGCCGGGTCGCGCTGGTACGGCCCGCCCCGGACGGCGGCGCGCCCACCCCGCTGGCCCAGGGTCTGGTACGGGCCGTGTGGACCAGCGACCTGGTCGCCTCCACCCGGATGAACGCGCAGGTCGCGCACTACACGGGGCAGGCCGAACTGGCCCTGGCGATCCAGCAGGGACTCCATGCGCGCAAGGCCGGCGACTGGAGCGGGGCAACCGCCAAACTGGGCCGCGCCGTTCAGCTCGCCGGGGCGCTGGGGAACACGGACACCGCGAAACTGCTTTCGAAGGTGGTCGACGTCATCGATGTGGCGGCAGGTACTGTGCGACTGAAGGCGAAGGTCGCGGAAGCGGACGAGATGACTCTCGAAACCCGCTCCACCAAGACGGTTCGCGTCAAGAAGTAGCAGGCAAGAAGTAGTGAGTGGCCGCGGGCGACCGCACGCGGCGACCGACGAGCAGCGCGCAGAAGCCCGGAAGCGGCGCAAGAGGGGGAATCACCGACATGGCGACCTGCCCGAACGGCCACCAGTCGGCGGCCGACGACTGGTGCGAGGTATGCGGCCACCGGATGTCGGGGACGCCCATGCCCCCCGGGGGCGCACCGCCGCCGCCACCGCCGATGCCCATGCCCATGCCCGGAGCGCCCCAGCCACCGGGCGGCTACGGCTACCCCGGACCGGGCGCCGCTCCCGGTCAGCCCGGCCCCGCCCAGGGCGGGGAGCTGTGCCCGCAGTGCCGTACGCCCCGTGAGGCGCAGGCGCCGTTCTGCGAGGAGTGCCGGTACAACTTCCTGACCCACTCCCCCACCGCC
>NZ_SRID01000572.1 GCF_004684805.1 Streptomyces palmae
CCCCGGCTCGGCCCCCTGACGCGGGGTGCGCCGCCGTACGGGCGGCAGCCGCCCCCACCTGGCGCCACCGGACCCGACCGCACCGACCGCGAACGCCGGGCCCAAGCCGAGGCGGGACGCCCTGACACCGCTCAGCCCATGCTCTTGGCGCCGTCCAGGGACTCGCGGAGGATGTCGGCGTGGCCGGCGTGCTGGGCCGTCTCGGCGACGATGTGCATCAGCACCCGGCGGGCCGACCACTCCTCGTCGGACTCGGTCCAGGGGGCCTTCGGCAGCACCTGGACGGCGTCCAGGTCGGGCAGGGTGGCGACCAGCTCGTCCGTCCGGCGGGCCGCCTCCTCGTAGTCGGCCAGCACACCCGCGAGCGTCTCGCCGGGCAGCATCCGGAACTGCTCGGCCCGCTGGGCGTAGTCGTCCTCGGTCCACGTGGTGAAGTCGGGCATCGCGGACGGGCCCTCCACGATGAAGTCCGCCCACGTCCGCTCGACCGCGGCGACGTGCTTGATCAGGCCGCCCAGGCACAGCTCGCTGACGGTGCTCCGCCGCCCGGCCTGCTCGTCGGTGAGGTCGCGGGTGGTGAAGCGCAGGAAGTGCCGCTGCTTGGCCAGCGCCACCAGCAGGTCGGCGCGCTCGCCGGTGAGGGGCGGCTCGTTGACGGTCGTGGTCGCGCTCATGGTCTTCGCCTCCGTTGTGCGGTGCTCCGTCGGTCTGAGAACCACGGTATGGGCCATAGCGGCCACTTCCTGTCCTGAATTCCGAGGAGAATCGGGGGCATGGCGAACACCAGCACCCGAACGCTGCGGTTGCTCTCCCTCCTCCAGACCCACCGGTACTGGCCTGGCGACGAACTGGCCGACCGGCTGGGAGTCTCGGTCCGTACCCTGCGCCGGGACATCGACCGGCTGCGCGAGCTGGGCTATCCGGTCCAGGCGCAGCGCGGTGTCGACGGCGGCTACCAGCTCGCCGCCGGCGCGGCCCTGCCGCCGCTGGTGATCGACGACGAGGAGGCGGTCGCGCTGGCGGTGGGTCTGCAGGCCGCCGCGGAGGGCGCGATGGAGGGCATCGCCGAGGCCTCGGTCCGGGCGCTGGCCAAGGTGGTGCAGGTGATGCCGGCGCGCTTGCGGTCCCGGGTCGAGGCGTTGCGCGCCATGACCGTGCCCGCCGATCAGGGTGGCCTGGTCGGTGAGGGCGTCCACCCGGGCGAGCTGACCGTGGTGGCACTGGCCTGCCGCGACAGCGAGGGACTCCGCTTCTCCTACACCGCCGCCGACGGCCGGCAATCCGAACGGCAGGTCGAACCGCATCGGCTGGTCCGCCTCGGGCGCCGCTGGTACCTGGTGGCGTACGACCTGACCCGGCACGACTGGCGCAGCTTCCGGCTCGACCGGCTCACCGCGCCGCGGGGCAGCGGCGTCCGGTTCCGGCCTCGCGAGCTGCCCGCCGCCGACGCCGCCGCGTTCGTCCGGGCCGGCCTCGACAGCGTGCCCCGCACGTACCAGGTCGACGTCCTGGTGGAGGCCCCCGCCGCGACGGTCGAGGAACGGATCGGCCGGTGGAGCGGGGTCGAGGAGGTGGACGCCGACCGGTGCCGGGTGCGCATGACCTCCGAATCACTGGACTGGCCCGCCATGGCGCTCGGCGCGCTCGGCGCCGACTTCCGGGTACTCGACCCGCCCGAACTGCTCGACCTGATCAGTGACTGGGGCATCCGGTTCGACCGGGCGGCCCGGCTGGGCCACGCCCGGCCGGGCCCTTACGGCGAGGCCGATTGACCGGGCGGACCCGGCTGCCTAACGTCCGCCGTGGGGCGATGTCCGCGACCGCCGCCGCCCGTGCCGCTCCGAGACGCCCAGAGGTACCGATGAAGCTGGCCTTTTCCACGCTCGGGGTGCCCGGGCTGCCCATCCCCGAGGTGCTGCGGCTCGCCGTCGCACACGGCTACCACGGGGTGGAGCTGCGCGCCCATCCGGAGGAGCCGGTGCATCCGGGGCTGGGCCCGGCCGAACGGGCCTCGCTGGCGACCCTGTTCCAGAGTGCCGGGGTGGAGCCGCTGAGCGTCGCCGGGTACGTACGGGTCGCGGAGCCGGGCCCGGACGAGCCGGTGCTCGCCGGGCTGCGCGAGCTGACGGATCTCGCCGCGGACCTGGGCGCGGGCCGGGTGAGGGTGTTCCCCGGCGGCGGGGAGCGGCCCGAGGAGGAGGCGGACGCGGCGGCCGTACGGCGGCTCGCGGCGGCGGCACCGTACGCCGAGGACCGCAAGGTGCGGCTGCTGCTGGAGACCCATGACTCACACCCCACCGGGCACGATGTGGCCCGGGTGCTGAACGCCGCCGGGCACGTGGACGGCCTGGGCGCGATCTGGGACCTGATGCACCCGTGGCTGGGCGGTGAGGAGCCCACCGACACCTTCGCCGCGCTCGCCTCGCACCTGGACTGCGTGCAGGTCAAGGACATCGCCTCGGCGGAGGACACCAGGCCGCTGCCACTGGGTGCGGGGGTGCTGCCGCTGGGCGAGTGCCTGGAGCTGCTCAGCCGCGGGGGCTGGGACGGCTGGCTGTGCTGGGAGTACGAGAAGCGCTGGCACCCGGAGGCGGCCGAACTGCCGGAGCTGCTCGGCCCGGGCCGACGGCATCTGATGCGGCTGCTGTCCGACGCGGCCTGACCTGGCGTCACGCCGGACCCGGCATGATCCCGCGGCCGCGATCCGACACGGCCTGATCCGGTCCCGCCTGTCCCGCCCGGCGCCGCGGCATCGCCCGACCGACACCGCCCCGTCGCGCCAAGCC
>NZ_SRID01000573.1 GCF_004684805.1 Streptomyces palmae
GCACAGGAAGACGGCGGGGTGGGCGGTGGCGTAGGGCACCCGGGCCAGTTTGGGGCGCAGCACCGTCTGGAGGCCCGCGAAGGCACCGCAGGCGGTGTCGCCGCCGACGTAGTTGGCGTTCCGGGCGGCCAGCTGCGGGGGGCCGGCGACCGCGCGGGCCAGCACCAGATCACGGAAGCCGGGGGCGAACCGCTCCAGCTGACGCTCTATCACCTCGGTGGCGTCCCCGGTCCAGCCGTGCGGAACGTGGCCGTAGGCCCAGAAGGTGTGCTTGCCGGCCGGGGCGCGGGTGGGGTCGATCAGGCTGGGCTGCGCGGTGATCAGGAACGGTACGGAGGGGTCGGCGCCCTCGACCGCGGCGTGCAGCGCGGCGTCGATCTCGGTGCGGGTGGCGCCGATGTGCACCGTGCCCGCCCGCCGGGCCTCGGGCGCGGTCCAGGGCACCGGGCCGTCCAGGGCGTAGTCGAGCTTGAACACGCTGGGGCCGTAGCGGTAGCTCCGGTAGGCGCTGCCCAGGCCGGCGATCCGGGCCAGCGCGGTCGGGGAGGTGTCGAAGACGTACGCCCGGGCGGGCGGCAGCTCGTCCAGCCGGCGGACCTCGAAGTCGGTGTGCACCACGCCGCCGTGGTCGGCCAGATGGGCGCCGAGGGCGTCCGCGATGGCCTGCGAGCCGCCGCGCGGCACCGGCCAGCCCACCTCGTGCCCGGCCAGCGCGAACAGCAGCGCGATGCCGCTGGTGGCCAGGCCGCTGGTGGGCGCGATGGCGTGGGCGGCCAGGCCGGCCAGCATGCCGCGGGCCTTCTCGTCCTGGAAGCGGCGGGCCAGCCAGTTCAGCGGCTGGATGGCGAGCATGCCGAAGCGGGCCCAGGCCACCGGGTCCTGGGGCAGCCCGAGCCAGGGTGTGCGCAGGATGTCCGGGGCGATGCTGTCCCAGTGCCCCAGGAAGGGGGCGAGCAGCCGGCGGTAGCCGCCGGCGTCCCGGGCGCCCAGGGAGGAGGCGGTCTCCCCCACCGAGCGGGCCAGCACCGCGGCGGTACCGTCCGGGAAGGGGTGGGCCATCGGCAGCTCGGGGTGGAGCCACTCCAGGCCGTACCGGGCGAGCGGCAGGGCGCGGAAGGCGGGTGAGCCCACGCCCAGCGGGTGCACGGCGGAGCACGGGTCGTGCCGGAAGCCGGGGAGGGTCAGCTCCTCGGTGCGTGCTCCGCCGCCGATCGCCTCGGCGGCCTCGAAGATCTCCACCGCCAGGCCGCGGCGGGCGAGTTCAACGGCCGCGGTCAGGCCGTTGGGGCCCGCTCCCACCACGACCGCGTCCAGCATCGACGGCACTTCGGTCCTCCTCGGCGTCGGGGGACCGGGCCTCCCGGTGCGCTGCTGAGGTCCGGTCAGCCGGCCTGGGCCAGCAGACCCAGAATATGCGCTGCGGTCGCCGCGTCCCGGGCCGCGGTGAAGGGCAGCGCGTTGCCACCGGCTATCCGGAAGGGCTCGCCCGCCACCGTGGCGCTGGCGCCGCCGGCCTCGGCGACCAGGAGCAGCCCGGCGGCGTGGTCCCAGGGGTTCTCCCAGGAGAAGGCCGTGCCGGCCAGCTGCCCGCGGGCCACCGCCAGGTACTCCAGACCGGCCGAGCCGCAGGGGCGCGGGGCCACGCCTTCGGTCTCCAACCCGGACAGGGCGCGCTTCTGCGCCTCGGTGGTGAAGTCGTAGTGGGAGATGGCGACCTCCAGCACCTGGCCCGGCTCGGGGGAACCGGCGGTCAGCGGCACGCCGTCGAGCACGGCGCCGGCGCCGCGGCGGGCCACGGCCAGTTGGTCGAGGGCCGGCGCGTACGTCCAGGAGGCCAGCACCTCGCCCCGGTGGGCGAGCGCGACCAGGGTGGCGAAGCCGGTGTCGCCGTGGACGAACTGCCGGGTCCCGTCGACCGGGTCCACGATCCACACCGGCGCGTCGCCGCGCAGCGCGTCCAGCACGGACGGGTCGGCGTGCACGGCCTCCTCGCCCACCACCAGGGAGCCCGGCAGCAAGGCCGTCAGCGAGGCGGTGAGGTGCTCCTCGGCGAGCCGGTCGGCGACGGTCACCAGGTCGTGCGGCCCGTTCTTCTGCACCACCTCGTGGTCGGCCAGCTGGCGGAACCGGGGCAGGATCTCGGCCTCGGCCGCCTTGCGCACCGCCTCCTCCACCGCGGACAGGTCACCGGTGAGAAATCGCTCAAGCATGGACCCATGGAACCATGCCCCACCGACAGCCCGTTTCCGGACGGAGGCCGCCGGGCGTCGCCGAGGTGAACAGATCCGTGCCCCCGGCCGGGCAGCGGGCGCAGGCCGCCGGGCGTCACTTGGGTGGCCACGGCCCCGGGCGTGGCCTCGCTGTCAGCGGCCGACCGCGTACCCCTGCATGCCGCGGGGGTTGGCGCCGGCCGCCAGCACGCCGGTCTCCGGGTCGCGGGCCACCGCGCACAGCCGGCCCTCGGACCAGGCGGGGCCGACCGCCACCCGGTGTCCGCGGCGGCGCAGCTCGGCCACGGCCCGCTCGCCGATCCGGGACTCCACGGTCACCGCGCCGGGCCGGAGGCCGCGCGGGTAGAAGGAGCTGGGGACGGCGTCGGTGTGCCAGTTGGGGGCGTCGATGGCGTCCTGGAGCGCGAGGCCGCCGCGGACCGGGTCGGCGCCCGCCAGGGCGAGCAGGAAGTGCAGCTGCCACTGGTCCTGCTGGTCGCCGCCGGGGGTGCCGAAGGCCAGTACGGGGGTGCCGCCGCGCAGCGCCAGGGAGGGGGTGAGGGTGGTGCG
>NZ_SRID01000574.1 GCF_004684805.1 Streptomyces palmae
CCCCCACCACCGACGACCCACGCGGTGGGGCCGACGGCGCGAAGCCCCCCGTGTCGGTTCCCCCGGCCTTCGTGGGCCGCTGGCACGGCACGGTGAAGACGAGGAGCGGCCTGTCCAACGGCACCATGACGGCGACCATCAAGGAGGGCCGGACCGGGGAGCGGGTGGCGGACGTCCGGTACGACGTCGGGTTCCAGTCGATACAGGTGCACTGCTTCGCCCGGGCCGAGCTGACCGCGGCCTCCCCTCAGCGGCTGACCGTGCTGGAGCGGCCCGACCCGACCAAGCCGGCCAACCCGCTGTGCACCGGGAACTCCTCCATGGCGACCTTCACCCTGGACGGGTCCGGTGGCCTGCGGTTCGCCTCCGAGGACGAGGAGGGCGGCCTGCCGACCTCGCGCCTGAGCAGGGTCCGCGGCGACTGACGGGACCGGACGGCCACCGGCGCCGCCGTCGGCTGACCCCGCCTCATGCCGCGCCGCCTCACCAGGGGATCCCCGACGACCCCTCCTCCGGCGAGCCGTCGGCTCCCCCTTCGCCGCACCGGCGGCCTCCCCTTCGCCGAGTCGTCACGCCCCTTCCGCCGCACCGGCGGCCTCCCCTTCGCCGAGCCCCTCAAGGGCGCCGAAAGCGCTGGCGTAGGCTGGTCGGGTTCTGCTCTCACGCCTCCGAAGGGATGCCCCGGTGAACGAGTCCGCAGGCCTCCAGGCCATCCTCGACCGAGCCGCCACCGGGGGCCGGATCTCCCCCGAGGAGGCGCTGGAGCTGTACCGTTCCGCGCCCCTGCACGCCCTGGGCGCCGCGGCCGACGCGGCCCGTCGCCGCCGGTACGCCGGGATCGAGCACATCGCGACGTACATCATCGAGCGCAACATCAACTACACCAACGTCTGCGTGACGGCGTGCCGGTTCTGCGCCTTCTACGCGGCGCCCAAGGACACCGCCAAGGGCTGGACCCGGGACCTGGACGACATCCTGCGCCGCTGCGCGGAGACCGTCGAACTGGGCGGCACCCAGATCATGTTCCAGGGCGGCCACCACCCGGAGTTCGGCGTCGAGTACTACGAGAAGCACTTCGCCGCCATCAAGAAGGAGTTCCCGCAGCTGGTGATCCACTCGCTGGGGGCCTCCGAGGTCGAGCACATGGCCCGGATCTCCGGGGTGCCCGTGGAGGAGGCGATCGAGCGCATCCACGCCGCCGGTCTCGACTCCTTCGCGGGCGCGGGCGCCGAGCTGCTGCCGGAGCGCCCGCGCAAGGCGATCGCGCCGCTCAAGGAGTCCGGTGAGCGCTGGCTGGAGATCATGGAGATCGCGCACCGGATGGGCGTGGAATCCACCTCCACCATGCTGATGGGCACCGGCGAGACCAACGCCGAGCGGATCGAGCACCTGCGGATGATCCGCGACGTGCAGGACCGCACCGGTGGGTTCCGGGCCTTCATCCCGTACACCTACCAGCCGGAGAACAACCATCTGAAGGGCCGGACGCAGGCCACCATCTTCGAGTACCTGCGGATGATCGCCATCGCCCGGCTGTTCCTGGACAACGTCGCGCACATCCAGGGCTCCTGGCTGACCGTCGGCAAGGAGGCCGGCCAGCTCTCGCTGCACTACGGCGCGGACGACCTGGGCTCGGTGATGCTGGAGGAGAACGTGGTCTCCTCGGCCGGCGCCAAGCACCGCTCCAACCGCATGGAGCTCATCGACCTGATCCGCAAGGCGGGCCGGGTGCCCGCACAGCGCGCCACCACCTACGAGCACCTGGTGGTGCACGAGGACCCGGCGCTGGACCCGGTGGACGACCGAGTGGTCTCGCACGTGTCCTCCATCGCGATCGAGGGCGGCACCGCGCACCCCGAGCTCAAGCTGCTCGGCTCCCGGTGACACCGCGGTGCTGACCCTGCACACAGCCGGCCTGGTGCTGCCGGTCGGCTCGGCGGCCGTGCCGGACGGCGCGGTGCTGGTGGAGGACGACCGGATCGCCGCGATCGGCCCGTACCCGGAGCTCGCCGCCGCCGCGCCGCAGGCCAGGGTGCGGCAGTGGCCCGGGATCGTCACCCCCGGGCTGCGGCAGTGGCACGGCCGGCTGCTGCTGGAGGGCACCTACCACCCGGACCCGCGGGAGGCGGGCGAACTGGGCGAGGAGCCGTTGCCGGCCGAGCGGCTGGCGGAACTGGGCGTGGAGATGACCGGCACCCGCTGGGGCGGCAGCGCCCGGCGCGGGTTGCAGCGGATGCTCCGGTACGGCACCACGGCGGTCGCCGGGCCCTTCGAGCACCCCGCGGTGCGTACCGCGGTGGCCCGCTCCGCGCAGACCGAGGTCTCCCCGCAGGGCGCGCCCACCACCGCCCGTACGGCCTCCCTGGACCCGTTCGCGACCGCACGCACGCTGGCCGACGCGGTGGCGGGGCCGCTGACCGTCGGCGGCCGGGCCGATCTGGCGGCCTTCGACGTCCCGGACGAGGCGGGCCTCCTGGCGGCCGGCGCGAGCCGCTGCGTGGCGACCGTCGCGGCGGGCCGCCTGCTGTACCGAGGCCGCTGAACCCGGCCGTGCCGCACTGGCGGAGCCGCTGACCATGGCCGTGCCGGACCGGGTGGGCCGACGAGCGGCGTAGCCGTACCGAGGCCGCTGAACATGGCCCCACCGCACCCGGCGGAGCCGCTGACCATGGCCGTGACGGCGCCAGGGTGACCCGCCGGCGTTCGGCCCTACCCGGGCGGCCCGCCCGCCTCGTCCGGGACGTCGAAGGCCGCCAGATCGGCCCGGCCGC
>NZ_SRID01000575.1 GCF_004684805.1 Streptomyces palmae
ACAAGGCCCTACCCGCACCCGACTACACCACCAACAGCACCCACCAAACCCCCCGCACCCCCCGCGAGGAAATCCTCGCCGGCCTCTTCGCCGAAACGCTCAATCTCCCCACCATCGGAATCCATGACAGCTTCTTCGACCTGGGCGGCCATTCACTGCTGGCAACACGGCTGATCAGCCGACTGCGCCGGGCACTGGGCATCGAATTGTCGGTGCGCGACCTCTTCGACACGCCGACTGTCGCCGAGCTCTCCCACCGCGTCAGCAACGCCGGCGTGGCCCGGCCGGTGCTGCGGGCCGGTGAGCGGCCTGAGCGGTTACCGCTCTCCTTCGCCCAGCAGCGGCTGTGGTTCCTGGACCAGGTCGAGGGGCCGAGCGCGACCTACAACATCCCGCTCGCCATCACCCTCAACGGCCCACTCGACATCGACGCACTCGCCTCAGCGCTGGACGACGTCGTGGCCCGGCACGAAGCACTGCGCACCGTCCTGCCGACCGCCCAGGGCGAGCCGCACCAGCACATCCTCCCCACCGACCAGATACGCACCGACCTGCCAGTCGTCCAGATCGACCCGGCCAATCTGGACGAGGCACTGACCCAGGCCGCCTCGCGCACCTTCGCCCTGGACTCACAGATCCCGTTCCGGGCCACCCTCTTCGCCCTCGCCGAGACCCGTCACGTACTCCTGATCGTCCTCCACCACGTGGCGGGCGACGGCTGGTCCCTGGCCCCCCTCAGCCAAGACCTGACCCAGGCCTACGCAGCCCGCTCGGAAGGCCGCGAACCGGCATGGGACACCCTGCCCGTGCAGTACGCGGACTACGTCCTGTGGCAACGCGAACTCCTCGGCACCGAGGACGACCCCCACAGCGAACTCAACCGCCAACTCACCTTCTGGAAGAACGCTCTCCACGGCGCCCCCGACCAGCTCGAGCTGCCCTTCGACCGGCCCCGTCCGCAGATCCCCACACACCGCGGCGGACTGGTCACCTTCCACATCGAACCCGAACTCCACCGCCAACTGACCGCCCTGGCACAGTCCAACGGCGCCAGCACCTTCATGGTGATCCAAGCCGCGGTGACCGCACTCCTGAGCCGACTCGGCGCCGGCACCGACATCCCCCTGGGCACCGCCATCGCCGGCCGCACCGACGAAGCCCTCGACCACCTCATCGGCTTCTTCGTCAACACCCTCGTACTACGCGGCGACACCTCCGGAAACCCCAGCTTCCGCGAACTCCTCACCCGCACCCGGGAATCCGCACTCGCCGCCTACGACCACCAGGACCTCCCCTTCAACCGACTCGTCGAAGCCCTCAACCCCGAACGCACCCTCAACAGCCACCCCGTCTTCCAGGTCATGCTGGCCTACCAGAACAACGCCGAGGCCCAGGCTGACTTTCCGGGACTGACCAGCGAGGTTCGGCGGCCCTGGATCGGCGCGGCCCGGTTCGACCTCACCTTCGAGGTAGTGGAGAGCGGCGACACGGGCGGCGAACTCGCGGGCTCTCTCGAGTTCAACGCGGACGTCTTCGACCGGCACACCGCGGAGGCGATCGCCGCTCGGCTGGTGGGGCTGCTGAACGCGGCGGTGGCCGATCCGGACGCCCCCCTCAGCAGCTTGGACATCCTGAGGTCCAACGAGCGGGCGAGCCTGCTCGGGGAGTGGAACGGGGACGCGCCCGCGGTGTCGGAGTGCACCGCTGCCGCCCTCTTCGAGGCGCAGGTGGAGCGGGCCCCGGACGCCGTCGCGCTGCTGTCCGCCGATGGCATCCGGCTGACGTACGCGGAGTTGGACGCGCGCGCCAACCGGCTCGCCCACCACCTCGTCGCCCAAGGCATCGGGCCCGAGAGCTTCGTGGCCCTCGCGCTCCCCAGGTCGGTTGAGCTCGTCGTGGCCGCCCTGGCCGTCTGGAAGGCCGGAGCCGCCTATCTGCCGGTCGACCCGGAGTATCCGACCGAGCGGATCGCCTACATGCTGGGCGACGCCCGCCCGCCCCTGACCCTCGCCGTCAAGGCCGTCGCCGAGCGGGTGCCGGACGGCGGTGAGCTGGTCTTCCTCGACGACCTGGACCTGTCCGGGTATCCCGACGACGCTCCCCAGGTCGCACTGTCGGTGCGGAACCCGGCATATGTGATCTACACATCCGGTTCGACAGGCCGCCCCAAGGGGGTCGTGGTCTCGCACGCGGGTGCCGCGAACCTGGCCGCCGCACATATCGAGCGGTTTGAGGTCGGCCCGGGCAGCAGGGTGCTGCAGTTCGCCTCGCCCAGCTTCGACGCGGCCTTCTGGGAACTCTGCATGGCACTGTTCACGGGCGCGGCCCTCGTGGTGGCGACCAAGGACCGGCTGCTGCCAGGACCATCGCTCGCCGAGCTGATCTCGGAGTTCGACGTCACTCATGCGACGCTGCCCCCGTCGGCGCTGGCACTGCTGCCGGAGGGCGGTCTGCCGCAGGGCACGACGCTCGTGGTAGCGGGCGAGGCGACGAATCCGGCGCTGGTGGAGCAGTGGTCGCGGGGTCGCCGGATGGTGAACGCGTACGGCCCGACGGAGGCGACGGTCTGCGCGACGATGAGCGACCCGTTGTCAGGCGGCTGCCTCCCGCCGATCGGCCGACCGGTCGCCGGAACCCGGGTCTACGTCCTCGACGACACCCTCGGCCTCACACCCCCCGGCACCGCCGGTGAACTCTACATAGCCGGCGCCGGCGTCGCCCGCGGCTACTGGAACCGCCCCGCCCTCACAGCGGAACGATTCGTCG
>NZ_SRID01000576.1 GCF_004684805.1 Streptomyces palmae
CCCCCCTGTCCTGCCGGGCCCCACCCCTAACTCGCCCGGCACGTCTGTTCGTCCGGGACCCGCGCTGCCTACGTTGCTGCCAGCTCTGATACCCGGACGGCAGGCAGGTGCAGTGATGATCACCATTCCGCAGGAAGGCTCCCGGATCGGCGTGGCCGTGGACGAGTTCGATCCCCGGACCGCACCCGACGCCGACCTGCTGGCCCTCAAGCGACTGGTCTACGACCACCGGATCGTGGTGCTGCGCAACCAGGACCTGTCACCGGCCGACTTCGTGGCGTTCGGCCGGCGGCTGGGCGAGGTGGAGACGTACTACCAGCCGATGTACCACCACCCCGAGTACCCGGAGATCTTCGTCTCCTCCAACGTCAAGGAGGAGGGGGAGCAGGTCGGCGTCCCGCAGACCGGCAAGTTCTGGCACCACGACTACTCGTTCATGCCGAACCCCTTCGGACTGACCCTGATCTACCCGCAGGTCGTCCCCCAGAAGAACCGCGGCACCTTCTTCATCGACATGGCCCGGGCCTACCAGGACCTGCCCGAGGAGCTCAAGGCCGAGATCAAGGGCACCCGCAGCCTCAACAGCGTGCGGCGCTACTTCAAGATCCGCCCCACCGACGTCTACCGCCCCATCTCCGAGGTGCTCGCCGAGATCGAGCGGGAGACCCCGGCCTCCGCGCACCCGACGGTCTTCACCCACCCGGTCACCGGCGAGCAGGTGCTCTACATCAGCGAGGCCGTCACCTACCAGCTGGAGGACGCGGAGGGCACCGCGCTCCGCGAGGACCTGCTGACGGACCTGTTCCAGGCCTGCGGCCAGGCGGACACCACCTTCGAACACGCCAACATCCACCTGCAGACCTTCGACAAGGGCGACCTGCTGGTCTGGGACAACCGCGCCCTGGTGCACCGCGCCCTGCACACACCCAACCCCGAGCCCACCGTCTCGTACCGCGTCACCGTGCACGACGAGCACGAGTTCTACCCCGGCATCGGCGCCCGGCCGACCGCCGGCTGAGGGAGCCACGCGTGGAATACCCCAACGACGAGGAACTGCTGGAGCAGGTGCTCCAGGTCTACAAGCCGCACTGCCGCTACCTCACCTCGACCGTGGTGACGGCCAAGGGCGACCCGGCCGACGAGGGCGGACTGGTCCGCGTACGCGGTGAGTTCCACATCCCGGAGTCCTGCTACATCGACGACACCGGGCACTTCAACGCCGTCGAGTTCAACATCTGCTTCAACCAGATGATCTACTTCATCATGGCCAAGGCGCTCAAGGAGCGGCTCATCGGCGCCTTCGACCACTGGTCCATGGACGACTACTGGACGCGGCAGCTGCCCGACATGTTCATCGTGGACTTCCGCAGCACCTTCCGCCGCCATATGCGCGGACGGCGCTTCTGGGGCGAGCTCGACATCGTCGACGTCATCCAGCGGGACGGCGGGAACGGGCCGCTGATGATCCTCGGCACCACCTGCCGCTACGGAGAGGACGAGGCCGTCGCCTGCCACGGCAAGGTGCGCCTGGCCCTGAAGAACCCGCGAACCCCCGCGGACGCCGCCTGACCTCCTCCGCACCAGCCAGCCGAACACAAGCAGGAGCCATGCCCACACAGTACGACGACGAGCCCATCGCCATCGTCGGAATCGGTCTGCGTCTGCCCGGTGAAAACAACACCCCGGACGGATTCGCCGAGTTCCTCGAGGCCGGACGGTCCGGGCTGCGGCCCCTGCCCACCGACCGCTGGGACCCCGAGGGCCTGACCTCGCAGGACCCCGAGGCCAAGGGCGTCATGCGGTGCGCCCTGGGCGGGTTCATCGACAAGCCGGACCACTTCGACGCGAGGTTCTACAACATCTCGCCGAAGGAGGCCGACCTGGTGGACCCGCAGCAGCGGCTGGCCCTGGAGGTCGCCTGGGAGGCCCTGGAGGACGCCGGAATCGACCCCACCCCGCTGCGGCACGGCGACGGCGGGGTCTATCTGGCGGTCAGCAACATGGACTACTCCGCCGCCCTCTACCAGCTGCCCCGCACCGAGCTCAACGGCTTCATCGGCACCGGCCTGGCGCACAGCGCCCTGTCCGGCCGGGTCTCCTACTTCCTGGGCTGGCGCGGCCCCAGCATGACGGTGGACACCGCCTGCTCCGCCTCGCTGGTCTCCGTGCACCTCGCCGCCCAGGCCCTGCGACTGGGCGAGTGCGGCATCGCACTGGCCGGCGGGGTGAACACCATCCACGACCCGATGGGCCACATCATGGCCTCGCAGGCGAAGATGCTCGCCCCGGACGGCCGCTGCAAGACCTTCGACGACAGCGCCGACGGCTACTGCCGCAGCGAGGGCGGCGCCGTGGTCGTCCTCAAGCTGCTCTCCCGGGCCCAGCGCGACGGCGACCGGATCCACGCCGTACTGCGCGGCTCGGCGGTCCGCCAGGACGGCGAGTCCAGCGCGCTGATGGTGCCCAACGGCGCGGCCCAGGAAGGCGTGATCCGGGCGGCGCTCGCCAACGCCGGCCTCGCCCCCGGCGACATCTCCTACGTCGAGGCGCACGGCACCGGCACCGCGCTGGGCGACCCCATCGAGATGGGCGCCATCAGCGCGGTCTTCGCCGAGTCGCACTCCACCGAGAACCCGGTCACCGTCGCCTCCCTCAAGACCAACCTGGGCCACCTGGAGTCCGCCGCCGGGATCAGCGGCCTGGTCAAAACGGCCCTCCAGCTCCGCGACGGCACCATCTACCCCCACCTGAACCTCACCACCC
>NZ_SRID01000577.1 GCF_004684805.1 Streptomyces palmae
GGGCGGGGGACGGTGGCCGGGGGTGCGCGAGACGGCTGTTTTTGCCCTACGGGTGGCTGGAATGCTCATGCCGTGACCAGGCGCGGTGTCCGATTGCCCCCTGTCGGAAAGCCGGTGACAGCTACTCTCGTGAGTGATGACCAGGTCTGTACCGCCTCCGGCCGGGGGTGTCCCCAACCCGTCCGATCCGCGTCCGCGCCGCCGCGACCGGCACGGACGCGGTATGCGCGGACCCATCGCGCCCCCGCAGGTGCCGCTGTCGGCCAGCCGCGCGGACTCCTTCCGGGACCTGGTGCAGGAGTCGGCCGAGCGGCTGGAGCGGCGCTGGCCGCAGCTGGCCGCGGTGGAGTTCCTGGTGTTCGAGGTGCCGGGGATGGGCGGCGGGGAGCCGGCCGGCGCCACACTGCCCTGGGATGACGAGACGGTGCCGCTGGGCGGTTTCCTGGCCGGCCAGGGCGACCGGCGCGACCGGATCGTGGTCTACCGCCGTCCGGTGGAACTCCGCTCCAAGAGCCGCGACGAACGGGCCCTGCTGGTGCACGAGGTGGTCGTGGAGCAGGTCGCCGAGCTGCTGGGGCTCGCCCCGGAGTCGGTCGATCCGCGGTACGGGCAGGACTGAGGGCCGGCACGGGAACGCGGCTGGGGCCGGTGCGGGATACGGCTGAGCCGGTGCGGGAAGCGGCTGGGGGCCGCCGGCGGTCTGCCGGTCGACCCCCCTCCGTGAGCCGTCGCGGTCCCTCGGGCGGGCCGGGTCGTCAGTGGTTCAGCAGGGACAGGTCCTGGCCGGCTGCCGGGACCGCCACGGTGCCCCGGTCGTCCGGCAGGGTCTGGATGGTGAACATCGGAAGGCCGTCCTGGGTGAGGGCGAGCGTTCGGGCCGCGTGGACCGGACCGCCGGAGAGCCGCTCCACGGTGACCGCGAAGGCGCCCTTCCCGCCGGACGGCCGCGGGGGCGCCTTGGCGATGGTGGTGCCGGCCTTGATCGTGTAGGTCTCACTGGCCGGGCTGCCGCCGCCCGTGGCCGCCGAGGAGGTGACCCGTACCTTGGCCGTCTCCCCCGGCGCGGTCAGCGTCAGGGTGCTGCCCTTGGCGCGGTTGTCCGCCACGGTGCCGCGGGTGTCGATGGCCGGGGCGGCGGGGATGAACGCGGTCTCCTGCTTGTCCCCCTTGCCGCGGGTGATCCGCAGCGCGGCGACCACCGGGGTGCCCTGGCCGTCCGAGGAGGTGAGGATCAGCGAACCGGGCTCGCCCTTGGTGACGTCGCCGAGGTCCACCGCCGCCGTCATACCGCCCTTGACGTGCAAGGACGCATTTCCGGCGGGGGTGATGGAGCCGGACGGTCCGGACAGGCGCACCTTGAGGTCGGCGTCCTCGCCGGGGGCGAAGGCCACCAGCCGGACCCCCGTGGCGTCGGCCGGGATGCCGGGCAGGACCAGGCTCGGCGCGGGGTCCGCGGACGCGGGCAGCCAGTCGCCGCCGAGATTGGTGTCGGCCGCCTGCACGCTGGCGCCGACCCGCCCGGCCCGTGCCGTGACGTGCACGGTCAGGTTGATCTGCGGCTCCTTGGTCAGGGTGGAGAGCAGGAGGGCCACGGTGGACCGGCCGGGGACGTTGATCGCCTCGCTCGACCCGGCTTCCCCGTCGGCTCCGAACAGTTCCAGGTCCACCACCGCCGGGCCGCTGTCCGGGTTGGTCAGATGGATGTAGTCCTGCCGGTCGCTCGCGGTGCTGGCGGCCGGGAACCAGAAGTCGGTGTCCGGGGCGGTGCAGGAGGTGCCGAGCAGCCCGCGGCCCACGCCGGCGTCCACGGTGGTGGTCTGCTGCACCGTCCAGCCCGGCGCCAGCCGACCGTCCGCGGTTCCGGTCAGGGCGGACGCGCCGGAGCCCTCGGCGGTGTCGGTGACCGGTGTGCCGGGCTGTTCCAGCGGCACCATGGGCGCGCCGCCGGTCGTGGCCTTGCGCTTGCCCTTGGATCCGCCCTCGGTCTCGGTGTCGGTGTCCGTGTCGGTCGGGCCGGATCCGTCCGCGGAGCCCGCGGCGGGCAGCAGCCGCGCGCTGCCCTTCGCCGCCTGCTCGGCGCCGGCGCTCTTGGCGCCCTGCCAGCCGGGGCTGAAGGCGGTGTAGGTGGTCGACGCGACATCGGAGGCGCTCGGCGACGGGCACACCAGGCTGGAGCGCTCGACCGGCAGCCCGGTGGCCGCCGCGGCCCGGGTGCCGTCGCCGGAGTCCGAGGTCCCGCCGGCCACCGCCGCCACTCCGGTGACGGCGGCCAGCGCCGCGACGGCGGCGATCAGGGACAGGGTGGTGCGGTTCATCGCTGCTGCTCGCTCCCGTCGCGGGGGGCCTCGGGCCGGCCGCCGTAGGCCGGGCCGGGGTACTGGCCGGTCTGGTCGGTGTAGGGGTCGGCCTGGGAGGCCGTCACCGGGTAGCCGCCCGGGGCGTACTGGCCGTCGGGGTACGTGCCGTCGGCGGCACCGGTCCCGGGCGGGTAGGTGCCGTCGGCTCCCTGGTAGCCGCCGCCCTGGTAGGAGGCGTCCGGGTAACCGCCGGCCGGGTAGGAGGCGTCCGGGTAGCCGCCGGTCTGGTGGGGGGCCTCCTGGTAGCCGTACCCGGCGGACGGGTACGGCTGCTGGCCCTGCGCCGGCCAGTCGTCGTAGGCCCCGTCCCGCTGCCCGGGCATCGCCGGGTACGCGCCGGGGGCGGCGGATGTCTCGGCCGGGTAGCCCACCGCGGGGGGCGCGCCGGCCGAGG
>NZ_SRID01000578.1 GCF_004684805.1 Streptomyces palmae
GCGACGGGGTGGGTGGAGGGGCGCTGGTCGGCGTCGTAGCCCCAGTTCTTGCCCCGGATGCCGAAGTCGGTCCAGGGACCGGTGTAGTGGGTGGCTTCGGTGAGGATCTGGTAGCCCATGTACTCGGCGAAGGACTCGTTCAGCCAGATGTCGTCCCACCAGGCCATGGTGACCAGGTCGCCGAACCACATGTGGGCCATCTCGTGGGCGATGACCATGGCGCGGTCCTGCCGCTGGGCGTCGGTGGCGGCCGAGCGGTAGACGTACTCGTCGCGGAAGGTGACCAGGCCCGGGTTCTCCATGGCGCCCAGGTTGAACTCGGGTACGAACGCCTGGTCGTAGGAGTCGAAGGGGTAGGGCTCGTCGAAGAGCTCGTGGTAGCGGTCGAAGCAGCGGGTGGTGATCTCGAGGATCTCCTCGGCCTCGGTGTCGAGGTGGCGGCCGAGTGAGCGGCGGACGTGCAGCCCGAAGGGCAGTCCGCGGTGCTCGGTGCGGATCGAGTGGTACGGGCCGGCGGCGACCGCCAGCAGATAGGTGCTGATGGGCGGGGTGGCGGCGAGGGCCCAGCGGCCCTGGTCGGGGTCGCCCACCCGCTCGGCGATGCCGTTGCCCAGGACCGTCCAGGTGGGCGGGGCGGTGACCGTGACCTCGAAGACCGCCTTGAGGTCGGGTTGGTCGAAGGCGGCGAACACCTGGTTGGCGTCGCCCATGCAGCACTGGCTGTAGAGGTAGGTCTCGCCGTCGGCCGGGTCGGTGAAGCGGTGCATGCCCTCGCCGGTGTGCGAGTAGGGCATGTCGGCCTCGACGCGCAACTCGTGCCGCCCCGGGGCGAGTCCGGTCAGCCGCAGGCGTTCGCCGGCGTACGCGCCCGGGTCCAGGGGGCGGCCGTCCAGGGTGGCCTGGTGCAGGGTGGTGGCCCTGAGGTCGACGAAGGTGTCGGCGCCCGCCTCGCGCACGCTGAAGGCGATGGTGGTGGTGGAGCGGAACACCTCGGGGCCGCGGGTCAGATCGAGGTCGACGGTGTAGTGGTGGGTGTCGATCAGACGGGCTCGGGTCTGCGCTTCGTCGCGCGTCAGTACGGACATGGCGTCATGCTGCCGTACGGCGGGCGGGCGGCGCCGGGGGATTTTCTGCCGGCAGAGCCACGGGGTGCCAGGCGGCGGGCCCGGCGGGTTTCCGGGCCGCTCAGCGCTGGTCGGCGATGGTCTCGTGGTGCCGGATCACCTCGGCGATGATGAAGTTGAGCAGCTTCTCGGCGAAGGCGGGGTCGAGTTTGGCGCTCTCGGCGAGCTGGCGCAGCCGGGCGATCTGGCGGGCCTCGCGGGCGGGGTCGGCGGGCGGCAGTTTGTGGGCGGCCTTGAGGTGGCCGACCTGCTGGGTGCATTTGAAGCGCTCGGCGAGCATGTGGACCACGGCCGCGTCGATGTTGTCGATGCTCTCGCGCAGCCGCGTCAGCTCGGCCCGGACGGATTCGTCGATCTCGCTGTTGGTCATGGTCAGACCCTATGCGGCCGGGCGCCGGGGCGGCGTGGACGTCTACATGGTGGTCGGGTGGTCCGGGTCGCGGGCACCGGGTGGGGCGGTACCGGCGTGGCCGGGCGGTGGTCCGGTGGTCCGGGTCGGGACCCGGACGGGTGGCGCCGGCCTCGCTCGGGCGGGGCCGGGTCGAGTGGCGTGCGGTGGCGCCGCCCCGGCCGGGAGGGGGAGTTCCGGCCGGGGCGGCGCCTGTCGGTGGCGGCTCAGCCGCCGAGCTGGGCCGCGCCGCTCTGGATGGCGCTGGCGAAGGTGCTCACCTCGGTGTAGACGCCGGGGTAGCCGGGGCGTGCGCAGCCCTGGCCCCAGCTGACGATGCCGACCTCGATCCACTGGCCGTTGCTGTCCTTGCGGAACATCGGGCCGCCGGAGTCGCCCTGGCAGGTGTCCACGCCGCCCTGCTGCAGATAGCCGGCGCAGATCTCCTCGTTGGGGATGATGTCGCCGCCGTAGGCGGACTGGCAGGTGGCGTCGTCCACGAAGGGGACGGTGGCCTTGAGCAGGTAGCGCTGCTGGCCGCCGCCCTCGGTGGCCGCGCCCCAGCCGGCGATGGTGAAGGTGCCGTTGTTGTAGGCGGTGGTGTCGGCGATCTTGAGCGTGGGCAGGTTGATCGGCTGGGCGAGCTTGATCAGTGCCCAGTCCTTGCCGGAGCCGTTGTAGCCCGGGGCCTGGAGCACCCGGGTGGACTTGACCTTGATGGCGTTGGGGCTCTGGAGGTCGACCGAGCCGGCGGTGACGGTGATCGAGGTGTTGGCGCCGCTGCCGCTGACGCAGTGCGCGGCGGTGAGCACCAGGGTCTTGGAGTAGAGGGCGCCGCCGCAGCCCATGGAGAGGCGGACCATGAAGGGGAACTCACCCTCCGCCGCGCGGGTGCCGCCCACCACCGGCTGGGTGGTCGACTGGGCCTGGCCGTCGTCCGACCGGGCGGCGGCGGTGCCGGGGAACAGGCTGATGCCGGCGAGCGCGACCGCGGCGAGCGCCAGCGATCTCTTCACGTTCTTCAGGATGTTCCGCAAGGGATGTCCTCTCGTGGGGGAGGGAGGGAACGGGAATTGGCACGCATGCTCGGCACACTCGAGACGCTTGGCACGCACATGCCAATCATTTGATGCGATTATCCGAACGCCACGAAGGGGGCTGCAAGGACCGCTTTCCGGCCAATTCCGTTCGCAGTACGGACAGTTGACGCCCACCCACCGC
>NZ_SRID01000579.1 GCF_004684805.1 Streptomyces palmae
ATATCGAGGGCGCCTGGGCGGGCGGGGTGGACTCGCTGCTGGTGCTGACCGGGGTGACCACTCCGGCCCTGCTGCTCGCCGCCGAGCCCCGGCACCGGCCGACCTATGTCGCCGCCGACCTGCGCGGGCTGCTGGCCGGGCAGCCGGAGGTGGTGGCGGAGGGCGGGAACGCCGGATTCCGCTGCGGTGGCTGGTCGGCCTCGGTGGACGGGGACGGGCTGCGGCTCGGCGGGGAGGGCGAGGACCGTCTGGACGGGCTGCGCGCCCTGTGCGCCGCGGCCTGGACGGCGGCGGGGAAGGCGGCGTTCACGGCGGACTGCGGGAGGGCGCTGGCGCGGTTGGGATGGTGAGCCTGGCCGGATCGCGGGCTGCCAGGGGGGAGTGACCGACCCTCAGTGGTTTCGGACGGCAGGGCGGCCGGAGCGGCGTGCGGTGTCGTCCGGGGGGTGCCCCGGGACCGGCCGGGGGCTGCTGGGGGTTGCCGCACCGAGGCTGCGGGGGGTGCCCCGGAGGCTCCCCCGGGTTGCCGCACCGAGGCTGCTGGGGTTGCCGCACCGGGAGTTGAGACTTAGGTTAACCTAACCTAAGTTTCTTCCCGGTCTTCCTGTGCCGCTGCGAGGTGGATTTCCGCGTGTCCCTGGCCAGTCCCCCGCGCGCCGGGGCCGCGACGCCGGCCGCGGTCCCACCGCCGTCCCCGCGCGCCCCGCGCCGCGCCGCCGGGCTGCTGCTCGCCCTGGCCGCGCTGGCGCTGATCACCGCGGCGAGCCTCGCGGTGGGCGCCAAGCCCATCCCGCTCGACCAGGTCTGGCACGGGCTGTTCCACTACTCCGGGAACAAGACCGATGTGGTGATCCGGGACGTACGCCTGCCCCGCACCCTGCTGGGCCTGCTGGCCGGCGTCGGCCTGGGGCTGGCGGGCGCGGTGATGCAGGCGCTCACCCGCAATCCGCTCGCCGACCCCGGGCTCCTGGGGGTCAACGCCGGTGCCTCGGCCGCGGTCGTATCGGCCATCAGCTTCCTCGGCGTCACCTCGCTGACCGGCTATGTGTGGTTCGCCTTCCTGGGCGCGGCGGTGGTCTCCACCGCGGTGTACGCGCTGGGCGGCAGCCGCGCCGCCACCCCGGTCCGGCTGGCACTGGCCGGGAACGCCCTGTACGCCGCCCTCTACGGCTATGTCTACGCCGTGCAGCTGCTGGACTCCGCGGCGCTGGACCGGATGCGCTTCTGGACGGTCGGCTCCCTGGCCTCCGCGAACGTCAGGGTGATCGAGCAGGTCGCCCCTTTCCTGGCGGTCGGCGTGGTGCTGGCGCTGGCGCTGGCCCGGCCGCTCAACGCCATCGCCCTGGGCGACGACACCGCGCGCGCCCTCGGCGCCCGGCTGACCGGCACCCGGGTGCTGGCCATGGCCGCGATCACCCTGCTGTGCGGGGCGGCCACCGCCGCCTGCGGCCCCATCGCCTTCGTCGGACTGATGGTGCCGCACATGGTGCGCGCGCTCACCGGTCCGGATCTGCGCTGGATCCTGCCGTACGCGGCGGTGCTCTCGCCGGTCCTGCTGCTCGGCTCGGACATCATCGGCCGGATCGCCGTCCGCCCCTCCGAACTCCAGGTCGGCGTGGTCACCACCCTGATCGGCGGCCCCGTCTTCATCTACCTCGTACGCCGCCGAAGGATGGCCCAGCTGTGAGCCCGCACGCCGACCGGCGACCCACCGACCCGCCGGGCCCCGGCGGCCGCACCCTGCGCGCCCGCGGCCTGTCGGTCCGCGTCGACACCCGCTCCCTGGTGGCCGGCGGCCTGCTCGCCGCCGCCGCGCTCGCCATGGGCGTGGTGCTGATCGGCACCGGCGACTACCCGGTGCCGCCCATGGAGGTGCTGCGCACCCTGTCCGGTGGCGGGACCGCGGCGCAGGACTTCGTCGTCAACGAACTGCGGCTGCCCCGCGTGCTGGTGGGGCTGCTGGTCGGCGCCGCCCTCGGGCTGGCCGGCGCGATCTTCCAGAGCGTGTCCCGCAATCCGCTGGGCAGCCCCGACGTGATCGGCTTCGGCCAGGGCTCGGCGGCCGGCGCGCTCACCGTGATCGTGCTCTTCCAGGGGAGCGAGACCGCGGTGGCCGCCGGCGCGGTGGGCGGGGGCGTGCTGACCGGGCTCGCCGTCTACGCGCTGGCCTGGCGCAGGGGAGTGCACGGCTACCGGCTGGTGCTGGTCGGCATCGGCATGTCCGCCATGCTCTCCGCCGTCAACGGCTATCTGCTCACCAAGGCGGACATCCTGGACGCGGCCCGGGCCCTGCTGTGGGTCACCGGCTCGCTGAGCGGGCGGGAATGGGACCAGGTATGGCCGCTCGCCTGTGTCTGCGCGGTGCTGATGCCACTGGCCCTGGGCCACGGGCGGGCGCTGCGCATGCTGGAGATGGGTGACGACAGTGCGTACGCCCTGGGGGTGCGGGTCGAACGGACCCGGCTGCTGATGATGCTCACCGCGGTGCTGCTCACCGCCGCGGCGGCGGCCGCCGCCGGCCCGATCGCCTTCGTCGCCCTGGTCGCCCCGCAGGTCGCCCGCCGGCTGACCCGGGCGCCCGGCCCCAATCTGCTGCCCTCGGCCTGGACCGGGGCCCTCCTGCTGGTCACCTCGGACTGGGTTTCCCAGCGGGCGTTCGGGGCCGACCAGCTGCCGGTGGGGGTGCTCACGGGGGTCCTGGGC